>NZ_CP053382.1:0-320780 GCF_014931605.1 Halomonas sp. MCCC 1A13316 | reverse complement strand
TGCGTGCGGATCCATCAACAGGTCCGGTGGGGCTTCGCGTTCATCGTTCACCGGACAATCGAAGCCAGGCAGTCCAGAAAGGCCGAGGAGCCAGGAACTTTCTACATGTGGCCTAGGCCCGCTGGCGAACCATCCAGCCATAGACCAGCCCGGCCACGATCAGTGTGACAGCGAAGGTGTAGATGCCGATGGTGATGCCGCTATTCCACAGGATGCTCCAGTCGCCTCCGGAGATCGACATGGCGCGGCGCAGGTTGTACTCCATCTGTCCGCCCAGCAACAGGCCCAGCACCACCGGCACGGCGGGCATCTCCAGCTTGCGCAGCACGTAGCCGAGCACGCCGAAGGCCAGCATCATGTAGAGATCGAAGGCGCTGTTGCCGAGCGAATAGACGCCGACGAAGGCCACCATCACCACCATCGGCATCAGGAACCAGCCGGGCGCCTGCAGCACCTTGGCGAACAACCCTACCAGCGGGATGTTGAGGATCAGCAGCATCACGTTGCCGATGAACAGCGCCGCCACCAGCCCCCAGACCATTTCCGGCTGCTGCGCGAACAGCAGCGGCCCGGGGGTGATGTTCATCGACAACAACAGCGCCAGCAGGATTGCCGTGGTGCCGCTGCCGGGTATGCCCAGCGACAGCATGGGGATCAGCGCGCCGCCGGCCGCCGCGTTGTTGCCCGCTTCGGGTGCCGCTACGCCGCGCGGGTCGCCCTGGCCGAACGTGCCGCGGCGTCCCAACCAGCGGCGCTCCAGGGTATAGGAGAGGAAGCTGCCGAGCGCGGCGCCGGCACCCGGCAGCACGCCGGCAACGAAACCGATGAACGAGCTGCGCCCGATGGTCGGCGCGCACTTCCAGGCACTGCGAATGCCGGGAATCGCCGAACCCACCTTGAGGGTCGGCTTGTTGCTGCCGTGGGTATCTTCGAGAAATACCAGGCACTCGGAGATCGCGAACAGCCCGACCAGGGCGACGATGAAATCGATGCCATCGAAGAGTTCGTACCAGCCGAAGGTATAGCGCGGCACGCTGCTCACCGAGTCGATGCCCACGGTGCCCAGCAGCAGGCCCAGACAGGCCGCGAGAAAGCTTTTGATCAGGCTGCCGCTGGTCACGCCGCCGATGGTGGCGAAGGCCAGCACGAACAGGGCGAAGTACTCGGCCGGCCCGAAGCGGATCGCGACCCCCACCAACAGCGGGGCGAACAGGGTGAGCCCGATGGTCGCCACGGTGGCACCGACGAACGAGGCCACGCCGGAGAGTCCCAGGGCTTCGCCGCCACGCCCCTGGAGCGCCATGGGGTAGCCGTCGAGGGTGGTCATTACCGCCGGCTCGTCACCGGGAATGTTGAGCAGGATCGAGCTGATCCGCCCGCCGTACATGCAGCCGTAGTAGATGCTGACGAGCAGGATCAACGCCGCCGTCGGCGTCAGGCCGAAATTGAAGGTCAACGGGATCATCAGTGCCACCCCGTTGACCGGGCCGAGCCCCGGCAGCGCCCCGATCAGCGTGCCCACGGCACAGCCGACCAGCGCCAGAAACAGGTGCTGCGGCTCGAGCGCCACGGCAAAGCCCTGGGCGAGAAAAGCCAATATATCCATCGTGACGCCTTACCAGTCGAGGCCCGGCATGTTGGGTAATGGCATGCCCAGAGCGAATTCGAACAGCAGATAGAGCGAGACCGTCAGCAGCGCGCCGCAGGCCAGCGAAGCCCTCCAGTTTGCGCCGAACAGACGAATCAGCAGCACCACGCAGACCAGACTGGCGGGCAGGAAGCCCAGCGGCTTGAGAACGCCCGCATAGATGCCGAGCAGCAGCAGCGCCGCCCCCTGCCTGAGCAGGGCGGCGCGCTGCGGCCAGCGCTGATTGACGCCGGGGCGTATCACCAGATAGGCCGCGAACAGGCCCATCGGCACGCTGACGAGACGCGGAAAGGCCCCGGGCCCCACGACCTGGCCGAAGCCGGCCGGGAAGCTGTGCGAATACCACCAAGCACCCGCCGCCATCAACAGCAGCACGACGCCGGCGATTCGGTCGGCGACGGCACCCGACACTTGATCCGTGTTCAGTGCGGGTTCACTCACTCGATGACACCGATCTCGCGCGAAACGGACTCGACCTCATCGATGGTCTTGTCGACGTAGTCGGTGAATTCTTCACCGCCACGCCACAGCGGCACCAGGCCGTTCTGCTGGGCGGTCTCCTTCCACTCGTCGCTCTGGTAGAGCGTCTCGAGGGTCTCGACCATGTTTGCATAGTCCTCGTCGGAGACTTCGCCCCCGGTATAGAAGCCACGCCAGTTGTAGCCGGTCACGTCGTAGCCCTGGGATACCGCGGTGGGCAGGTCGCCGAAGGGCTCGGGCAGCGGCTCGTCGGACAGTACCGCCAGCACGCGCACGTCGCCGGACTCGATGAAACCAGCGATCTCGCCGAGGTCGGTGGAAACCACGTCGACGTGTCCCCCCATCATCTGGGTCACGGCCGGGCCACCGCCGTCGAACTGCACCCAGCGCACGCTGGCTATCTGATCGGCCGGCATGCCCGCCTCCTTGGCCAGCAGCAGTGCGCGGATGTGATCCCAGCCACCGGCGCCACTCGAGCCGGCCATGGCAACGGCAGCGGGATCCTCGACCATGGTGTCGAGCAGCTGCTCGAGGGTCTCGTAAGAGCTCTCGTCGTCGACCAGGATCACCCCTACATCGGTGCCCAGCATGGCCAGCCAGCGCATGGTATCGGCATCGCCGGGGTATTGGCCTTGGGCGATCTGCGTCATGCCCACGGTGCTGGTCGCCACGATCAGGTCGCTGTCGTCGGCGCGGCTGCTGGCCACGTTGGAGAACGCCACGGCCCCGACGCCGCCCGGCATGTTGGTGACCTGTACGGCGCCGTCGGTCAATTCCAGCTCGCGCAGCAGCTTGGCCACCGAGCGGCAGGTGAAGTCCCAGCCGCCGCCGGGGTCGGCCGGAGCGATGCATTCGCTGATGGGCAGTGCCTGGCTCGGTGAGCTGATGGCAAGCCCCAGCCCCAGCAGGGCCGAAGCGGCGAGACCGTGGCGAGCGTGTTTCATGGTGCGCATTAGCGTGTCCCTCGTTTGTTGTTGTGGCTTTGTTGTAGTGCTGTTGTGCCGTGTGGCGGTGGGTATTGCCACGCCGAAGCCTCGGCTCGGCGCCTCTTGCAGATTAGCTTATATGACCCCGCGTGCCCGCATATCCTCGAACTCGCTCTCTTCAACGCCCAGCTCGTGCAGAATTTCGCGGGTATGCTCGCCGAGCTCCGGCACGCCACGATGTACTGCCGCGGGGGCCTCGCTCATCTTTACCGGGAAGCCGGTCGTGGGAATCCGGCCGAACTTCCCCTGGTCCAGCTCTATCTTCATCTGCTGTGCCTGTACCTGGGGATCGTCGAAGGTCTCGCGCAAATCCTGAACGCGCCCACACGGCACCCCGGCGCGGTTGAGATGCGCGATCCATTCGTCGACGCTGCGCTGCTCGGTGACCCGCGTCAGTATCTCGCGCAGGGCTTCGCGGTGAACCATGCGGCGAGGATTGTCGGCGAAGCGCTCGTCCTCGAGCAGATGCAGCATGTCGAGCGCCTTCAAGAAGCGTTCGACCATGATGTCGTTGCTAGGGGCGATGGCCACCTCGCCGTCGCTGGCGCGGAACAGGCCGTAGGGATAGAGCATGGGGTGGTCGTTGCCGGTGCGCGCCGGCACTTGGCCGGTGGCGAAGAATTCCGCCGCCAGGTAGCCCATCATGCCGATCAGCCCATTAGTCAGCGCGGTCTCGACGATATCGCCCTGGCCGCTGCGCTCGCGCCGCACCAGCGCCGCGCATATGCCGAAGGCCAGGTTCTGGCTGGCCACCATGTCGCTTATGGGTGGCGCGGCTCGCATGGGTTCGCCGTCGGCGGGGCCGTTGACGCCCATGAAGCCACTCATGGCCTGGGCGATGAAGTCGTAAGCGGGCCGGTCGCGATAGGGCCCGGTGGAGCCGAAGCCATTGATACGGCCAACGACCAGGCGCGGATAGCGCTCGCGCAGGGTCTCGTCATCCAGGCCCATCTTGGCCATGACACCGGGTCGGAAATTCTCGACCAGCACGTCGGCCTCTTCCAGCAGCCGGGCCAGGAGCGCCTTGCCCTCTTCGCTGCGCAGATCCAGCGTCAACGAGCGCTTGTTGCGGTTGAACTGGGCGAAATACCAGCTGAATCCGTTCACGATGTTGCCTTGGGAACGCACGATATCACCGCGATCCGGCGGTTCGATCTTGATGACCTCGGCGCCGTGATCGCCCAATACCTGAGTGCAGAACGGCCCCGAGATGACCCGCGTGAGGTCGATGACGCGGATGCCCTCCAGGCTTCCCCCCGCCAGGGCTGGTGAATTGGTCATATTTATCCTTTTGCCGTCGGCACTGCCGCACAGTCGCTGAGCGCCAGCCGTGGCCCCGCCTTGGAGACCTGGGCCGGCAGGGGGCGCCCCATCCGGCGGGTGGCGAGCTGCGCGGCCTCGATCATCCGCTCCAGATCGATGCCGGTCTCGACGCCCATTTCACTAAGCAGGTAGACCAGGTCCTCGCTGGCGATGTTGCCCGTCGCCTTGGGCGCGAAGGGGCAGCCACCCAGCCCGCCGATCGAGCTCTCGTAGCGGTCGACGCCGAGCGCGAGGCCCTGCATGACGTTGGCCAGGCCGATGCCGCGGGTGTTGTGGAAGTGCAGGGTCGGCGAAACGCCGGGTACCGTCTCGCGCAGATGGACGATCCGCTCCGCGACAAGCGGCGGCGTGGCCATGCCGGTGGTATCGCCCAGCGATACGAAGCGGGCGCCGAGATCGGCGAAGTGACGGGCGATGCGGCCTACCGCGGCCACGTCGATGTCGCCCTCGAAGGGACAGCCGAAGCAGGTGGCGATGGCTCCGCGCAGCTCGATGCCGCTGCCCTCGAGGCGCCGGGCCACCTGCTCGAAGCTCGCCAGCGACTCAGCGACGCTGGCATTGACGTTCTTGGCGTTGTGGGTTTCCGAGGCCGAAACGAACAGCACCACCGAGTCGACGCCGGCCTCCAGGGCCCGCTCGGCCCCGCGCAGGTTGGGCACCAGCGCCGAAAAGTGCACCCGTTCGAGATCCCTGAGCTCGGCCACCAGCTCCGCGGCATCGGCCAGTGCCGGTACCGCCCGCGGGCTGACGAAGGAGGTCAGCTCGAATTCGCGAACCCCGGCCGCAACCAGTGCACGCACCAGCTCGGCCTTGTGTGCGGTGGAGAGCAGCACCTTCTCGTTCTGCAGCCCGTCGCGCGGGCCCACTTCGGTGACGTGGACCTGCCGGGGCGCCCGGATCGCTTCAAGCATGATGATTAGCCGCGCAATGATTTCCCCGACTGTACGTAGCCGGCTCGCATCGCAGCCATGCGCCTTTGGTTTAATGCCTACCTTTTACAGGAGCTTTTCAGGAGCCCGAGCAGTGCCGACGCTCAATCGCCATCTGCCAGTGCCGGCAACAGCACCTTGAGCTTGCGCGTGAGGGTGTTGCGCCCCCAGCCCAGCAGCTCGGCGGCCTCGCCCTTGCGTCCACCGGTGTGCTTCAGCGCCGTTTCGATCAGGATGCGTTCGAAATCCGGTACGGCCTCTTCCAGCAGGTGGGTATGGCCCGCGGCCAGGGCGCGGTCGGCCCAGTCGCGAAAGGCGGCGCGCCAGTCGCCGTTGGCTGCCTCGCCGCCCTCGCCCTGGCGCAGCTCCGGTGGCAGGTCCTCGACCAGGATCTCGCGCCCCGAGGCCATCACCGTCAGCCAGCGACAGGTGTTCTCGAGCTGACGCACGTTGCCCGGCCAGGACAGCCGGGTCAGGTGCGCCTCGGCATCCTTGGTCAATACCTTGCCATCGGTGGAGAGCTCCTTGGCCGCCTCGGCGAGGAAATGACGAGCCAGCCGCGGGATGTCCTCGCGGCGTTCCGCCAGCTTGGGCAGATGCACGCGGATCACGTTGAGGCGATGAAACAGATCTTCGCGGAAGCGGCCATCCCCCACCAGCCGCTCCAGATCCTGATGGGTGGCGGCAATGATTCGCACGTCCACTTTCACCGGCGTATGGCCGCCGACCCGATAGAACTCGCCGTCGGCCAGCACGCGCAGCAGTCGCGTCTGGGTCTCGGCGGGCATGTCGCCGATCTCGTCGAGGAACAGCGTACCGCCATTGGCTTGCTCGAAACGTCCCTGGCGCTGGGCGGTGGCGCCGGTAAAGGCACCCTTCTCGTGGCCGAACAGCTCGGACTCGATCAGGTCGCGGGGGATCGCCGCCATGTTCAGGGCAATGAACGGATGGCTGGAGCGCGGGCTGTGCTGATGCAGGGCGCGAGCCACCCGCTCCTTGCCGGTGCCCGACTCGCCGTTGATCAGCACCGTGATGTGCGAGTGCGACAGCCGGCCGATGGCACGGAAGACCTCCTGCATCGCCGGCGCCTCGCCGATGATCTCGGCGTCCAGCCCCTCGGGCACGCTGACCGGGCGCTTGCGCTCACGGGCATGGGCCACGGCGCGCCGTACCAGGGCCAGTGCCTCGTCGACGTCGAACGGCTTGGGCAGGTATTCGAAGGCACCGCCCTGATAGGAGGCCACGGCGCTGTCGAGGTCGGAGTGGGCGGTCATTACGATGACCGGTAGGTCGGGGTGAACCTCGCGCACCCGCGACATCAAGTCGAGGCCATCGATGCCCGGCATGCGGATGTCGGTGACCAGCACGTCGGGCGGGTCGTCCAGCAAGCGGCTGAGCGCCACGTCGGCCCGGTCGATGCACTCGACCTCGAGGTCGGGCTGAGCCAGGGCGCGCTCCAGCACCCAGCGAATGGCGCGGTCGTCGTCGACCACCGCGACACGTGCGACATCAGTCATGGCGCCTCTCCAATGGAATAAGCAGACGAAACTCGGTATGGCCGGGGCGGGAATCGCACTCGATCAGCCCTTGGTGCTGATGCAGGATGCCCTGGGCGATGGACAGTCCCAGCCCACTGCCGTCGGCGCGACCCGAGACCATGGGATAGAAAAGGGTTTCCTGAAGGCCCTCGGGAACGCCGGGGCCGTTGTCGATCAGGGCCACCTCGCAGACCAGGCGATGGCGCTCCGCACCCAGGGTGAACTGACGGCGCGCCCGGGTACGAAACAGCAGGCTGGGGGCTTCGGTGCCGGCCGCGGTCATCGCCTCCATGGCGTTGCGAGCCACGTTGAGCACCGCCTGGATCATCTGCGCCTCGTCGCCGGGAAAATCCGGCAGGCTGGGATCATAATCGCGCTCGATGGCCACCGACGGTGTCTCGGCCATCAGCAGCGTACGCACCCGCTCCAGCACCTTGTGGATATTGAGCGGCTCATGGTGCACCAGCTTGTTCGGTCCCAGCATGCTATCGACCAGGTCGCGCAGACGGTCGACCTCTTCGACAATGATGCGGGTGAACTCCTGCAGGCCGGGGTCGTCGAGGTCGCGCTCGAGCAACTGCGCCGCACCGCGGATCCCGCCCAGGGGATTCTTGACCTCATGGGCCAGGCCGCGCGACAACACCTTGATCGCCTCCTGGCGATTGAGCAGCGCCTCCTCGCGGGAGATGCGCAACAGGCGGTCGCGCGGCTCCATCTCCACCAACAGCTCCACCGTCGACAACGGCGTCACCGTGTAGTCGATCGTGACCACGGCACCGCCGACCAGCGCCAACCTGACCTCGCGCTGGGTGAAGGGGTGCTGGTCGTCGCGCGCCTTGGCCAACACTTCGCCCATGCCGTCGTCCTCGGCCAGCAGGCTTGCCAGGCGGAGCCCTTTCACCCGGCCCAGGCTGACCGCCAACAGGGCTTCGGCCGCCGGATTCATCCAGCTCAGCCGCAGCTCGTGGTCGAGCAGCAGCACCGCCGTGGTGAGGTGTTCCATCAGGCGTCGATACATTTACGACCTTCCTCGTTGAAACTCAGGAGTGCATGGAGCAATACGTGCATCGTCATGGCGCATCGGCGGGATCACCGCAGCCACCGTCCCGAAGCCAGGCAGCGCTCTGGTTGAAACATTTCAAGCAAGAAGCGCGCCAACCCGCGGCGGCGCAGCAGGGCGCCGTTTCAGGGCGAATGCAATGAACCCCTATGCACCACTATGGTGCAACAAGGATAGAAGCGCCAAATCAGGAGGCACATATTTCCCCCAACATGGGGCATCGGGGGGAACAAGGAAGGGCGAGCCTAGGAGAACAACGTACTCAGATCGAGGTGGCGCCTCGGCTCAACCGCCATCCTGCGGCAGCGTCACGTTGGCGCGCTGCACGTAAAGAGAGACCGGCGGGCTGCGATGGCGTACCTGCCCCCGGGCATCGAGCAACTCCGCCTGCAGCACGTATTCGCCACGGCCGAGATCGTTGAGCATGAAGGCGCGAGTATGCATGGGAGTCTGGCTCACCCGGCCGTCGACCAGTAGTCGCACGCTGTGATCGGGACGCAGCTCCGGCTCGATGGCCAGCTCCACTTGCAGGTTGCCGGCATAGCTTGCGGGGAGGTCCGCCCCGTGCTCCGGCGAACGGATGCGGAAGGTCCCGTAGGGCATGAACGGCTGGCCCGGGGCCTCGCCCATGCGTGGGGCAACACCCTCGACGCGCGGCGGCTCTGCCTGGCGCCCTTCGACCGGCGAAGGAATCACGGTCAGCGGCGCTAGCTCGACCGGCTCGCCGCCATGATTGGGGTCGTCGGTGAAGATCACGTTGCCTTGTGCATCGGTGGAGCGATAGATCGACGTGGCCAGCGCCCCCTGCGCCAGTACCAGGCCCAGCAGACACAGCACGATCGCCTTGCCCATGTGGACTCTCCCTTAGACGGCGCCTCGCGCAGCTTCGCTGCCGATCGGCCGATGTCCCAATGAATGTGTTTCCCTGCCACTTTTCGCAACTCAGTGTACGACAAAAAAAGGGCTCCGCGATGCGGAGCCCCTCTTGGCGAACCGGCGCCATGGCGCCGGACGCAACAGCTTAGCAGCTGTAGTACATGTCGAACTCGATCGGGTGCGTGGTCATGCGGATACGCTCGACGTCTTCCATCTTCAGTTCGATGTAGGCATCGATCATGTCGTCGGTGAACACACCGCCTTCGGTAAGGAAGGCCCGATCCTTGTCCAGGGCTTCCAGGGCCTGATCCAGGCTATGCGCCACGGTCGGCACCTTCTTGCCCTCTTCCGGCGGCAGGTCATAGAGGTTCTTGTCCATGGCGTCGCCGGGGTGGATCTTGTTCTTGATGCCGTCGATACCGGCCATCAACATCGCCGCGAAGCACAGGTAGGGGTTGGCGGTCGGATCCGGGAAGCGGAGCTCGACGCGCTTGCCTTTCGGGCTCGCGGTGTACGGAATGCGGATGGAAGCGGAACGGTTGCGGGCGCTGTAGGCCAGCATGACCGGCGCTTCGAAGCCCGGCACCAGACGCTTGTAGGAGTTGGTCGATGCGTTGGCAAAGGCGTTGAGGGCACGCGCGTGCTTGATCACGCCACCGATGTAGTAGAGCGCCATCTCGGACAGCCCGGCGTACTGGTCACCGGCGAACTGGTTCTGCCCTTCCTTCCAGAACGACTGGTGCACGTGCATGCCGCTGCCGTTATCGCCGACCAGCGGCTTGGGCATGAAGGTCGCGGTCTTGCCGTAGGCGTGCGCCACGTTGTGGATCACGTACTTCATTTCCTGAACTTCGTCGGCCTTCTTCACCAGGGTGTTGAACTTGACGCCGATCTCGTTCTGGCCGGCGTTGGCCACCTCATGGTGATGCACCTCGACGGTCTGGCCGATGGCTTCCAGGGTGTTGCACATCGCGCCGCGAATGTCGTGGAAGCTGTCGACCGGGGGCACCGGGAAGTAGCCGCCCTTGACGCGCGGACGGTGGGCCAGGTTGCCGCCTTCAACCTGACGGTCGGTGGACCAGGCGCCCTCTTCGGAAGTGATCTTGTACATGGCGCCTTCGATATCGGCCTTCCAATGCACTTCGTCGAAAATGAAGAACTCGGGCTCGGGGCCGAAGAAGGCGGTATCGCCCAGGCCGGTGGACTGCAGGTAGGCCTCGGCGCGCTTGGCGATGGAGCGCGGGTCGCGCTCATAGCCCTGCATGGTGGCCGGCTCGATGATGTCGCAGCGCAGCACCAGGGTGGCGTCTTCGGTGAATGGGTCGAGGAAAGCGGTGCCGTCTTCCGGGCGCAGAATCATGTCGGACTCGTTGATGCCCTTCCAGCCGGAGATGGAGGAGCCGTCGAACATCTGGCCGTTCTCGAAGAATTCCTCATCGACGTCACGGGCCGGAATGGTGACGTGCTGTTCCTTGCCCCGCGTGTCGGTGAAGCGCAGGTCAACCCACTTCACATCATGTTCTTCGATCAGGGCGAGAGTCTTGGCTGACATTTGTGTCCTCCGTTTGAGCTGTGGCTCGATTCGTTTGGCTGAAGTCCACTGGCACTGGTTGCATCGCAGCGCCTGTTGTAACACGCGGTGGGCCTGCTGCCCACGTCGCCATGCACAAGCATGGAGAGCTGCCCACACAAATGCAGGAGCCATGCCAAGCATGCACCATGCGAGCCCGGAGAAAGAGTAAGTCACGGTATTTACTAGAAAAAAATTTGCACCGCGCTGAATCGCACTGCACCATGCCTGCTCGACCGGCCCCATTGGGTACCAGCAGACGTCATGTGATGCACCGTTTTGGAGCAAATCTAATCAAGGCGCACCAAACAAGTGCGCATGGGCGGGTCGTTACGCGACTTCGATCGAGACGCGAGCCTGGCACGCCCGCAGCCGTTCGAGCAGATCGGGTAGTGCATCGCTTTGCAACTGCGGATCGAAGCCGCCGATACGATCGAACCAGGCCCGCGCCACCCAGAAGGTATCCACCGGCGAGGGGCGCTGGAGCAGCCACCACCAGCGGAGCCAGCTGTGGCGGCGCATGGGCAGGACCGCAGCGTCCCATTTACTGTCGAGGTCGACATCGGCCAGCCGATGGCTAAGCCAATCGGCGGCACGGCGATCCCCCTGCCCGGGAAAGAGCAGGACGTCCCCGCGGCTGGCCCCTACCGCGGTGTTGAATCGGCTGCCCAGGGTAGCGGAGCCACAGGACAGCAGGATGGCCTGGTGGCGTTGAGCCAAGGCCGGCAATCGACGATCGCCTGTGTCATCCACTAACAGCAGCTCATGGCCACCCTGCCAGCGCCGCGCAGCCTGCTCGAAGATGACCAGGCTGCGCGGAAGCTTTGCTCCCGCAGCGCGTGCATCGAATATAACACTGGCAAGGGTCATGGACCAGGCTCCACCAAGGCATAAAAGGGCCACCCGACAGCACGCCAAGTTACGGACTGTGTAAATAAGTGTAGAAAGGTATCGCTCAAGTTCCCTTGCTGAATTTTGTCGCACCGAACTGTCCAACACATGTCCGGCTTTGCCGGACGGCAACATTGCCCCGGCAACCCGAGCGCATGGGGAGAGCCACGTCCAGGGCTGAGAATTGCCTTATGACGAGGTTGTGCTATTCCCCCTCGCCGCTTATCTGTACAATGCGCCACCACTCCCCTACCCCGCGCCTAGGGTACGTCCTTCGATGTGTACATAGGTGCGCACCCTGTTGATGAGTCACACCCTATGAACACAGCTGTAACCCCCTCTCGTATCGAGAGTCTGCGCAATATTGCCATCATCGCCCACGTCGACCACGGCAAGACCACGCTGGTCGACAAGCTGCTGAGCCAGTCCGGCACGCTCGACCGCAAGGCCGAAGGCCAGGAGCGCGTCATGGACTCCAATGACCAGGAGAAGGAACGCGGCATCACCATCCTGGCCAAGAACACGGCGATTCGCTGGCAGGACGGCAACGGTCGCGACTTTCACATCAACATCGTGGACACCCCCGGACACGCCGACTTCGGCGGCGAGGTGGAGCGCGTGATGTCGATGGTCGACTCGGTGCTGCTGCTGGTCGACGCCGTCGACGGCCCCATGCCGCAGACCCGATTCGTGACCCAGAAGGCCTTCAACCAGGGCCTCAAGCCGATCGTGGTGGTCAACAAGATCGACCGCCCCGGTGCGCGCCCCGATTGGGTCATCGACCAGATCTTCGATCTGTTCGACAACCTCGGCGCCACCGACGAGCAGCTCGACTTCCCGATCATCTACTGCTCGGCGCTCAACGGCATCGCCGGCATCGACCCGGAGGAGCTGGCCGAGGACATGTCGCCCATGTTCCAGGCCATCGTCGACATCGTCGAGCCGCCGGCCGTGGAACAGAACGGCCCGTTCCAGATGCAGATCTCGGCACTGGACTACTCCAGCTACGTGGGTGTCATCGGCCTGGGCCGCATCAAGCGTGGCTCGGTGAAGCCCAACCAGACGATTACCGTGATCGGCACCGACGGCAAGACCCGCAAGGGCAAGGTCGGCCAGGTGATGACCCACATGGGCCTGGAGCGAGTGCAGACCGACGAGGCCACCGCCGGCGACATCGTCTGCATCACCGGCATCGATGAGCTCGCCATCTCCGACACCCTGTGCGACCCGGCCGCCGTCGAGGCGCTGCCGCCGCTGTCGGTCGACGAGCCCACTGTCTCCATGACCTTCCAGGTCAACGATTCGCCCTTCGCCGGTCGCGACGGCAAGTACGTCACCAGCCGCAACATCAAGGATCGCCTCGACCAAGAGCTGATACACAACGTCGCGCTGCGCGTCGAGCAGGGCGAGAGCCCGGAGAAGTTCAAGGTCTCCGGCCGCGGCGAGCTGCACCTCTCGGTGCTGATCGAGACCATGCGTCGCGAAGGCTTCGAGCTGGCGGTGGGCCGCCCCGAGGTGATCATCAAGGAGATCGACGGTGTCCGGCAGGAGCCGTACGAAGAGGTGATCATCGACTGCGAGGAGCAGCACCAGGGCGCGATCATGGAGGAGCTCGGCTACCGCAAGGGCGAGCTGACCAACATGAACCCCGACGGCAAGGGCCGCGTGCGCCTCGACTTCATTATCCCCGCACGCGGGCTGATCGGCTTCCGCGGCCAGTTCCTGACGCTGACCTCGGGCACCGGCATCCTCACCAGCCGCTTCGACCACTACGGTGCGCTCAAGCCCGATGCCGCCATCGAGCGTCGCAACGGCGTGCTGGTGTCGATGGTCGACGGCAAGGCGCTGGCCTACGCGCTGTACGCCCTGCAGGAGCGCGGCAAGCTGATCATCGACCACGGCACCGAGGTCTATGAAGGCATGCTGGTGGGTATCCACAACCGCGCCAACGACCTGGTGGTCAACCCCACCAAGGGCAAGAAGCTCGACAACATGCGCGCCTCGGGCAACGACGAGAACATCGTGCTGACGCCGCCGGTGAAGTTCAGCCTGGAGCAGGCCATCGAGTTTCTCGACGACGATGAGCTGGTGGAGATCACCCCGAACCACATCCGCCTGCGCAAGAAGTTCCTCAAGGAGCACGAGCGCAAGCGCAACAAGAAATAACGTAACAAAGCAACACTGCGCCCGCCTTCACGGCGGGCGCTTTGCGTCGGGCCATCTCGCGATGAGCGGCTACGCTATAGGCAAATCCAGCAGCAGCGAGGAGCAACCATGCACAAGCACGTAGAATGGGACGACCCCGGAGCCGACAGCGTGATGCGCCACTACGAGCGCAGCCCGCAGGGCTATTCGGAGCCGGGGCGGGGCGACATCCTCTCGGGCCGCTACCAGGGCAAGGTGGTGCGGATAAAGGTCGAGGCCTACGTCGACGGCACCAGCATCGGCGAAGTGGTGGCACTCATCGAGCCGCACAGCGGCAAGCGCCGCAAGCTGATCGGCAAGCTCGCCGTGGGCGATACGGTAAGGCTGCCGGATGCCAGCCGCGCCTTCGAGCCTCGCCCGGGCGACGTCTCGAAGGAGGACGAAGAGCCGCAGTGACTTCCACGAACCCGCGCCCCGGTCACCTGCCGTTCCCAACGTATCCTTAACGATCGTCTACTGGCCAGGAAGCGGGTTTTTGGCGCACAGTGTACGCGCCCACCGACCGGCCCCACCCAACCGGCACCAGTGGCGACATTCGCGGGCCCACAAGGCCACAAGACGAGCCTTCGGAAGCATAATGAGCACGTACAACGTCTGGACACACAAGGGTACCTTTCTGTTGGCTGCCGTCGGCTCGGCAGTGGGGCTCGGCAATCTATGGCGCTTTCCCTATCTTGCCGGTGAGAACGGCGGCGGCGCCTTCATCCTGATCTACGCCCTGACCATCTTCGCCGTCGGCATTCCGATCCTGATCGCCGAGACCATGCTCGGCCGCGCCAGCCGCCGAAGCCCGATCATGGGCATGCAGTTCCTGACTCGTACCCACAAGGCCTCACGCGGCTGGGTATCGATCGGCTGGCTGGGTGCAGCCTCGGCGTTCCTCATCCTGAGCTTCTACTCGGTGATCGCCGGCTGGGCGATCCACTACACCTGGCTGATGCTCACCGGCACGCTGGTAGGTGCCGACGCCGCCACCATCGGCGCCGGTTTCGATGCGCTGCTGGCCTCGCCGGGGCTGCTCACGCTCTACCACACCCTGTTCATCATCGCCTCGGGGCTGCTGGTGGGCATGGGCATTCACAAGGGCATCGAGAACGGGCTGCGCATCATGATGCCGGCGCTGTTCGTGATCCTGCTGGTGGTGCTCGCCTACGGCATCGCCAATGGCGACTTCGCCGCCGCGGCAAGCTTCCTGTTCACCTTCAACCTGGCCGACCTGAGCCTCGAAGGCTGGCTGCAGGCGATGGGCCAGTCGTTCTTCACCCTGAGCCTCGGCATGGGCGCGATCATGGCCTACGGCGCCTACATGGCAAGCGACGCCTCGCTGAGCCGCACCGCCTTCGCCATCGCCTTCATCGATACCGCCGTGGCCATGGTCGCGGGCCTGGCGATCTTCTCGCTGGTGTTCGGCGCCGGGCTCGACGCCGACGCCGGGCCGGGGCTGATGTTCGTGACGCTGCCGCTGGCCTTCGCCGAGATGCCTCTCGGCGGCTTGGTCGGCGGGGTGTTCTTCATCCTCGTACTGGGGGCAGCCATCAGTTCCTCGATCTCGCTGATCGAGCCGGTGGCCGCCTTTCTCGTCGAGCGCTTCGACCTCACCCGCCCGCAGGCGGTGTTCGTCATGGTGGTGGCCAGTTGGGCGCTGGGGCTGATGACGGTGGTCAGCTTCAACCTGTGGGCCGAGGCCAGCCTCTTCCACACCCTGTTCGGCCGCAGCGGTTTCGACTTCATCGAGCTATTGACCAATATCTTCATGCCGCTGGGCGGTCTGCTCATCGCGCTGTTCGCCGGCTGGGCATTGACCCACTCCGAGGTGATGAAGGAGATGCGCACCAGCGAGACCTGGTTCCAGGTCTGGCGCTTCCTGGTACGATTCGTGGCGCCGGCGGCGGTGGCCTTCGTGTTCCTGCGTACCATCCCGCAGGTCGAGGGCTACCTGTTTCCGACCGTGGGTGCGCTGGTCATCGTCGGCGCCTTCGCCGGTGGCCGCACCTTCCTGGCCGGCAACCGCCAGGAGCAGTAGAACAAAACCTGCCGCCGCCTTCGGGCGGCGGCTCGATATACGCCGCCCGGCCCCATCCGTGCGGCACTTTCCTAACAACGATTCCGGAAAGGAATAACTGTGCAGGAACCAACATGCCATCCATCATCGACGTCAGGCACGTTCACAAGGCCTTCGGTGGCCTGAAGGTCATCAACGACTGCTCGATCCAGGTCGAGAAGGGCTCGATCACCGGGCTGATCGGCCCCAACGGGGCCGGCAAGTCGACCTTGTTCAACATCATCGCCGGTGCCCTGCCCCTCGACAGCGGCCAGGTCCTGCTCGACGGCGAGGACATCACCAACCGTCCCGCCAACGAGCTGTTCCACAAGGGCCTGCTGCGCACCTTCCAGATCGCCCATGAATTCTCCCACATGACCGCACTGGAGAACCTGATGATGGTGCCGCCGCGGCAGGCCGGGGAGAACCTCTTCGACGCCTGGCTCAAGCCGGGACTGGTGCGCCGTGAGGAGGCCGAGGTACGCCGCCGCGCGCTCGAGGTAGTCGATTTCATCGGCCTGCACCACGTGCGCAACGAACTGGCCGGCAACCTTTCCGGTGGGCAGAAGAAGCTGCTGGAACTTGGCCGCACCATGATGACCGACGCCCGCGTGGTACTGCTCGACGAGATCGCCGCCGGGGTCAACCGCACCCTGCTGGGCGACCTGGTGAGCAACATCGAACGGCTCAACCGCGAGATGGGCTATACCTTCCTGGTCATCGAGCACGACATGGAGATGATTGCGCGCCTGTGCGACCCCGTGATCGTACTGGCCCAGGGCAGCGTGATGGTCGAGGGCAGCATCGAGGAGATCCAGAACGATCCCCAGGTGATCGAAGCCTACTTCGGGTCCAATGCTGCCTGAGGGCAGCGGCCTGGCCCGCCGAGACCGACAAGAAGAACAGCAACGACAGCGCAGAGAATCCACGATGCCATTACTCGAAGCACGCGACGTGCACGGCGGCTACGGCGGCATGAACATCCTCAACGGGGTGAACATGTCGATCGAGGCCAATGAGGTCGGCGTGATCGTCGGCCCCAACGGCGCCGGCAAGTCGACCATACTCAAGGCCATCTTCGGCCTGCTCATCGTCAGTCAGGGCGAAATTCTGCTGCGCGGCGAGCCGATCCACAACCTGCCGCCCAACAAGCTGGTGCAGAAGGGCATGGGCTTCGTGCCCCAGGAGAAGAACGTCTTTCCCAGCCTCTCGGTGAAGGAGAACCTGGAGATGGGCGCGTTCCTCAAGCCGGGCAACGTCAAGCGCATGCTCAAGCAGGTCTACGACTTCTTTCCTCCGCTCTACGACAAGCGCCACCAGCCCGCCGGCGAGCTTTCCGGCGGCCAGCGGCAGATGGTCGCCATGGGCCGCGCGCTGATGGCCGAGCCCGACGTGCTGCTGCTCGACGAGCCCACCGCCGGCCTTTCGCCGCTCTACATGAACGAGATCTTCGAGCGCGTAAAGGAGATCAACGCCGCCGGCGTGGGCATCCTCATGGTCGAACAGAACGCCAAGCAGGCCCTGGCCATCGCCGACAAGGGCTTCGTGCTGGCTGCCGGCAAGAACCGCTTCACCGATACCGGCGCCGCCCTGCTCGCCGACCCGGAAGTGGCCAAGAGCTTCCTGGGCGGTTGAGCCCGGAGCCGTACTGGAGAGTGAGTCGTGAACGAACTGGTATTCTTCATCAACAACGTGATCGTCGCCGGCAGCGTGTCCGGCTCGATCTACGCAATCGGCGCCATCGGTGTGACGCTGGTTTTCAGCATCATGCGCTTCGCCCACTTCGCCCATGCCGACATGATGACCTTCGGCGCCTTCATGGTGCTGCTGCTGACCATGGCCTTCCCCGGCGTGGGCGCGGTGGTGGGGCTGCCCACGCCCGTGGTCATGCTGCCGCTGGCCATCGTGCTGACTGCCCTGCTCGCGGTGGGCATCGACAAGGCGTTCTACAAGCCGCTGCGCGCCCACGGCGTCAAGCCCATCGTCATGGTGATCGGCTCGCTGGGTGTGACCCTGATGCTGCAAGGGCTGATCCGCCTGTTCTCGGGCACCGGCGCGCAGAACCTGTACCTGGCCGGTGAGCGCAAGGAGATCTACCGCCTCGAAGTACCGTTCGAGCTGGCGACCCGGCCCATCACCATCACCGAACCGCAGATCATCCTGTTCGTCCTGACCGTCGTCAGTGTGGTGGGGCTGCACCTCTTCCTCAACCGTACGCGGCTGGGCAAGGCGATGCGTGCCATGTCCGACAATCCCGACCTGGCGCGGTCCTCGGGCATCAACACCAACCACATCGTGGCGGTAACCTGGGTGATCGCCGGCGGCCTGGCGGCCATCGCCGGCACCCTGCTGTCGCTCGACGTGACCTTCAAGCCCGACCTGAGCTTCTTCCTGCTGCTGCCGATCTTCGCCGCGGCCATCGTCGGCGGCGTGGGCCATCCCTACGGCGCCATCGCCGGCGGCTTCGTGGTGGGCTTCGCCGAGACACTGGCAGTGTTCAACTGGTCGGTGCTGCTGCGCCCCTTCCGCGACAGCCTGCCCGAATGGCTGGCCGAGGCCGGCAACCTCGCCTTCGTCGGCACCGAGTACAAGATCGTGGTGCCATTCTTCATCCTGGTGGCGATCCTGATTTGGCGCCCCACCGGTATCTTCAAGGGGAAGGTGATCTGATGAGCACGCAACATACCGAACGCCGCGAAGATATCGTCGCCACGCCGTCACGCTTCCCGCTGCGCGAAGTCATCCTGTTCGGCGCCCTGCTGGCGGCGGTTCTCGGTGTCTACGCCGTGATGGGAACCGCCTACAGCACGCGCATGCTGGTGGAAGCCGCCTGCTATGCCATCCTGGCCCTGGGCCTGACCATCCAGTGGGGCTATGCTGGCCAGTTCAATGCCGGCGTGATGGGCTTCGTCGCACTGGGCAGCTTTGCCACCATGATCTTCAGCGTGCCGGTCAACGACGCCTTCTGGGGTACGGAGCTGCCCGGCGAGCTGGGTCTGGCGCTGCTCTACGTGGCCGCCGCCATCCTGGTCGTCTATGGCGCCACCAAGCTCGACCGCATCGGCGTACACAGAAAGCTGCGCACGCTGATCGCCGTCGTGCTGGCCGTGGTGCTCTACCTGGTGGTGATCAGCCTGCTGCGCGACGTCACCGCCGAGATCGAATCCCGCGCCGGCTTCATCGGCGGCCTGGGCCTGCCGGCCTGGAGCGGCTGGATCGTCGGCGGCGCCCTGGCCGGCATCATCGGCTACTTCATCGGCCATATCTGCCTGGGGCTGCGCAGCGACTACCTGGCCATCGCCACCCTCGGCATCGCCGAGATCATCAAGGCCTTCCTCAAGAACTCCGACTGGCTGACCCGCGGCACCGCCACCGTCTCGCCGCTACCTTGGCCCACGCCCGGCCCCAGCGAACTGGGCTTCACCCTGGCCCGTGCGCTGTATCTGTCGGTCACGGCGGTGATGATCGCGGCGATCTTCTTCCTGCTGCACCGTGCCTATCACGCCCCCTGGGGGCGCATGATCCGCGCCATCCGCGACAACGAGATCTCCGCCGCGGCCATGGGCAAGGACATCAACCGGCGCCGCCTGGAAATCTTCGTGCTGGGCTGCATCCTGATGGGTATCGGCGGCGGTGCGTTGGCCTCGTTCAACAGCATCTTCGACCCCAACGGCTTCCTGCCGCTGAACCACACTTTCCTGGTGCTGGTGATGGTCATTCTGGGTGGGCCCGGCAACAACCTGGGCACCATCTTCGGCGCCGTGGCGGTCTACATCATCTGGCTGATGTCCGAGCCCTTGGCGCTGTTCGTGATGCACGGGGCGGCCGCCATCGGTGAGGGCTGGTTCGGCTGGGAGGCGCCGGGCAACCTCGACAGCCGCGCGCTGCAGGCCCGGGTGTTCGTGATAGGCCTGTTGATCACCCTGGTGCTGCGCTTCGCCCCGCAGGGGTTACTGCCCGAGAAAGTCAAACACCACGGGTAGAGAGGGTGAATTATGCGACATAAATCCGCACCTCTCTAAAAACTACATTTCAAAGAAGGGCCTCGGCAGTGCCGAGGCCCTCTTGTGTGCAGGCTAGGTCTGAGCGGGGTTTAGTCCTGAATCAGGCCCTTGCCGACGAAGTCGCCGCCTTCGACGGCCATCTCGAGCACCACGCCCGGTACGTCGCCGTTGTCGTCGAACTCGTGTCTGCCGGAGGCGCCCTCGTAGTTGATCTCCTCGCCGGCGGCGATCAGCTCCAGAGCCTTCTCCCACTCGCCGGGCAGGATCACTTCACCCGGAGCGGAGGAGACGTTGCGCAGCGCTTCGGAAAGACCTTCGCGCTCGGCATTGCCGTTCTGCTCGATAGCCAGCGCCAGCAGGAAGGCGGCATCGTAGGCCTGGGCGGCGAACACCGCGCTGGGGTCGAAGCCGGCCTCCTCGGCCGCCTGGCCGAAGATGTCGGTACCCGGCAGTTCGGGGCTACCCGGGCGGGTCGCGATCATGCCCTCGAGGACGTCCGCCCCCACTGCGTCGACCAGCGATGTCCCCACCATACCGTCGGCGCCGGCATACTGAGTGAAGGCGCCGCTCTCGTAGGCCTGGCGCAGGATGGTCTGGCCCGAGCCGTCGGCGTAGGCCAGCACGACCAGGGTCTGGGCGCCGCTGGAGGAGAGCGAGCCCAGCTCGGAGCGATAGTCGGCGCGGCCATCCTCGTGGGCCAGATTCGCGGCTATCTTGCCGCCGCCCGCCTCGAAGGCCTCAGTGAAGGCGTCGTCCAGGCCCTGACCGTAGTCGTTGTTGACGTAGGTGACCGCCACCTCGTCGAAGCCCTTCTCGAGCATCAGCTTGGCCAGGATCTGACCCTGATAGGCATCCGAAGGCACGGTACGGAATACCAGGTCGTTATCGTCCAGCTCGGTCACTGCCGGCGCGGTGGAGGCCGGCGAGACCATCACCACCCCACCGGGAACGGCGGCACTGTTGGCCGCCGCCACGGTGGCGCCTGTGCACAGCGCCCCGACGATCGCGGTGACCTGCTCGGTGTTGACCATGCGGTCCGCCGCGTTGGATGCCGCCGAAGCATCGCTACAGGTGGTGTCGGCATTGGGCATGACCAGCTCCTGCCCGCCCAGGATGCCGCCCTGCTCATTGATCTGCTTCACTGCCAGCCGCGCACCTTCGAAGATCGGAGGGGTCAGACTCTCGATCGGGCCGGTGAAGCCGCCGATGAAACCGATCTTGACTTCCGCCTGCGCCGCGCCAGCGAATGCCACGCTGGAGGCAGCGATTGCCATCGCCAAAACGCTCTTCTTCATTTGTTCTTCTCACTCTCGTTAAGTACGCGCTAAGTACTTGTGGTTAATTACTTGTGGTTAAGTACGCCTGATTGCCTACGTCCGGTTGTTTTACGTCTGGTTACGAATCCAGGACACCCCCTAAATCTGGAAGGCTCAGAGCCAAAACACAAGCCCCCCATACCAACGTTTGACCCTTGCGGCAAAGCGCCAACCTCTGATCAGAACAGCGCCAACCCCTTATCGGAATGAAGAACCCAACGTGGCAAACGCCTGGCGCGCTTAACGCTGCCGGCCATGCCCCGCCGGGCATCGCCTATACTCAAGTCCGCCACGGCTTCAATGCGCGCATCCACAACACAGGAGCTCCCTATGCGCCCTGCCCCCTTATCCTTCACGCTGCTTGCAGCGATGGGCCTTGCCCATGGCGCCCACGCCTTTACCCCCGCCGGCAACGACGCCGTCTACGAGGTCGGCGACGAGGCCTTCGAAGGCTACTACAGCCCCGCCCGGAGTGAAGCCCGCGGCATGGTGCTGATGGTGCACGACTGGGATGGCCTGGGCGACTACGAACGCCAGCGCGCCGACATGCTGGCCGAGCAGGGCTTCGATGCCTTCGCCGTCGACCTGTTCGGCCAGAACAATCGCCCCGAAACCACCGAAGACCGCCAGGCCGCCACCCGCGCACTCTACTCCGACCGCGAGCGCATGCGCGAGCTGACCCTTGCCGGCCTGGCCGAAGCCCGCGAGCAGGAAGCCGCCGAAAACGTGGTGATCATGGGCTACTGCTTCGGCGGGGCCGTGGCACTGGAGATCGCCCGTTCCGGCGAAGCCGAGAATGTCGCCGGCTATACCAGCTTCCATGGCGGCGTGGCCACGCCGGAGGGCCAGGAGTGGCCCGAAGCAGTGCCCCCTCTGCTGATCGCCCATGGCGGTGCCGACACCAACGTGACCATGGAGGACGTCAGCGGGCTGGTGGAAGAGCTCGAAGCCATTGAGGCAATTTATACGGTGGAGATCTACTCCGGCGCCCCGCACGGTTTCACCGAATTCGAAAGCGAGCGCTACCAGGAGCGCGCCGACGAGGCGTCCTGGGCCGCCTTCCAGACCTTCCTCAAGGAGGCGCTATGAACCAGACCCAGCCATTGGTCATGACCGAACTGGCGGGAAGCCACCACGAGGTCGGCGCGGAACATGGCCGCATCCATCGCCACCTGATCCAGCGCGGCATGCAGGTCTATGGGCAGCTGTTCCACGATTTCGTCGGTATCCGCTGGGAAGAGGCACGCGACCGGGCCTGCCACTTCGAAGCCCAGATCGCTCAGGGATTTCCCGAGATTCTCGAGGAGATGAACGGCATCGCCTGGGGTGCGGGGGTCGATTTCATCGATATCCTGACGCTCAACTGCCGCAGTGAGATCGCCCTGGCCCATGCCAGCGGCGGCTGCTCGGCCTTCTCTCTGCAGCGCCACGGCCGGCAGTGGCTGGCCCAGAATTGGGACTGGCGCCACGACCAGCTCGACAACGTGGTCGCCCTGCACATCCAGGGCGACGGACGCCCCGCGCTGGTCAGCATCGGCGAAGCCGGCATGGTCGGCAAGATAGGCCTGAACGCCCATGGCATCGGCGTTTGCCTCAACGCCATTCGTTCACAGACCTGCGGGCCCGGCCTGCCGGTCCACATTGCCCTGCGCAAGATCCTCGAGAGCGAAGACATGCAGAGCGCGCTGGCCGTGGCCACCCATGACCGGGTTTGTTCACCTGCCCACTTCCTGCTCGCCAGCGCTCAGGTCGGCAACGAGGGGGGCCAGGCCGTCGGCCTTGAGGTACAGCCCGGCGAGCCGGGGCGCATCACACCACGCGGAGGCATCGTCACCCATACCAACCACCTCTACGCCGAGGACACCCCCTGCCCGGTGCAGGACTTCCCCCGCGTCGACTCCCACCCGCGCCTGTGCCGGCTCGACGCGCTGCTGCACGACGAGTGGAGCAACAATGCCACCATCGACGAGGCCAGGCTATTCGACGTACTCAGCGACCATCAGGGGGCGCCGATGTCGATCTGCCGCCACTACAACCCCGACCAGCCCGCCGAAGAGCGCATGGAAACCTTGTTTTCGGTGGTGATGAACCTGAGCGAGCGGCGCCTGACCCTGCGCCACGGCAAGCCCTGCGAAAACGAGGACAGCCTGAGCATCACCTTGAGCTGATATGTCCCAGCCTTTCACCAGGCGAACCGGACTCGGGCAGCTCCCCTCTCAGGTAACGCTCGGATGTGAGCAGGAACGAGCGCCGAAACAGGTCGTGAATGGCCTCCTCACGGCGCAGCTGGAGCAGCGCCCACTCCTCCTCGAAGAGGGACGTGTCCTGGCGCGGATACTTCCAGGCCAGGCGTACCGAGCCCGAAATGGCATCGCCGATCTGCAGTGAGGGGTTGGCCCAGCGGATGGCGGTGTTGCAGTAAGGCATGGCGACCTCCGTTCGCGCAATTAATGATAACAATTATCATTAATTGTGGAGAATCTAGACCTCGCTCTGACCTCTGTCAAATGCCAAGAAGAAAAATAATTCTCGTTCTCTTCCCTCCTTGCCCGTCTCTGGCGGGGATGGTACATAAGCTAACGCATACCATTCTCATCTACATGGAGACGAGTCATGAAGAAACTACTTCTGCCCGCCCTACTGTCCGGCCTGATGTTCGCAACCAGCGCCCAGGCAAGCGCCCCCACCGAACACTTCGAGGGCGAGGCCGCCGACACCCTGAGCCAGGCGGTCGCCAACTTTTCGGAAACCAACCAGCAACTGGCCGAGCTACTCGCACAAGATGAACTGAGTATCGAGAATCTCGGCACCATCCACGAACTCACCTACACGCTGGAAAACGCGCTGGAGAAGATCAACGAAGAAGCGGACGCGATGGCGGTCAACCTGGAAGAGGTGCACCTGGGCTCCGAGACCGGCGACTTCGAACGCGTACAGAGCCACGGTGCCGATTATCTGGAAGCGGCCCAGACACTGGTGCCCTGAGCCATCCCGCCGCGGCGCTATCAGCACCGCGGCGACTCCCAGCTCCCCAGGCCCCTGGAACACTTTCCTCTTGAGCACAGCCCTCTCGAGCACAGTCCTCTCGAAGTACGCCTGGTGTCACTTCGCTGCCAAACCGCTGTCATGGCATCCTGCCAGCATACTGGGGTCTTCCCCATCCTCAGGTGCCGACCATGCGTTTGACGCGACGAGATCTGCTGAGCCTGGGCCTGAAAGGCGGTGCCGTCCTGGGCACCTCCCTGGCCGCGCCCTCCATCATCCTGGCCGAGAGCCGCCGGCCCCTGATCACCAGCGGCGTGATGAGCGGCGACATACTCGCCGACCGTGCCATGCTCTGGTCGCAGGTCGACCGGCCGGCACGAATGCTGATCGAGATCGCCGACAACCCCGAATTCAGGGGGGCTCGCCAACTGCTCGGCCCCGAGGCCCTGCCGGCCACTGGCCTGACCGCCAAACTCGACGCCACCGGGCTCTCCAGCATGGACACCGCTCACTATCGCATCCGCTTCGAGGCACTGGACGACCGCCGCGCCGTCAGCAAGCCGGTCGTCGGCCAACTGCGCCTGCCCCCGGCGGCTCGCCGCGATGTGCGGTTCGTGTGGTCCGGCGACACTGCCGGCCAAGGCTGGGGAATCGACGAATCGCGAGGCGGCATGACCACCTACGACACCATGCTGCGCCAGCGGCCGGACTTCTTCATCCACTCCGGCGACACCGTCTACGCCGACGGCCCGCTGCAGGAGAGCGTGGAGCTGCCCAATGGCGAGCTGTGGCGCAATCGGGTGACGCCCGCCAAGTTCAAGGTGGCCGAGACCCTGGACGAGTTCCGCGGCCAGCACGCCTATAACCTGCTCGACGCCAACGTGCGCCGCTTCAATGCCGCCGTGCCCATGCTCGCCCAGTGGGACGACCATGAAACCACCAACAACTGGTACCCCGGCGAGATCCTCGACGACGAGCGCTACAGCGAGAAGAACGTCTCGCTGCTCGCCGCCCGTGCCCGGCGCGCCTTTCTCGAATACATGCCGCTGCGCCAGCGCCCCGAGGCGCCGGGGCGAATCCACCGCCGCTTCGCCTACGGCCCCAGTCTGGAGATCTTCATGCTGGACATGCGCTCTCACCGCGCGGTCAACAGCCGCAACCGACAGGCCGGCGGCGCGGAGGCCACCTTCCTCGGGCAGGACCAATTGCGCTGGCTGCTCGACGGCCTGCGCCAATCCCGGGCGACCTGGAAGATCGTCGCCTCGGACATGCCCATCGGGCTGATCGTACGCGACGACGATAACTTCGAGGCCATCGCCAACGAACACCATGGCGAGCCCCTCGGCCGCGAGCTGGAGATCGCCGGGTTGCTCAAGGCGATCCGCGACGAAGCCATTCACAACGTGGTGTGGCTCACCGCCGACGTGCACTACACCGCCGCCCACCACTATTCGCCGGAGCGCGCCGGCTTCCAGGAATTCGCCCCCTTCTGGGAGTTCGTCAGCGGCCCCCTGCACGCCGGTACCTTCGGCCCGGGCGAGCTCGACGCCACCTTCGGCCCCGAAGTGGTCTTCCAGAAGGCACCGCCGGATGGCCGCGCCAACCTGTCACCCGCCGAGGGCTACCAGTTCTTCGGCCAGGTCGACCTGAACGGCGAGAGCGAAACCCTCACCGTCACCCTGATGGATGCCGCCGGCGAGGCCTTGCACCGGCAGGTTCTCGAGCCGCAAAGGGCTTGAGCGCCTGAAGAGAGAACAATAGCCGCGCTGCCACAGCCGTGGCAGCGCGGTTACCCCGCCAGCGCCTCTCCCACCACCGCTCGCGCCTCGTCGCTCATCGGCAGTTCCAGCGCCAGCTCCCGGGCGCGCGGCGACATCTTCTTCCAGGTCATCTGCACGATGCGAACCAGGTGCTCGTGCTCCACCTGCTTGGAGAAGTCGGCGAAGTAGTTCTCGAGGAACACCAGGCAGGCGCAGTCCTCCACCGCCTGGGTGGCCGGGTCGCGGCCCAGGCCCTGCTTGCGGATCATGCGGGAAACTTCGGCGGCATCCTCCGCGGCATAACCGACCGCTTCCATCACCCGCGCCGTGATCTCGCCGGCCCGCTTGCCCTGGTCGCGGCGCCAGGTGAGATAGCCCACGCGCCCTTCCGGGTACTCGTTGCGCGGCACCTCCCAGCGCTGCAGATGCTGCGAGCGCACGGCGAGCTGCACCAGCTCGCTCGGCGCGTCTTCCACCCGCTCCAGCCAGGCGCTCATGCGCCCCGCATGCCACAGCTCCAGGGGCAGTGACTGGCCTTCGACATCCACCCGGCGCGGATCCCCGGCGTGCAAGGCATCTAGCTCGGCGATGGCGCGCTGAAACGGTGTTTGATCTGGCATAGGGTTATCCTTGCAACTCGTTATTGCCACAGCATACCGCATCCGGGTGCGACGCCGACAACCTGATCGTGCGTTGCACTGTGCTTTCGGCACACTTGTAACTTACTGAAATCCAACTAACTTGATTGAGACAGCCATCGTAACGACGTAGAGGTCGCTCAATGAAACGTACCGCTCTGATTGCCTTTCTTACCATGCTCACGATCGGCTTCGCCCACGCCGAGGAACAGGACCTCAGCGTCGATGCGGACGATGACATGATCGAGTCAGAACTCATGCAGGAACTCGAACAGACCCAAGGCCAGGACATCGAGACCCTTCAGCAGGCCGTAGACGCCCTCGAACTGCGCAACGATCTGCTCGACGTACTGATGCAAAAAGAGGAACTGACCGACGGCGACCTGGCCATCATCCAGCAGCTCACACAAGACATCGAAAACGCCCTGGCGAAGGTCGAGGAAGAGGTCGGCACCATGCGTGACCGCGTGCAGGAAGTGCGCGCAAGCGCCGAAAGCCAGGGTCAGGAAGGCATTCGTGAGAGCGGCAAGGTGTATCTGGACCAGATCAGGACACTGATGCAGTAAGGCAAGCACCATCACCGACTTTGCTCAACCACACAAAGCCCGGCGGACGCCTTCACCGGGCTTTGCTAGGGTGCAGAGGGGGGCCATCGCCTCATCCCCGTCCCAACGCTAGGCACAAAGTTTGGCCCTTCAATCCGCCATCGGAATCTTCGCTTCGGCATCCAGCCGCTGGGCCGTCCGGTCCACCCGGCGCAGCCAGGCCAGCAGCACCGCGCCCAGCGCCACGAAGCCGCCGGCCAGCCACAGGCCGAGATCGTAGTGCCCCGTGGCCTCGGCAAGCATGCCGGTCAGCGCCGGGGCGGCGATCTGCGCCAGGCCGTAGGCCAGCGTCATGCGCCCCATCAGCCGGGCGGGGCTCTTGGGGTAGAGCCTGCCGGCCATGGTCAGCACCAGGCTCACGCAGCCAAGGAAAGTGCCGCCGTAAAGCACGGCGCTGAGCAGCACGCCGGCCAGGCTCGCGGTCAGCGCCGGCAGTAATATACCTACCACCTGCACGGACATGGCGGTGATCAGTGCCCCCAGATAGCCGATACGCCGGGCGACCAGATCCCACAGCATCACCGTTGGCGCAGCTGCCAGCCCCACCAGGGCGAAGGTCCAGTTCCCGGCACCGGCCAGCAGCGGCTCGCGCTCCACGATGGCAACGATGAAGGTGGCGCTGATGACGTAGCCGTAGCCGGCACAGAAGTAGGCGGCCAGCATCAGTCGCATGAACGTGCGGGTGGGCGGCGTCGCCTCGCGCGCTGCGCTGCCGGCCGCGCCTGCCAAGGGCTTTTCCGGGCGCGGAAGCCAGCGCCAGGCCGGCAACAGCAGCACCGCGGCCAGGGCGGTAAATCCCCACCACTGCGCACGCCAGCCCAAGGCGAGATACAGCATCAATTCCACTGCCAAGGCCGCAACCAGAATGCCTATGCCGAGCCCGGCGAAGTGGATGCCCAGTTCGCCGCGCTGCCGGTGGCCGATCAGCCAATGCAGAATCAGTCCCGAGGCAAGCAACATCGCGCCACTGCTGGAGAAGCCGGCGATGAAGCGCATGGCGGCCCATAGCCAGAAGCTCTCGGTCAGGGCCATGCCGGCGGTGGAAACTACCGCCAGCAGCAGCGTGATACGGTAGAGGGTATCCTTGAGCCGGATGCTGTGGATCGAAGCGGCCGCCAGGGCACCCAGCATGTAGCCGGCGTAGTTGAGGGCGGCCAGCCATCCGCCCTGGGCGTCGCTCAGCCAGGTCTGCTGCTGCATCACCGGCAGCAGCGGTGTATAGGCGAATCGCGCCACGCCGATGCAGAGTATCTGGCTGAATACCCCGGCCAGCAGCACCCGGTAGCGCGGGGGTAGGGCGAATGACGCTGTCATGCCAGGCACTCCCGAAACGGCATTGATTCTCTCTGCGCGTACTATAACCTTTAGCAACCTAACCGCCGACCCAGACATAGGAGTGAGGTATCGAATGGCAACCGTCTTCGCCCGCTTAAAGGAAGTAGCCTCGCCCACCATCGGCCTGGGCTGCATGAATCTCTCCCACGGCTACGGCAACCCGGTTGCCGAGGCCGAAGCGCTGCGCGCCCTGAATGAAGCCTTCGAGATGGGCTACCGCCACTTCGACACCGCCACGCTCTACGGCGCCACGGCCAACGAGCGGGTGGTAGGCAAGGCCCTCGCTAGCAAGCGGCACGAGATCCTGCTGGCCAGCAAGTGCGGCATGGCCATGGACCCTGAGCTGGGCAAGAAGGTGATCGACGGCCGCCCCGAGACGATCCGCCGGCAGTGCGAGGAGAGCCTGGAGCGCCTGCGCACCGACCACCTGGACCTCTACTATCTGCACCGTCTGGACCGCAACGTGCCCATCGAAGAGAGCGTCGGCGCGCTGGGTCGGCTGGTGGAAGAAGGCAAGGTGCGCGCCATCGGGCTCTCGGAAGTTTCCGCCGCCACCCTGCGCCGCGCTCGGGCCGAACACGCCATCGCCGCGGTGCAGTCCGAATACTCGCTGTGGACCCGCAACCCCGAGATCGCCCTGATCGACGCCTGCCGCGAAGCCGACACCGCGATGGTCGCCTTCAGCCCCCTGGGCCGCGGCTTCCTGGCCGGCGCCGTAACGGAAGCCACCCAGCTCACCGAAAACGACGTACGCCGCGGCATGCCGCGCTTCAGCGCCGAGAACCTGCCGCACAACCTGCGCCAGCTCGAAAAGCTCAAGGCCATCGCCAGCGAACAGGAAGTGACCACCGGCCAACTCGCCCTCGCCTGGCTCAAGGCCCAGGGCAACGACGTGATTCCCATCCCCGGCACCCGCTCCATTGCGCACATGCGCGAAAACCTGGCAGCCGAAGAACTGCACCTGGATGCCGACACCCTCGAACGGCTGAGCGAACTGCTGACACCGGACCAGGTGGCTGGCGCCCGTTACAGCGAGGCGCTGCAGGCGGAAATCGATACGGAGGAGTTTAGAAAATAGAGAGAAAGGTGGGTCACACCACCTCCGCCACCTCTTCAAACTCCAGCCTTGCCCCTCTTGCCCGCTGGCTTTCGGGGTCGCCCGTGCCGAGGTTGACCAGGAAGTTGCTCTTGTAGCGGCCGTCGGGGAAGAACTCTTCGTCGACGATGGCATTGTCGAAGCCGCTCATGGGACCGACGTCCAGGCCCAGCATGCGGGCGGCAATGATCAGGTAGGCGCCTTGCAGGGTGCCGTTGCGCCAGGCGGTGTCGCTGGTCGTTTCGGGGTTCTCGGCGAAGCGTTCGCGGGCGTTGGGCGAGCTGGGAAAGAGCTTGGGCATGTGTTGGTAGAAGCGCGTATCGACGGCGACGATCACCGTGACCGGAGCTTCGTGGGCCTTGTCGCGGTTGGCTTCGGAGAGCGCCGGCAGCAGGCGCGACTTGCCCTCTTCGCTCATCACGAAGACGTAACGAGACGGCTGGCTGTTCATCGAGGTGGGGCCCCACTTCAACAGGTCGTAGAGCCGGCGCAGGGTGGCCTCGTCGACGGGCTCCGGCCGAAAGCCGTAGTGAGTGTGTGCTTGGCGGAAGACGGTGTCGAGCGCAGTGTCGTCAAGTGGCTGACGAGGCATGAAATTCTCCAAGTCACGGTATTCTTAGACTCTACGCCTTTGCCATTGGCTCGTCACGGCTAGCGGCTCGTCTACCCGTTCAGCCAGCCGATGCCCGCATTGAGATACCCCGCGAAGCCGACCCAGGCCAGGTAGGGCACGAGTAGCCAGGCGGCGAGTGACGAAACGCGGGCGTAGCGGCTGATCGTGAGCAGGATGAGGCCCCACAGCAGCAACAGGTCGGCCAGGGCAACGAAGACCCAGTGCAGGCCGAAGAACAGGATCGACCAGAGCCCGTTGGCGGCGAGCTGGGCGACGAACGGCCACAGCACCGCGAAGCGCTTCGCTGCCGATACCCGCAGCGTGACCCGCCAGGCGGCAATGGCCATCATCAGGTAGAGCGTCGTCCAGGCCACCGGGAACAGCCAGTCGGGCGGGGTCATCGGCGGCTTGTCGAGCTCGGCGTACCAGATGCCCGGCGGCGTGAAAGCCCCCGTCATCGCAACGAGGGCGACCAGCAGCAGCCAACCGAACAGGATCAACAGCGAGTGGCGGGGGGCGACGGGAGCGTCGGCCATGTTCGACTCCTTGGCGTCTCGGTGCCGCCAGTGTGGGATGCCACCTCGGCAAATGCCAGGCGGCCACCGAGTGGGAAGCCTGCTCAGCCCTTACCGAGAACGGCCTCTACGGCGTCTCCCAGTCTCTCCACGATCTGTCCGAGTTCTACACAGCTCACGTTATAGGGCGGGGCGAGCAGGATATGATCGCCTACCACGCCATCCACAGTTCCTGTGCCGGGATAGACCATAAGTCCCCTTGCTCGGCATTCAACATCTACGGCTGCCGCAAGCCCACGTGTGCTGGAAAAGGGCTGCTTGCTCCCCCGGTCGGCGACCAGCTCGATGGCCTGCAGTAGCCCACGCCCACGTATGTCGCCAACGTGGGAATGATGACCGAGCCGTGCCTTGAGAAGATGACCCAGGATTTCTCCCTGGCGCACCACGTTAATGTCGAGTCTATCCTGGCGGATCACTTTTTGTACTGCCAACGCTGCGGCACAGGCCACTGGATGTGCCATGAAAGTGTGGCCATGCACGAACCTGCCGCTGCCTTCTGCAAAAGCCTGGTGAATGCGCTGGGTACACATTACGGCAGCAATCGACTGGTAGCCTCCAGCAAGCCCCTTGGCCAAGGTGACGATATCCGGTTGGACATCTTCCGCTTCACACGCGAGAAAGGGGCCCGTGCGGCTGGCACCGCACATGACTTCATCAAGAATCAAGAGTATCCCGTAGCGGTCGCAGATCTCGCGAATACGCTGGAAATAGCCAGGCACAGGGGGTACGGCTCCGCTGGTGGCGCCCACCACGGTTTCGGCGATGAAAGCTGATACGTTATCCGGACCAACCCTGAGAATTTCCTCTTCCAACGCGTCGGCGGCACGCTGACCGTAAGCCGGGAGCGACTCATCCGGCCGGCGACAATGGTAGTCGAAGCAGGGCTCAATACGCGGCGACTCGACCATCATGGGCGCATAGGGCCGACTGCGAGCCACATTTCCTCCGCGTGCCAGCGCCCCGAGCGTATTGCCGTGATAGCTCTGCAGGCGCGTAATAACCACATGTCGACCAGGCTCACCACGTTCGATGTGATATTGACGAGCCAGCTTGAGTGCAGCTTCCACGGCCTCGCTGCCGCTTCCGACGAACTGCACCTTCTCCAGAGGCAGCGGGGTGGCATCGCACAGGAATGCGGCCAGCTCTTCAGCTGCTTCGCTGGTAAAGGAGACATTGTGGGCGTAATCCAGCGCGGCAACTTGCTGACGAATAGCCTCGACCACGCGCGCATCGCCATGTCCAATGCAGGACACGGCGGCACCACCGCTGGCATCCAGGTAGCGCTTACCTGTCGAGTCGAGAATTTCGATGCCCGAGGCACTAACTGCCAACGGCGGAACGCAGTTCGCCATCCGGTGGAAAACGTGACTGGTGGTTGAAGTGGTCAACTCGGCGTTCCCCTATCCATTCAAGTGGTTGTAGGTGCCGGAGGCATAAAGCTCCTGCTCGATCCTGGCAATTCGCTCCGATGCCTCGTCACCGAGATGCGCCAGCAGCGCTACGATCAGGCTTTCGACCAACGCATTCGCGGCGGTAATAGAGGGAAAGAAGGACGGACTCTCGGGAGAAAAGAGCAGCACGGTATCCGCATGTGGGGTCAGTGGCGTGCCACGGCTGTCCGACAAGCAGATCAAACTTGCCCCCGAGCGCTCCACGGTGTGGGCGATGTGATTGATTTCACGACTGTACGGCTGAAAATTGATCGATAGCACCACGTCATTGCTGCGCAACGTCGACAGCTCGGTCACCAGGGAGGTGGCCTCGCTACCCAGCAGGAAGACATTGTCGCGAAGCATGCGGCACAAATAGGCGAAGGTGTGCCCTGGGCCGCGGCAACTCATGAAAGCGGAAATGAAAACCCTGTCAGCGCGAGCCAGGCACTCGGCAGCGGCGTGAAAATTTTCCGCGGAATTGACCGATGCCGTATGTTCAAGATTGGCCAAGTGGGAGTTGAAGGCTTCGGCCAGTAGATCGTTCTCGCCCTCTCGCGCCAGCACGGCTGACGCCTTACGGGCATAGGCGGCAGGCATTGAGCGCAGGTGTGCGGCATGGATGGTGCGGATATCCGACCAGTTCGCGAAGCCCAGGTAGCGAGAGAGCCTGACCAAGGTGGCCGGCGATACGCCGGCTCGTGCAGCCAGATCGCGCATGGAGAAGATCACCACGTCGTCGGGGTTGTCGAGTACGTAACGTGCCCCATCGGTCAGCCGGCGTGGCATGGCCGGGATCTCGCCCAGCATTCGTTCCTGTAGTTCTTCGAGAGTCACACGTCACTCCATGTGTGGCTGGATAAGGGGAAACCGTTCTTCAGTCGCATGGCTTGCTGCTTCCTACCGGCTTGCTTCTCGTTTGCCCACCCAGTTCGAAGTGCTGGCGAGGGACGCGTTGAAAAGGCAAGGCAGAAGTGTCCGCCATGGCAGGCCCCGGCACGTCGACCTGCACGACCTCATCGAATCCGTCGCCCAGCGCGGCGCGAAAATGGTTCTTGGCCTTGGCGAGCAGCAAGGGAATGGCTTCGGGGTCGATACCGTGCAGGAAAAAGTATTGCGGGTCGTTGGGAGCCTGACAGACCGACGTCACGATAATGCTCAGGGGGCCGGTACGAACGACCGCAGTGGGGCCCAGCTCGACGGTCATGCCTCGCTCCATGGGGCCGCTATTGATGAAGCGCCCTTCGGTCAGACGCACCACCTCAACCTCGCACCGCACCGGCTTGCCGAACCGAGTATCGTGGCGGCCGCCCAGATCAATCTCAAGCTGAGCTCCCTCGCCCTGATCATGAAGCCTGGCCGCGAGGTCCGGGTCATGAAAGAAGGCAAGCACCGACCCTACCGGCAACTCGTGTCGTAGTGCCGCCTCCAGCAGCCCCGGCGTGTCGGCCATGCCTCCTGAAAGGGGGTTGTCGGCCGGATCCAGCACAGCCACACGACGTCCCTCTTGCCAGGGACGCTGAGCCAGGCACTCGTCTACCGTGGGCAACACCGGGCGGAAGGCTGCGCGCCTGGCCAACATGGAACGCGCCAATCGTTCACCGACCGAGCGTCCCCGCGCAGGAGCGGTCGTCGTCACCAGCGCACCGGCATCGGTGGCCGGCAAGTCGGCATAGGCAAAGCTGGCGTAGGGATAGACGCCCAGGATGGCCTCGCCCTCCATATCCTCCAGCTGCCGGGCACAGGCTTCGATTTCCGCCATGGGGCCGTCCCCATCGGTGCGCATGTTGAAGCTCGGCAACACCCGGCCGATCCGGCTCATGACGACCTGGCTATACCGCCCTTGGGTCACGTTCTCAGCCAGCAGCTCAAGCGCGCGACGAGCGGCCTGATCCATGTCGACATGGGGATAGGTACGATAGACCGTCGCCACGTTCAGCGCCGCCACGAGCGCTTCGGTCGGGCAGCAGTGCATGTCGAACGAGGCGGCAATGGGCAGTTGGGGAAAGCGCTGCCGGAGCCGTTGCAACAGCGTCGTTTCAGGCGCGAGGTCCCGGGAGCCGCTACAGGCGCCGTGCAGCGAAAGATAGAGGGCGTCTACCTCGTCGAAAGCGGGCTCGGCGGCGATTTCGTCGATGATGGCGTCCAGCGTCGCCTGCTCCACCGGGCCTCCCGGCGGCGCCGAGGCGCAGCGTGAGACGACCAGCGTCACATCCTCCCGGTTGGCCGCCCAGTCGAGCGCCCCGCCGAGCTCCGTGGCGGTGCCGCGGTAGCGCTCTACGGCAGCCTCCCCGTAGAGCCATTCACGGGCGAGGAATTCCTCGTGCCCGACCCGCGTCGACGAGAAGGAGTTGGCTTCGTGCCAGAGACGCGCAATGCCGATCTTCACCGCTTCGCTCCTTGTGCGTGCTGCCTGGGGTTCAGCCATGCGCCGGCTCACGGAGTTGCGCCGCTACCGCATCCAGGCAACCCGTCAGGATGTCGACCAGGGTGTCGATCTCATCGGTCGTGATCACCAGGGGAGGCGCAAAGACGAGACCTTCGCGCACCGCCCGGGTGGCTAGCCCGCGCTCGAAGCAAAGGTTGCGCACCCGCGTCGCCACCGTACCCAGGGGCAGGTTGCCGCCCGGCTGAATGCTCTCGGGGCTCAGCTCTAGCGCGGCCATGGCCCCCAAGGTGCGCACCTCTCCCACCAAGGGGTGGTCGGCCAGAGCGCCGAGCCCTCCGGCCAGGGCGGGCGCTACGGTCTCTCGTACATGCTCGACCAGGCCCTCACGCTCGATGATGTTGAGGTTCTCCAGCGCCACCGCGGCCGCAACCGGATGCCCCGAGTAGGTGAAGCCATGGGGCAAGCGCCCCGGGCGCTCGAGCAGCGGCGCGACGACACGCTCGCCCACCGCCACGGCGGAGATCGGCTGATAGCCGGAAGAGAGCCCCTTGGCCATGGTCATGATGTCAGGCCGAATGTCGAATGTCTGGGCGCCGAACCAGTTGCCCGTTCTGCCGAAGCCGCAGACCACTTCGTCGCAGATCAAGAGGATATCGTAGCGCCGGCATATCGCCTGTACCCGCTGCCAGTAGCCGGCCGGCGGTACGATCACGCCCCCGGCGCCCATGATGGGCTCGCCGATGAACGCCCCCACCCGTTCCGGCCCGGCGGCGAGAATCGCCTCTTCCACCGAGCGCGCCGCGGCGTCGGCAAAGCGCTCCTCCTCCATGCCCTTGCCGCTCTCCCAGGCGTAAGGAGCCTCGGCATGGACCACATCGGGAATCGGGATGCCGGGTATGTCGTGCATGCTGCTCATACCACCGAGGCTGGCACCGGCGATGGTACTGCCATGATAGGCGTGCTTGCGGCTGACGATGACGCTGCGCTGAGGTTGCCCGACCGCCTGCCAGTAGTGGCGGACCAGGCGAATGGCGGTGTCGTTGGCCTCGGAACCGGAGTTGGCATAGAAGATATGCTCGAGTCCCTCGGGCAGCAGCCCGGCCAGCTTCTTCGATAGCTCGATGACGGGTTCATGGCTGGTCTGGAAGAAGGTGTTGTAGAAGGGCAGGCGGTCCATCTGGCGCCGCGCCACTTCGCTCAGCTCTGGGCGGCCATACCCGACATTCACGCACCAAAGACCCGCCATGCCGTCGAGCAGGCGCCGCCCCTGCGTGTCCCAAAGCCACACGCCTTGGCCATGGGTAATGATGCGCGGCCCGCCGTCGGCGGCCAGCTGCCGGTGGTCGGTGAAGGGGTGGAGATGATGCGCCAGGTCGTCTTGCTGGAGCGCATGATCGGCCTCAAAAGGCAGGTTCATGGGGCTTCCTCATTGTTGTTGAGAGCGTTGTTGAGAGCGTTGTTGGCGGCGTTGTGGGTGGCGGGTGTATCGAGCGGCCAGATCGGGCGTCGCAAGTGCCGGTACGGCAGCCTGTCGAGGCGCATCGACGCGATGCCGCCGGCATCCACCAGCAGGTAGCGCTGGGCCAGCGGCCCGAAGGCGGCACGGCAATGATTTCGGCTCTTGAGCGCGAGCAAACCCATCGAGGCGGGCTCGATACCGAACAGTCGCAGCAGGTTGCGATCGGTGACGGCCACGGCACGGCTCGTCACGATGACCTCGATGCCCCCTACCCCGCCGATGCGCAAGCGAGCACTCGGCCCCAGAGACTGCCGCGTGCCGGTCCACATCGGTCCCTCGCAGACGAAATTTCCATCAGAGAGACACACCACCTCAGCGGTTACTACCAGTGGAGGGGTCAGTTCAGGCACCCAGCGCCCGCCCAATTCGAAGGTGCCTTGCGCCCCGACCCCAAGCGCTGTCGCCCTGGCCACGCTCTGCTCATCGCACAAGGTGGCGAAGACTGCGTTTGATGCCTTGGCGTCGAGCAGAGCCCTGAGCAGCGTGGGTGAATCGCCGTAGGCACCACCCGAGGGATTGTCGGCGAAGTCGGCCAGCACCACGGGGCCTGTACCGTTAGCGCCCATGGCTTCTGCCACTGCCTGGTCCGCATCGGGGTAATCCAGTTCGACGGTGTCCGTCAACGCTTCGAAGCGCCGAACGAAACGCTCGGCAAGGGTTGTGCAACGCTGGCGGTCGTCACCGGTGACCACCACACTCGGCCCGGCATAGGGAAAGTCGGACCAGGGGAAGCCGATCTGCAGGCTGACAGTGGCAATGCCCGGCTCTGCCTCGAGCGCATCGGCCTCGGCCAGCAGCGCATTCATGGGCCCGGATGGTGAGGTGCGCCCGTGGGCCGCCGTATCCAGCAGCGCGGGCTGACGCCAGACGCGCTCGAACTGGGTTCCCTCCAGCCGCTTGGCCAGCAGACGAGCAGCGCGCTGGCCGGTGTCACGCTGGTCGACATGCGGGTAGCTGCGGTAGGCGGTCAGGGCATCACTGGCAGCCACCATGCGCGGGGAGACATTGGCGTGCATGTCCAGGGTGGCCACGATGGGTATGTCCTCCCCCACTACGCTGCGAACCGCCTCCAGCAGGGCAGCCTCGGCATCCGGCTCGTTCTCGGTCATCATGGCGCCGTGCAGGCCGAGTAGCACGGCATCCACCGCCCCGGCGCCATTGATCATGGCCACCAGTTCTTCGAGGAGTTCGGTCCACTCCGCCGCGGCCAGAGGGCCCGAAGGGGCGCAAGTTGCGGCAATCAGTGGCACCACTTGCCACTCCTGCCGTCGGGCTTCATCCAGAAAACCGGCAATCTCGGTATTGGTGTCCGCCAGCTCCCACAGCGCCTCGCCCCGCAGCAGGTAACGGGTAACGAAGTCGCTCAGCCGCGAGGTGCGCCGGTTGAAGCTGTTGGTTTCGTGCATTACGCAGCCAATGGCCACGCGCCTAGCCTGACGGGTCATAGCGCCACCCAGGTCGACTTCAGGTGGGTCACGTTATCGAAGGCGTGAAGCGACTTGTCGCGCCCTAGTCCCGACTCCTTCATGCCGCCGAAGGGTATGCTCATGTCGCCAGCGCGAATCGCGTTGATCCACACGGTACCGGCCTCGAGTGCCTGCTCCATGCGAAACGCCGTGGAAAGATCCCGGGTCCATACCGCTGCAGCCAGTCCATAGCGACTGTCGTTGGCCAAGCGTACCGCCTCCTCGGCCGTGTCGACCGTCATCACGCAGAGCACGGGACCGAAGACCTCCTCCCTGGCGATCTCCATGTCAGGGGAAATGTCATCCAGCACGGTGGGCGGATAGAAGGCCTCCGAACCGGCAGCGGCGGTGGGTTCTGCCCCTATCAGGGGGCGCGCGCCCTGGCGACGGGCACGGGCAACGAAACCGGAAACTGCATGGCAATGCTCGGGGCTGATCAGCGCCCCCATACGGGTTTCCGGGTCGAGAGGGTCCCCCGGTGTGAACTCAAGGGCGGCGTCGAGCAGGAGTTCGAGGAAGCGCGCCTTGATGCCGCGCTGCAGGATCAGGCGAGAACCGGCGTTACAGATCTCGCCTTGGTTGAAAAATATAGCCGCGGCGCTGGCCCGTGCAGCGGCCTCGAGGTCGGGACAATCGTCGAGCACGATGTTGGCCGATTTACCGCCGCACTCCAGCGATACCTTCTTCATGTTGGACTCACCGGCGTAGCGCAAGAAGGCCTTGCCCACCGCGGTCGAACCCGTGAAGCTGAGTGCCTGGACATCGGGATGTAGCCCTAGCGCCTGCCCCGCTTCCTCGCCGAAGCCCGGCACCACGTTGAGAACCCCATCTGGCAATCCGGCACGTTGGGCCAGGCGAGCAAAGCGCAACAGGGATAGCGGCGACTGTTCGGCGGGTTTGATCACCACGCTGTTGCCCGCCGCCAAGGCCGGGGCCAGCTTGGTCATTGCCATGACCAAGGGAAAGTTCCACGGCACCACCGAAGCCACCACGCCCACCGGAACGCGCCGAACGGTGGCAAGCGTTTCCATACCGGTCGGTGCGACCTCGCCATAGACCTTGTCGATGGCTTCGGCATACCAGCGCAGACAGCGCACCGCTGACGGCAGGTCGACCGAGAGGCTGTCGCGGATCGGCTTGCCGACATCCAGCGTTTCGGTGAGGGCCATATCCTCAGCCTCGCTCTGAAGCAGATCGGCGAGCCTGGTCAGCACATTGTTGCGCTCCGCCGGTGAGGCCCGGGACCAGTCGCCTCGCCGAAATACACCCTGAGCGGCCGCCACGGCAGCATCGACGTCTTCACCGTTGCATCGGGCCACGTCGGCAAGGCGCTTGCCTGTGGCCGGGTTGTATGTGGCGAAGCGTTGCCCGGAACTCGACGCGATGAATCGCCCATCGATGAAGGCGTCGCATTCGAACTCGAGCCGAGCAGCGCGCTCCGCCCAGTCGATGCGAGAGGTTTCACGGTTCGTGCTTGTCATTTCGGTCTCCTTGCCTGCTCAAGGGCGGTTGGCACTGAGCCGGCGTTCCATGGCCAGCACGCCTTGGCCAAGCGTGAAGGTAAGCGCCAAGTAGATAAGGGCAGCCGTGGAGAGAATTTCGATCGGCATATAGGTTTCGGCCACCAGGTTGCGTGCCACGCCGGTGATGTCCAGCAGGGTCACGGTGGAAGCCAGCGAGCTGGCCTTGACCATCAGGATCATCTCGTTGCCATAGGCGGGAAGCGCATGCCGCAGGGCCTGGGGCCAGACGATGCGAAAGAAGGTGGTGAACGGGGCCATGCCACAGGCGCGCGCCGCTTCGAGCTGACCATGGGGCACCGCCTTGATACCGCCACGAATGACCTCGGCGGTATAGGCGCCGGTGTTCAAGGCGAAAGCGATCAGGGCGCACCAGTAGGGCTGACGCAGAACGGGCCACAGGAAACTGTCCCGAATGGCCTCGAACTGGGAGAGTCCGTAATAGATGAGAAATATCTGCACCAACAGCGGCGTGCCGCGGAAGAAAAATACGTATCCCACGGCAATCGAGCGCAGAATGGGGTTGCCGTATAGCCGTGCCAGTGCCGTGGGAAGCGCCATGCAAAAACCGATCAACAGCGCCACTACCACCAGCTCGAGCGTTACCCATAGACCCTGGAGCAGAGCCGGCACGCTTTCGATCATCAGCGACAGGTTCATGCGACACTCCTCTCGATGACGCCTCGGTTGGCGCGCTGCTCGAGTTTGCGCTGCGCCAGCATGGCCAGCGCCGTGAGGCACAGGTAGATGAGCGCAGCGGTAAGAAAGAACGTGAAGGGCTGCTTGGTGTAACCGACTGCCACCTCGGTCTGGCGCATCAGTTCGTCCAGGCCAATGACGGACACCAGGGCGGTCTCCTTGAGTATGATCAGGAAGGTATTGCCCAGCCCGGGCAGTGCGAACCGCCAGACCTGAGGCAGCACGATTCGCCAGCCAATAGTGAGCGAGGTCATGCCGCAGGCCTTGGCCGCTTCAACCTGACCTTTCGGTACCGCCTGGATGGCGGCCCGCAGGATTTCGGTGCCATAGGCGCCAAAAGTCAGGGAGAGCGCCGCCACACCCGCGGCGAAGGCCGAGACATCGATATAGCTGTCGTAGCCCAGCTGGTCGGCAACGGCGTTGACGATGACGACACCGCCAAAATAGATGAACAGAATGACCACCAGCTCCGGAATACCGCGGAACAGAGTGGTATAAACGCCTGCCACGAAGCGCAGCAAACGCGATTCCGACAGTTTCATTGTCGCGCCCAGCAGGCTGAAGCCGAGCCCGATAATCACAGAAGTCAGAGCGAGTTGGACCGTAACCCACGTGCCTTCCAGCAGCAGGTGGCCGAAACCGAACAGGTCGAACATGAGGCTTCCCGATTCTTGCACCGCCCGGACGGCCCATGATGAGCCCTCCGGATGGTGCGGCTGTCATTGCGGACGGATGGAGAAGGAAAAATACTTGGCGCTAATATCGTCGTAGACGCCATTCTCCATAATCGTGACCAGCGCCTCATCGAACTGCTCGAGAAGCTCGGGATCGTCTTTGTTGATGGCGATACCAGCGCCCTCACCGATATAGGCAACGTTGAGTACCGGCTCACCCTTGATCTCATAGGCTCCGTTGGCGTTCTCGTCGATCCACTCCTGCATGAGCACGGCCTGGCCGACAACGCCATCGAGGCGCCCCGATTGCAGGTCGAGGTTGTGGTTTTCCACGGTGTCGTAGGTATTGACGGTGGCCTGGGGGTACTCGCCATCCAATAAGTTGGCATAGGTGGTGGCTCGCTGGACACCGATGACCTTGCCGTCCAGCTTGTCGGCTTCGAAGGCAATATCACTGTCAACGGGAGCGACGAGAGCGGCACCTACCTGATAGTAGGGTCGCGTGAAGTTGACGGCCTCCTTGCGTTTCTCGGTGATCGACATGGAGGCCACGATGGCATCGTAGCGTCCCGTGACCAGCCCCGGAATGATCCCATCCCAGGCCTGGGCGACGATCTCGCAATCCGCCTCCATTTCGGCACAGAGCGCCTTGGCGATATCCACGTCGAAGCCTTTCAACTCACCGCTTTCATCGATGTAGTTGAAAGGGGGATAGGCCCCTTCGGTGGCGATGCGAATGGTGTCGGCATGGACAGTACCTGACACCAGAGAGCCGGCGATGATGCTGAGTACGAGCAGTTTGGTTTTCATTGAAAATACCCTCCTGATTGGATTTGTTGTTGCTTGGGCAGCGGCTATCACAGCCGGGAAAGAAACTGTCGGCAGCGTTCCGAGCGCGGGTTGCCGAACACCTCCTCGGGAGCCCCTTCTTCCTCGACTTTTCCTTCGTGGAAAAACATGACGTGGGAGGAAACCTCTCTTGCGAAGCGCATTTCATGTGTCACGACAACCATCGTGCATCCTTCATCGGCAAGAAGTTGCATGACACGCAGCACTTCTCCCACGAGTTCGGGGTCGAGTGCGGAAGTCGGCTCGTCGAAAAGCAGAGCCGCGGGTTCCATGGCCAGCGCCCGGGCAATGGCCGCCCGCTGCTGCTGGCCGCCGGAAAGCTGGGCAGGATAGCTGTCGCGCTTGTCGCTCAGGCCGACCTTGTCGAGAAGCGACTCGGCTCGCTCGATGGCCTTTGCCCGGCTCAAGCCCTGCACGCGCATGGGGGCTTCGGTGAGGTTCTGCAGAATGGTGAAGTGGGTCCATAGATTGAAATCCTGGAACACCATGCCGAGCTCGGACCTGATGCGACGTAGCTGTCGCCTATCGGTGGGTTCCAATCCTTGCTTGCCGGGGCGCAGGCGCACCTCTTCACCGGCCACGCGAATCGCCCCGGCATCGGGACGTTCCAGCAGATTCAAGCAGCGAAGGAAGGTCGATTTTCCCGATCCGGAAGAGCCGATGATCGAGATTACATCACCGCGCTTCGCTTCAAGGTCGATGCCTCGCAGCACTTTCAGCGAACCGTAACTTTTTTCTATGCCACGTATGTCCAGGGCAAGTGATGCCGCTGTCTCCGCCATGGATCTCTCCCACATATTGTTTTTGTCGCCTTACGCGCTGCGCTCGGCAGACGCCTTGTTAGAAACAAGTGTTTCTCATCATGAGTAAAAAAACAAATGTTTTTTATGAGTCCGAATCCCCTACCGCCTCAACGGGCCGAAGGATGGGCGAAACGGCTCTTCCGTTCTGCTAACTTGAGAGGAACCATGAAAAGAAGGAAATTCATCGACATGCCTGTCTTGCGCCGCACCACTCTGCTGAACGCTTGCTTGGTTCTCCTGCTTCCCCTGTCGGCCTTGGCCCAGCAACCCATGCCGGAATACCAGGCCTACGAGGACGCCCTGGCCCGAGGCGAGCGCCAGGCCAACGTTTGGCAGTACGGCTGGGCCGGGGTCTATGCCACCTCGTTGGCGTTCAATGGCTACCAGTCCAGCGAGGCGGACGACCGCGACGACCGTTACGATGCCCGCGTGGGCGTGGTGAAGTCGGCGCTGGCGCTGGCTGGCACGCTGATGGATGACCAACCGCACCCGGCCGCCTACCGCGAGCTGAGAGAAGGCGATGGCAATATCGAGAGTGCCCGCCGGCTGTTGCATGCGGTGGCGGAGGAAGAACGCCAGCGCCGCAGCCTGCGGGCACGCCTGGGCTCGTTGGCGATCAATGCCGCTTCGGGGCTGTTGATCGGCGTGGGCGACGGCCGTGGCCGCGACGGAGCGATCAACTTCGCCACCGGCATGCTGATCAGCGAGCTACAGCTGCAGACCCAACCACGCCAGGCCTCAGTGGCCATCAACCGCTTCAAGCCGGCGCGGGTCTCTCTGGGCGACATTCATCTCGAAGGCGAGTATGCCCTGCTGGTGGCGCCCAATCAGGTGGGGGTCGCGCTGCGCTATTGAGAGGAACTGCTGAACGACGCTACGCCTCCTGACATGGTTATCGAGGATGTGGCCGCTTGGCTGGCCAGATTTGTTATGATATAACATTTTACAAATAGCAGCCTGACACTTTCCCATGCTCGACACGCTTCTGTGGTGGCTCACGTCACCTTTCGATTACGTCTTCATGCGCCGCGCCCTGGTCGCCTGCCTGGCGCTCTCGCTCACGGCGCCCATTCTCGGGGTGTTGCTGACGCTGCGCGGCATGAGCCTGATGGGCGAGGCGCTGTCGCATGCGATCATGCCGGGCGTCGCCATCGCCTTCATGCTGGCCGGTTTTTCGCTGCCGCTGATGATGCTCGGGGGCGTGCTGGCGGGCCTGGTCACCGTGGCGCTCGCCGGTGGCGTCACTCAGTTCAGCGGCCGCCATGGCCAGCCTGGTCCTGATTGCCATGGCCGGCGGGGTAACCATCGTCAGCCTTTCGGGCAATGCCCTGGACCTCGGCCATGTCCTGTTCGGCAGCATACTGGCGGTGGATGGCCGTACGCTGGGGCTGGTGGCGCTTGGCAGCAGCACGATCCTGGTGGGCCTGGCGATCGCCTTTCGCGCCTTGGTGGTCGAATGCCTCGACCCGCTGTTCCTGACGCTTCAGGGGCGCCATGCCGGCTGGACGCATGCCCTGTCCATGGTGCTGGTGGTGATCAGCCTGGTGATCGGCTTTCAAACGCTGGGCACCTTGATGGCAGCCGGGTTGATGCTGCTGCCCGCCGCCGCCGCGCGCTACTGGAGCCAGCGGCTCGAGGGCATGATCGCCATTGCCATTGGCATCGCCCTGGCGTCCAGCGTGGTGGGGCTGCTGGTGTCCTACAACGCTGGCCTGCCTTCCGGCCCTTCGATTATCCTGCTGGCGGGGCTGGGGTACTGTGCGTCGGTCGTGTTGGGCCCCTACCGTGGGTTGAAAACGGGTACCCGTTGGCCGAAGCGCGTCGTGTCGTCGCGGCATGCCGGGCAGTTACGCTGACAGGGTTCCCTTTTATGTCGAATTCTGGATACTGCCGCCCTTGGATCGGCCGATTGCCGTTATTCAATGTCGCAATGAAGACTCCCCCTTTGTCGGGCGTCTTGTTATGTTATATCTTAATTGTTTTTTGCGAGGGCCACTCATGGCACACCGCACGCATCGGCATCGCCCCGAGGGGCCGTGCCATTTTTCGCTGATGTCGCTTTCCGCCTCGCGCCGCCTGTTTCTGGTCGCCGCGCCGCTGGGCGTGCTCTGGTTCGCCGTCTCCTGGGCGGCTGGGTGGTGGGGCTGATGGCCGAGACTCACTCCTCACGCCTGGAACTCGAGGATCTGCAGCTGGCCCAGGCCAACCGCACCGTACTCGAACACGTGAGCGGCCGCTTTCGCGACGGTGCGATCACCGCCCTGGTGGGCGCCAATGGCGCCGGCAAGAGCACCCTGATCCAGGGCATCATGGGTATGCTGCGCCCGGTGAAGGGCAAGGTACGCTGCACGGTTCCCAAGGAGCGGCGCGCCTGGCTGCCCCAGCAGCTGGCGCTCGATCTCACTTTTCCCATGAGCGTGGAAGAGCTGGTGATGACCGGCAGCTGGCCGAGCCACGGCGCGCTCACCGGCTACTGTGCCCGCCACTACCGCCGTGGCCGCGAGGTGATGGCGCGCCTGGGGATCTCGCACCTGGCCCACCGCCCGCTGGGCGAGCTTTCCGGCGGCCAGCGCCAGCGCGCGCTGATCGGCCGCACCCTGATGCAGGAAGCCGAACTGCTGCTGCTCGACGAGCCCTTCGCCAACGTCGATGCGGAAACCGTCGAGGTGCTGATGACGGTACTGCGTGACATGGCGGCCGAAGGCGCCACCATCATCGTGGTCCTGCATGACATGGAGCAGCTCGCCCGCCTGTCGGAGGAAGTCGTGGTGCTGACGGGCGGTCACGCCCGCTGGACCACCGCCCAGGCCGTGCTGCAGAGCCAGCCTACCAGCGTCGGTTCGGCACGTCTCGCGCTGGGTATGCCGGGGGTCGATGCATGATGGAGCTGCTTTACGAGTGGCTGATCGCGCCCTTCGACTACGGTTTCATGCGCCGCGCGGCGGTGGCCGGCCTGGCCCTGTCGCTGGCCGCCCCGCCCATTGGCGTGTTCCTGATGCTGCGCGGCATGAGCCTGATCGGCGATGCCATGGCGCATGCCATTCTGCCGGGCGTGGCACTGGGCTTTCTGCTGGCGGGCTTCTCGCTGCCGATCATGAGCCTGGGCGGCGTGCTGTCGGGGTTATTGATTGCAGTGCTGGCCGGCAGCGTGTCGCAAATGACCGGGCATCGGGAGGACTCGGCCATGGCCAGCTTCTTCCTGATCTCGCTGGCGGCGGGGGTCATGCTGGTCTCGCTGGGTGGCAGCAGCGTCGATCTCACCCATGTGCTGTTCGGCTCGATCCTGGCGGTGAACTCCACCGCGCTGGTGCTGATCGCGACGATCAGCAGCGTGATCGTGATCACTCTGGCGCTGATCTTCCGCGCCCTGGTGGTCGAATGCCTCGACCCGCTGTTCCTGCGCGGCCAGGGCATGCAGGGCAGCCTGGTGCACGGCATCTTCCTCGGCCTGGTGGTACTCAACCTCACTGCCGGCTTCCAGACCCTGGGCACCCTGATGGCCGTGGGTCTGATGATGCTGCCGGCCACTACGGCGCGCTTCTGGAGCAAGCGCCTGGAGGGGCTGATCACCGTCGCCATCCTGCTGGCCGTTGTCGCCAGCCTCGGCGGCCTGCTGCTCTCCTACCATCTCAGCGTTCCTTCGGGGCCGGCCATCATCCTGCTGGCAGGCGTGGGCTACATGCTCTCCGCCCTTCTCGGCCGCCACCACAGCCTGAGGGCGAAGCTGCAGCGCCATGCCGTCCCCCTGGGCACGCCAGAACCGCACTGAATAGAACACTACCCCTGAGGAGGCTTTCCATGCGACACGCTACATCCGCTGCCCTGATGCTGGGCGCCTCGGCCATGCTGGCACTGCCTGCCGCCATTGCCGCCGAACGCGTTCAGGTCGTCACCAGTTTCAGCATCCTGGCCGACATGGTGCAGAACGTGGGCGGCGAGCATGTGGAGGTCACCTCGCTGGTCGGCCCCGACAGCGATACTCACGTCTTCTCTCCCAGCCCACGTGATGCGCGCTCGCTCGCCGACGCCGACCTGGTGGTGTTCAACGGCCTGCGGTTCGAAGGCTGGATGGAGCGGTTGATCGGTTCCAGCGACTACAGCGGCCCGCTGGTGACTGCCAGCGACGGCATCGACAAGCTCGACTACCACGGCCAGAACAGCGCGCATGCTCACGGTCACGACGATCATGAGGATGACCACGACGACGACCATGACGACCACGGCCAGGAAGAAGCGGCTGGCCACGACGAACACGACCATGGTGACGACGACCCGCACGGCTGGCAGGACTTGGCCATGGGCAAGGTCTACGTGGGTAACATCCGTGATGGCCTGATCGAGGCGGACCCGGACAACGAGGCCGCCTACCGCGAGAACGCCGAGCGCTACATCAACGAGGTGGAAGCCACCGACGCCGAGATTCGCGAACTTCTGGGCGAAGTCCCCGATTCCACCAGCGTGATCACCGGCCACGACTCCTTCGGCTATTTCGCCAGCGCCTACGGCATTCGCTTCCTCTCGCCGGTGGGGCTCTCCACCGAGGCCGAGCCCAGTGCCGCCGACATGGCACAGCTGATCGACGTGATTCGCGAGCAGAACGTACGCGCCCTGTTCCACGAAAACATGACCAGCCCGGCGGTGATCAATCAGCTCGCCGAGGAGACCGACCTGCCCATCGCCGGCACACTCTATGCCGATGCCCTGGCAGCCGAAGGCGAGGCCAGCACCTATTTGGGCATGATGCGCCACAACGCCCAGGTGCTGCATGACGCCCTGGCCGAAGCGGGCCAAGGCGACCATGGTCACGATGGCGATGACCATGACGATCACGGCCACGATCACTAGGAAGAGAATGGCATGAGCCACGCAGCGCCTCGGTTACCCTCCAGGTAACCGAGGCGCTGCTCGTCGTGGCCTCGAAAGCGTGGCAGCAGGCACGACGATACTCAACACGCACCCGAGGAGCCGAAGCCTTCCACTCGCCTGTCGCGGCGCACCTTCCTCGGGACGGCCGCAGCCGCAAGCGCAGCGGCGGTGCTCAAGCCTGGGCAGTTGCTCGCTCAGGAGCGACCCTGGGATGGCTCTCTCGTGTCATACCCCGACCCGGCCATCGAGGTCATCGATGACCGCTTCAGTGCCTACCGCCTGGCCAATGCGGCGGTCGAGCGCCTGGCGACAGGCTTCCGCTGGGCGGAGGGACCGGTCTATTTCGGCGACGGCGGTTTTCTCGTCTGGAGCGATATCCCCAACAACCGCCAGATGCGCTGGCTCGAGGACACCGGCGAGGTAAGCATCTATCGCGAGCCGTCCCACAATTCCAATGGCAACACGCGGGACCGGGAAGGGCGGCTGCTGACCTGCGAGCACGACACGCGCCGCGTGACCCGCACCGAGCATGACGGCACCATTACCGTGCTGGCAGACGCGTTCGAGGGCAAGCCGCTCAATGCCCCCAACGACATCATCGTGCATCCCGACGGCGGCATCTGGTTCACCGACCCGGGCTACGGCATCCTGATGCATTACGAAGGGCATATCGCCGATTTCGAACTGCCCGAAGCCGTCTATCGCATCGACCCTGACAGTGGCCGACTGCAGAAGATGGCCGAAGTTATGAAGCCCAACGGCATCGCCTTTTCGCCCGACTACTCCCGCCTGTACGTCTCCGATACGGGTGGCACCCATACCCCTGGGCATCCCCACCAGATCCTGGTGTGGGATGTCATGGACGACGGTACCCGCCTGGCCAACGAGCGTCAGTTCGCCGAGGTCGGCCCGGGTTTCATCGACGGCATGGCCACGGACATGGATGGCAACCTCTGGTGCGGGGCGGTCTTCGGTGGCCTGTTCGATGCCGAGGACCACGATGGCGTTCACGTCTATGCCGACGATGGCACCCTGATCGGCAAGATTCATTTGCCGGAGCCCTGCGCCAACGTCTGCTTCGGCGGCCTCAAGCGCAACCGCCTGTTCATGACCGCCAGCCAGTCGCTCTATGCCGTCTATGTCGAGACCCAGGGGGTCGCCGTCTGGGCCGGCAACACGTAGCTCTTCGCGCCAGCGGACGACATACATGAGTGGAGAGGGCAACCCTCCGCTCTTTTCGGCACGCATCCTTCCGTTCTTCCTTCTCGTCCTTCCTTAGCGCTCCTGCTTAGCCCTTCCCTGGCGCTCGACTGGCACGATCCGTCACCGCTTCAATCAGGCCCCCATTTATCGGTTGCCATAAATACGACTCGCCGGCTTGTTTTCACCCTGCGACCTCAGCCTTACCCGCCTCGCAGCAACGAAAGAATGGCACGAAAGGCAAAAATTGTGGCGCGATGGGTAAACCTGACGAACCGCTTTCTTCACTACCATGAACGGGCGTGCCAAGGGCCAGCAGGCCTCTCACAGGCAGCCCACACCCTTTACACAAAAGTTCACCAAACAATACACAGTTTTATCCACAGACGCTCATTTAACGCCGAATACAAGAAAACAATCCAAAGGCCGCATAATGACAATGACACGCCGCTTCGCCCTGGGAGCGCTAGCCGCTTCCATCCTGCTCGCCGGACAGACCGCTCAGGCCGAGATCACCGACAACGAGATCCGCATCGGCTACCTTGCCGACATGTCGGGCCCCTACCGCGATCCCATCGGCCCGAACGGCCTGGAGGCGGTGCAGATGGCCATCGAAGACGTCGGCGGCAGCGTGGCCGGCGCCAGCATCGAAGTCTTCAGCGCCGACGACCGCAACAGCCCCGACGTGGGTTCGAGCGTGGTGCGCGAGTGGATCGACCAGCGCAACGTCGACATGGTCACCGGCCTGGTGGCCTCCTCGGTCACGCTGGCCGCTGTTCAACTGCTGGAAGAGGCGAACCGCCTGGGGCTGGTCAATGGCGCCGTCTCCTCCGGCGTGACCAACGAGAGCTGCTCGCCCAACCATATCCACTGGGTCTACGGCACCTGGGCGATGTCCAACGGCACCGCCAAGGCGATCACCCAGGAGGGCCACAAGAGCTGGTACCTGCTGAGTGCTGACTACTCCTTCGGCCATGCCCTGGAAGGCGACGTGGAGCGGGTGGTCAGCGAGAACGGCGGCACCGTGGTGGGTAAGGCGCGCCACCCCTTCCCCAGCAGCGACTTCTCCTCGTTCATGTTGCAGGCCCAGGCCTCCGGCGCCGAGGTGATCGCGCTCAACAACGCCGGCGCTGATACCTTCAATGCCATCACCACCGCCGGCGAATTCGGCATCACCCAGGCGGGCCAGGTGCTGGCCGGCATGGTGCTGTTCAGTACCGACGTGCGCAGCATCGGTCTGGAGGCCGCCCAGGGACTGCAGTTCACCAAGGCGTGGTACTACGACCTCAACGACGAGACCCGCGCCTGGGCCGAGCGCTTCCGCGAGCGCACCGGCAGCATGCCCACCATGGTCCACGCCGGGCTCTACTCCAGCACCCTGCACTATCTCCAGGCGGTGGATGTCGCCGGCACCGACGAGGCCCAGGCCGTGCGCCGGCAAATGGCCGACACGCCGATCAACGACATCTTCGCCACCGACGGCTACATCCGCGAGGACGGCCGCATGGTCCACGACATGTACCTGGTCGAGGTGAAGACGCCCGAGGAGTCGCAGAACGAGGACGACCTGTTCCGCGTGGTGCGCACCATTCCCGCCGAGGAGGCGTTCCGCCCGCTGTCGGAGAGCAAGTGCCACCTGGTTGACAACACCTGAGCGCTTCGCTTCCGACCCACGAACAAGCACAAGAGGATCGTCATGAGCCACGCATGCAGGAACGCACACAGCAGGATCCAGCGGAACACCATCGGCGCAGCGCTCAGCCGCAGCGCACGCAAGCACCGCGACAGGCTGGCGCTGGCCTTCGAGGGCCGGCGCTGGAGCTACGCCCAGCTCGACCGGGCGGTTAACCGGGTCGCCAACCGCCTGCTGGCGGCGGGCCTGGCCCCGGGCGAACGCCTGGCCGCCTACGGCAAGAACTCCGACGCCTACGCAATCGCCTGGTTGGCCTGCACCCGCGCCGGCCTGGTGCACGTGCCGATCAACTTCGCTCTGAGCGCCGACGAGCTGCGCTACATCCTCGAGCAGTCCGGCGCGGCCGGGCTGCTGAGCGATACCAGCCTGGCCGACAACGTGGCCAGGACCAGCGAAGGCCTCCCCCTCACGCTCGCCGGCACCCTGCACGCCGAAGCGCCGCCAGGCTTTGACGTGCTGCAGGTCGCCCTCGATGAAAGCAGCGACGATAGCGAGCCGGACGTCGTCATCGACGGTGCCAGCCTGGCCCAACTGCTCTACACCTCGGGTACCACGGCGGCACCCAAGGCGGCGATGATGACCCACCAGGCGCTACTCGCCGAGTACATGGCCTGCATGGTCGAGCTAGACATCAAGGGCGACGAGCCGATGCTGGCCGCCCTGCCGCTCTACCACTCGGCACAGATGCACGTGTTCCTGATGCCGGCGTTGTTGCTCGGCGCGCCCGTGCACCTGCGCATGGCGCCGCTGCCCGACGACTGCCTGAGCCAGATCGCAAGCCAGGGCATCGCCTCGTTCTTCGCCCCGCCCACGGTGTGGATCGGCCTGCTGCGCCACCCCGACTTCGACACCTTCGACCTCTCCACGCTGAAGAAGGCCTACTACGGCGCCTCGATCATGCCGGTGCCGGTGCTCGAAGAGCTGCAGCAGCGCCTGCCCGGCGTGGGACTCTACAACTGCTACGGCCAGAGCGAGATCGCCCCGCTGGCCACCGTGCTGCGCCCCGAGGAGCACGCCGAGCGCCCGGCGTCGGCGGGCCGCCCCATCCTCACCGTGGAGACGCGCATCGTCGACCTGGAGATGAACGACGTGCCGACCGGCGAGCATGGCGAGATCGTGCACCGCTCGCCGCAGCTGCTCACCGGCTACTGGGACAAGCCCGAGATGAGCGAGGAAGCCTTCACTGGCGGCTGGTTCCACTCCGGCGACGTGGGCTACTTCGACGAGGCGGGTTACCTCTACGTGGTCGACCGCATCAAGGACGTGATCAACACCGGCGGCGTGGTGGTAGCCAGCCGCGAGGTCGAAGAGGGGCTGTTCACCCACCCCGCCGTCTCCGAGGTGGCCGTGATCGGCCTGCCCGATGCGAAGTGGATCGAGGCCATCACCGCCGTGGTGGTGCTCAAGGAAGGCGCCGAGGTGAGCGAGGAGGAGCTGATCGCCCATGCCAAGGCCCACATGGCGCCCTACAAGGTACCCAAGCGCATCCTGTTCGCCGAGGCCCTGCCCAAGAGCACCGCCGGCAAGATTCTCAAGCGCCACCTGCGCAAGGACCTGAGCTGACCATGACGGAAACGCAAGACGACCTGACGCCGCTGTTCCACGACACCATACGCCGCTTCCTCGAGCAGGAGGTGGCGCCCCACTACGAAGCGTGGGAGGCCGCCGGCGAGATGCCGCGTTCGCTGTGGCAGAAGCTCGGCGAGGCCGGCCTGCTGGGCATCGACCTGCCCGAAGAGATGGGCGGAAGTGGCGCCGACTTCGCCATCGTCCAGCTGGCGCTGGAGGAGATCTCGCGGCAGGGCTTCGGCGGCCTGGCCAGCGCCTACAACATCCACGCCAACATCGTCATGCCCTACCTGCTGCATATCGCCACGCCGGCCCAGCGCGAGCGCTGGCTGCCGGCCATGGCCCGTGGTGAGGCGATCGGCGCCATCGCCATGACCGAGCCCGGCGCCGGCAGCGACCTGGCGGCGATGAAGACCCGCGCCCGCCGCACCGAAGATGGCTGGCGGCTAGACGGCAGCAAGCTGTTCATCACCAACGGCCAGATCGCCGACCTGGTGATTGTCTGCGCCAAGACCGCCCCCGGCGCCGGTGCCCGCGGCGTGTCGCTGTTCCTGGTCGATACCTCGCTTGCCGGCTTCTCCCGCGGCCAGCCGATCAAGAAGATCGGCCAGCACGCCAGCGACACCGCCGAGCTGTTCTTCGACGACCTGCGCCTGCCGGAAGAAGCCCTGCTCGGCGAGGAGGGTTCGGGATTTACCTATCTGATGCAGGAACTGCCCCGCGAGCGACTCGGCGTGGCGGCCCAGGCGCTGGGCGCCATGGAGGGTGCGCTGACGCTGACCCTCGACTATGTGCGCGAGCGCCGCGCCTTCGGCCGTGCCGTGGGCGATTTCCAGAACACCCGCTTCACCCTGGCCGAGGTGCGGGCGCAGATCGACATGGGCCGCGCCTACTTCGAGCAGTGCGTGGCCAGGCATCGCCGCGGCGAGATGAGCAGCACCGACGCCGCCATCCTCAAGCTGCAGCTCAGCGAGATGCAGTGCCGCACCATCGATGCCTGCCTGCAGCTGTTCGGCGGCTATGGTTATACCCGTGAATACCCAATTTCGCGCTTCTACCTGGATGCCCGCGTGCAGACGCTCTACGCCGGCACCTCGGAGATCATGAAGGAAGTGATCGCCCGCTCGCTGCTCGGCAAGAGCACGGCGGTTTGAGCGCTTCGGCTAGAACCGAACGACAAGACCTGAACGATAAGACAAGTGCTGAACGACAGACAGGAGACACACCATGCGGCTCGATTCCGTGGTCATTCTCGGCAGTGCCCGCACCGCCATCGGCAGCTTCGGCGGCAGCCTGGCCGGGCTCGCCCCGCATGAGCTGGGCACCGTGACCGCCCGCGAGGCGCTGGCCCGCGCCGGCGTCGAGGCCGGCGAGGTCGACCACGCCGTCTACGGCCACATAATCACCACCAGCCCGCAGGACGCCTACCTGGCGCGCCACATCGCCCTGGAGGCAGGCCTGCCCGCGGGCGCGGCGGCGTTCAACGTCAACCGCCTGTGCGGCTCCGGCGTACAGGCGATCCTCTCAGCCGCCCAGCAGATCGTGCTGGGCGACAGCCACCTGGCGTTGGCCGGTGGCGCCGAGTCGATGAGCCGCGGCGCCTACCTACTGCCGCCCCAGGCACGCAACGGCCTGCGCATGGGCCACGCCAGCGTCACCGACCTGACCTTGGGCGTGCTCAGCGACCCCTTCGGCAGCGGCCACATGGGCGTGACCGCCGAGAACATCGCCCAGCGCTGCGGGCTCGAGCGCGAGGAGATCGACCGCTTCGCCGTGGAGAGCCACCGCAAGGCCGCCCGCGCCATTGCCGAGGGTCGCTTCGATGGGCAGATCGTCCCGGTCACCGTGCGTGAGGGCAAGAACGAGCGCCAGTTCGACCGCGACGAGCACGTGCGCGACGGCGTGACGCTGGAGGATCTCGCTCGGCTCAGGCCCGCCTTCGCCAAGGAGGGCGTGGTCACCGCCGGCAACGCCTCGGGCATCAATGACGGCGCCGCCACGCTGGTGCTGGCCCACGCCGACGAGGCCGCCCGCCGCGGCCTCTCGCCCCGCGCCCGGCTGATCGGTGCCAGCACCGCCGGGGTCGAACCCAGCGTGATGGGCCTGGGGCCGATCCCCGCCGTTCGCCGCTGCCTCGACGAGGCCGGGCTCTCCATCGCCGATATCGACGTGATCGAATCCAACGAGGCCTTCGCCGCCCAGGCCATGGCGGTGGCCCAGGAGCTCGACTTTCCCGCCGAGCGGCTCAACCCCAATGGCGGCGCCGTGGCGCTGGGGCACCCGGTCGGCGCCACTGGCGCGATCCTCACCATCAAGGCGCTGGCCGAGCTGGAGCGCACCGGCGGCCGCTACGGGCTGATCACCCTGTGCATCGGCGGCGGCCAAGGCATCGCCCTGTTGATCGAGAGAACGGCTTAGGCAAGCGCCCTCTCAGGACGCATACAACGACAAGGAGCCGCATATGAACACCGTCACACCGAAGATTCTTCCCGCCACGCCCTCCGCGACCAACCCGCCGCTGCTGATCGGCGAGCTGCTCGACTCGGGCGTGCGCATGGCCGGCGACAACCAGATCGTCTACCGCGACCTGAGCCGCCACGACTACCGCCGCTTCCGCGAGCGGGTGCACCAGCTTGCCCATGTTCTCAGCGCCCAGGGCGTCGAAGCCGGCGACGTGGTAGCGGTGCTCGATTGGGACAGCCACCGCTACTTGGAAGCATTCTTCGCTATACCCATGCTCGGCGCGGTGCTGCATACCGTGAACGTGCGACTCTCGCCGGAGCAGATTCACTACACCATGGAGCACGCCGAGGACGACTTCGTGCTGGTGCACGAGGATTTCGTGTCGCTGCTCGAACCCCTAGCTTCTCGCCTCCCACGCATACGTGGCTACCTGCTATGCCAGGACGCCCCGGCCCAGCGCGAGAGTTCGCTCAACCTGGTCGGCGAATACGAGGCGCTGCTGGCCGAGCAGCCGACCCGCTACGATTTCCCCACCTTCGACGAAAACGCGGTGGCCACGCTGTTCTACACCACCGGCACTACCGGCAACCCAAAGGGCGTGTTCTTCACTCACCGCCAGTTGGTGCTGCACACCCTGGGCGAAGCCAGCGCCTTCCAGACGCCGGGCTTCGAGCTGCTCAACCGCGACAAGGTGTACATGCCGATCACGCCGATGTTCCACGTACATGCGTGGGGCGTGCCCTACACCGCCACGCTGATGGGCGCTACCCAGGTCTACCCCGGGCGCTACGAGCCGGAGATGCTGGTCAAGCTGCTGGTGGGTGAAAAAGTCGACTTCTCTCACTGCGTGCCGACCCTGCTCAACATGGTGGTCAGCGCCGAGGCGATCGCCTCGGGCAAGGTCGACCTCTCTGGATGGAAGGTGCTGGTGGGCGGCAGTGCGCTGACCCAGCCGCTGGCGCAGAGGGCTCGGGAACTGGGCATCGACACTCGCAGCGCCTATGGCATGTCCGAGACCTGCCCACTGCTCACCGCCGACATCCTGCCTCGGGACATCAACGAGGCCGACTTCGAGACCCAGCTGCCGTGGCGTTGCAAGGCCGGTATGGCCGTGCCTCTGGTACACCTGCAGGTGGTGGACGAGAGCGGCAACGCCCTACCCCACGACGGCGAGAGCGTGGGCGAGGTTCGCGTACGCGCCCCCTGGCTGACTCAGGGCTACTACAAGGAGGAGGCCCGCAGCGAGGAGCTGTGGCGCGACGGCTGGCTGCATACCGGCGACGTGGCGGTACTCGACGAGCGCGGCTTCCTGCAGATCCACGACCGCATCAAGGACGTGATCAAGACCGGCGGCGAATGGATCTCCTCGCTGGAGCTGGAGAACCTGATCGGCCAGTGTCCGGGCATTTCGGAGGTGGCTGTGATCGGTGTCCCCGACGAGAAGTGGGGCGAACGCCCCGCGGCGCTGGCAGTGCCCAGCGACCTCAATAACCCGCCCCAGGCGGAGGAGGTGCAGGCCTTCCTGGAGCGCTTCGTCGAGGAGGGCCGCATCAACCGCTGGGCGATTCCGTCGTTCGTGCGCTTTGTCGACGAGATTCCCAAGACCAGCGTGGGCAAGCTCGACAAGAAGCGCATTCGCCAGGAGGTCTGAATCAGGAGATGCGGGAGAGGGGGACTAGAGCCCGCCGATAGGCGGCGGGGGAGTTCCCCGTCCAGCCCTTGAAGGCGCGGCTGAAGCACGCCAGGTCGGTGAAGCCCAGTTCGTCGGCAATGGCCGGCAGCGGGCGCTCGGAGCGGGTCAACGCCTGGATGGCAACGTCGCGGCGGAATTCGTCCTTCACCGCCTGGAAATGCGTACCCTCGTCGGCCAGTCGACGCGATAGGGTACGCACCGACATGTGCAGCGCCCTGGCCACGTCGTGCACCGAGCCCGAAGTAGCCAGGTGCCGCGTGAGGTGTTCGCGTACCCGGTGCGAGACCAGCCGATCGGCGAAGGAGACGTAGAACCAGTCGGCGGGTGCCCGGCGCAGGAAGGCGCCAAGGTGCTGTTTGGTCTGGCGGATCGGCTGTTCGAGCAGGGCGGCGTCGAAGTAGATGGCGGTCTGCGGCCGCTCGAAGCTCACCTTGCCCGGGTAGAAGTAGAGATAGTCGGCGCTGTGGGCCGGCTGGGTATAGGCGCACTCCATTATCAGCGGCGGGATCTTGCGTGCGATCATCCACGAGGCGATGCCGTGGAACAGCTTGAGCATCAGCTCGTGGATGAGAATGCGACTGCCCGCTGGCGGCCGGTGCTCCACCAGCGCCACCCGCGCCAGGCCGTTCTCGACGCTGTACTCATAGCCAAAGTCGTCCATTACGATGCGGAAGAACAGCATGTAGCGGTGCAGCGCCACTTTCAGCGTCGGTGCCTCCAGCACGCTCAGGCAAAGCAGCTTCAGCGTACCCCCGCGCAGCGGCCTGGCGAAGAAGCCCGGCGTCTCGTCGTCGTGCTCGTTGACCAGCAGGCGATAGAGCGTGGCGAACTGCTCCACGGTCACCCGGCCGTGAGGGGCACTGAGAAGAAACGGCGAAATCCCGGCACGGGCAAGATACGCCTCGCGAGCCGCTTCGTCCTCGGGCACGCCACGAAACAGCTCGTTGACGAAATGCATGGATACCGTGACGGACACTTCCCACTTCCCCTATGTTCCGGCTGACGACATCAGGCCGCGTGGTCATGGTAAGTTACCCGCAGCCTTGGCCAGATACTCTGCGACCAAGGGATCATCGCCGCGACATCGACGGGAGCCGCCATGCTCGAATTTCGCCAGGTTCATAAAGCCTACGCCACGCCCCAAGGGCCGCTCGCGGTGCTCGCTGCCGTCGACCTCGAGCTGCGCCCCGGCAAGAGCCTGGCGCTGATGGGCGAGTCCGGCAGCGGCAAGTCGACGCTCTTGCACCTGGCGGCCGGGCTCGACCTCCCCGACAGCGGCGAGGTACTCGTCGCCGGCCGTTCAATCTCTGAGCTGGACGAACCGACCCGTGCCCGGCTGCGGCGCGATACGCTGGGGTTGGTGTTCCAGCAGTTCCACCTGGTACCGAGCCTGAGCGTGAGTGACAACCTGCGGTTGCAGGCGCGGCTGGCCAAGCGCGAAAAACCGGAGTGGTCGGCTCACCTGACCGAGCGCCTGGGCCTGGCGGGCCTCGAGCGGCGCTACCCGGAGCAGCTCTCGGGCGGCCAGCAGCAACGCCTGGCCATCGGCCGCGCGCTGGCACCTCGTCCCGCCCTGCTGCTCGCCGACGAGCCGACCGGCAACCTCGACGAAACCACCGCCACTGAGGTGCTCGAGCTGCTGCTGGACCTGGTTCGCGAGGCCGGCAGCGCCCTGCTGATGGTGACTCACAGCCCCCAGGTGGCGGCCCCGCTGGACCGCTGCCTGCGGCTGACCCATGGCCGGCTCGAGCCGCCTTCCGGCCCGGAGGCGAGCCGCCGCTGATGCTGACCGCCTTGGCGACAATGCTTTCGCACTACAAGCGCCACCCCGGCCAGCTCGCCATGCTGCTGCTGGGGCTGTGGGTGGCCGGTGCGCTGTGGAGCGGCGTGCAGGCGATCAACGCCTCGGCACGCGACAGTTATGCCCGCGCCGAGGCGCTGTTCACCACCGGGCTCGACCGCCTGGAGCGCCGCGACGGCGAGCCGCTGACCCGCGACGACTACCTGCGCCTGCGCCGCGCCGGCCTGCCTGTCTCGCCGCTGCTCGAGGGCACGCTGGTAGCACCCGACGGTACCGAGCTGCGCGTGATCGGTATCGACCCCTTCACCCTGCCCGGCGACAGCGCCTTCGCCGCCGCCACGAGCCAGGGCGAGCTGACCGATTTTCTCACCCCGCCGTGGCAGACCCGCATCGCCCCGGACACCTTGCCTGCGCTGGGCATGAACGCCCGCGAGGCCCTCGGCGCCGAGCCGCACCTGGCCGAAGGCCGGCTGCCGCCGTTGGTGCTCTCCCCCATGCTGCCCCCCGGCACCCTGGTCATGGATATCGCCGCCGCCGCGGTGCTGCTCGACAGCGGCGAGCGGCTGTCGCGCCTGGTCAGTGCGCCCGGCGCACTCGAACGCGCCCCCAAGGGGCTGGTGCTGACCCGGTCGGCGACGCTGGTCTCGCCCGGCCAGCTCACCGAGAGCTTCCACCTCAACCTCACCGCCATGGCGCTACTGGCACTGGTGGTCGGCCTGTTCATCGTCCAGGCCGCCCTGGGCCTGGCGTTGGAGCAGCGCCTGGGCATGCTGCGCACGCTGCGTGCTCTCGGCGTGTCGGGGCGCGGGCTGGTCGGGCTGCTGGCGTTGGAGCTTGTGCTGCTGGGCGTCATTGGCGCCCTGGCCGGCATCGTCAGCGGCGTGTGGCTGGCCCGAGTGCTGCTGCCCGACGTGGCCGCCACCCTGGGTAGCCTGTATGGCGCCGATGTAGCGGTCACGCTCAACCTGCCTTGGCACTACTGGTTCGGCGGGCTCGGCGTCACCCTGGGCGGACTGCTATTGGCCGGCAGCGGTGTACTGTGGCGGGCCGCCAAGCTGAGCGTGCTAGGTCTGGGCCAGGTCCAGGCCTGGCGCGCCGGCTTCTACCGCCAGCTGCGCGGCATGAGCCTGGCGGGAGGCGGCGTTGCGGCAGTCGGGCTCGTGCTGTGGGCGTGGATAGTACGTCAGCCCGCCGGTGAGGGTCTGCTGGCCGGCTTCGGCCTGATCGCCGCGCTGCTGCTGGCCAGTGCCCTGCTGCTGCCCCCGCTGATCGCCCTGATCCTGGCCGGGCTCGGCCGGTTGATGCGGCACCGCCCGCTGGGGCAGTGGGCGCTGGCCGACCTGCAGCTGCAGCTGCCGCGGCTGGCACTGGCGATGATGGCGCTGCTGATCGCGCTCTCCGCCAACCTGGGCGTGAGCAGCATGGTGGGCGGCTTTCGCCTCACCTTCCTCGACTGGCTCGACCAGCGCCTAGTGGCGGACTACTACCTGCGCCCGGCCCCCGAGCAGTTCGATACGGTGCAGGCGTGGCTGGCCGAGCGTCCCGAGGTCGCCGAACTGCTGCCGACCCGCCATGCCGAGGCAACATTGCTCGAGATCGATAGCCCCGGAGGATTGCGCTCGCCGCAGCTGCCGGTCGGCCTCTACGGCATCACCCCCGGCGAGACGCTGATGCCGAGCTGGCCGCTGCTCGCGACCCAGGTTGGGCGCGACGCCGCCTGGCAGGACTTCGCCGCGGGCGAGGCCGCCTTCGTCAACGAACAGCTCGCCATTGACCAGGACCTGGCGCCGGGCGATCGCCTGACGCTGACGGCACCGGGTGGCCAGGAGACGCTGACGATCGCAGCCGTCTACCCCGACTACGGCAACACCCGCGGCGAGGTGCTGCTGGCCACGCCGCAGCTGGCCGAACGCTTCGCCGCCACGCTCAGCTCGATCGGCATCGCACTCACCGCGGGTGCCGACGAGGTTGAGCTGCGTGACGCGCTGCGCCAGCGGTTCGCGCTCGGCAGCGATGCGCTGGTGGACCAGCGCGAGGTGAAGCGGGTCTCCGTCGAGATCTTCGAACGCACCTTCACCATCACCCGGGCGCTCAGTGTGTTGACCCTGGCCGTGGCCGCCCTGGCCCTGCTCGCGAGCCTGCTGGCCCAGGCACGGGAGCGCCGGCGCCAGCTCGCCCCGCTGTGGGCGCTGGGCGTGCCGCGCGCCCGGCTGGTCACCGTTCAACTGGCACAGCTCGGCGGCATGGCGCTGGCCGTCGGCGCCCTTGCCGTGCCGCTGGGCAGCCTGCTCGCGCTGGGGCTGGTGGCGGTGATCAATGTCGCCGCCTTCGGCTGGCGCCTGCCGCTGCACGTCTTCCCCGGCGACGTTCTCCTGACCCTGGCGACCGCCGGCGCAGTAGCGCTGCTTGCCGCGGCGCTACCCGCGGCCCGCCTGTGGCGCACGCCGCCCCGCGCCCTGCTGGCCGAGGAGGGCGGCACATGAGGCCCTGGTTGGTTGTCGCGCTCCTGCTGCTGACGCTGGCCGGCTGCGGCGAGGAAACGCCGTCCGGCGAACCCGCCGGCTTCGCCGGCCTGGGCGAGGCGGCCGGCGACTTCTCCCAGGCCGGCCCGGACATCACGCTGCGCTTCCCCGAGGATCACGCCGCTCACCCGGACTATCGCATCGAATGGTGGTACCTCACCGCCAACCTCGAGGACGAGCACGGCGAACCGCTGGGCCTGCAGTGGACACTGTTCCGCCAGGCGCTCACTCCCCCTGAGCAGCAACCCGAGCCTACTCCGTGGGCCGCCGATCAGCTGTGGATGGCGCACATGGCGGTCTCCCGGGGCGACACCCACCGGGTAGCCGAGCGCTTCGCTCGCAGCCATAGCGCCAGCGACAGTAGCCAGGCGGGAGCGGTCGCCGAGCCGTTCGCGGCCTGGATCGACCATTGGCAGCTGGCCAGCCATATAGAAACATCAGACGAGGCGAGCGAAACCGACACCTTCGCCGAGTTGCAATTGACGGCGCACCAGGACGACGAGCACGGCGGCTTCGGCTACGATCTGACCCTCACCGCCGAGGGTCCGCTGGTGCTGCATGGGGCCGAAGGTTTCAGTCAGAAGTCCGCCAACGGCCAGGGTTCGATGTACTACAGCCAGCCCTTCTGGCGCATCGAAGGCGAGGTGATGCTGGACGGCGAGACGCGCGCGGTGAGCGGGCGCGGCTGGCTCGATCGCGAATGGAGCAGCCAGCTGCTCGACGAGCGCCAGCAGGGCTGGGACTGGTTCTCGCTGCACCTGGATAGCGATCACAAGCTGATGGCCTTTCAACTGCGCGGCGGCGGCGCGGACGGTGGCGACTACCGCTCGGGCACCTGGATTGCCCCGAGCGGCGAGCCCATCGCGCTTGGCCCCGACGAGATCGACATGACGCCGCTCGAAACACAGCAGGTTGCGGGACGCGAGGTGCCGACCCGTTGGCGTCTGGAGGTTCCCGGCGCCGGGCTCGATTTGATCGTCGAGGCGCCCCATGCCGAGCGCTGGATGGATACCAGCGTGTCCTACTGGGAGGGTGAAGTGGTCGCACGCGACGGCGATAGCGGTAAAGATATGGGCATTGGCTATCTGGAAATGACGGGTTACTGACGCTGCGCGAGGAGGGACCATGAACCTGCTGGACGCCATGACCGCCTACGTGCGCGTCGCCGAACTCGGCAGCTATACCCGCGCGGCGGAGACGCTGGACCTGTCGCGCACGCGGATCTCACGGCTGATCATGGAACTCGAGAGCCACCTGGGCGTGCGCTTGCTGCAGCGTACCACCCGGCGACTGCATCTCACCGAAGCCGGCGAAAGCTACCTCGCCCGCGCCCAGGGCATCCTGCAATCGCTGGAAGAGGCCGAAGCCGAGCTGGGCGCCGGCAGCACCGAGGTGTGCGGCCGGCTGCGGGTCAACGGCCCGATGTCCTTCGGCATGCGCTTCCTCTCCCCTGTCATCACCCGCTTCATGCTCGAGCACCCTGCTCTTGAGGTACGCCTCGACCTCAACGATCGCCGGGTGGACCTGTTGGAGGAGGGCTACGACCTGGCGATCCGCATCGGCAGCCTGCCCGATTCCAGCCTGGTGGTGCGCCGCCTGGCGCGCTGCCGCATGGTACCGTGTGCCTCACCCGACTACCTGGCACGCTTCGGCGAACCGCGCACTCTGGCCGAACTGGCCGAGCATCGCTGCCTGCGCTATCGCACGGCCCGCGGCTCCGACTGGCAGTTCGGCAGTGAGCGCCTGGCGGTCCATGGACCGCTGGAGAGCAATAACGGCGACGTGCTGACCCAGGCCGCCGAAGCCGGGCTGGGCATCGCCCACCAGCCGAGCTTCCTGATTCACGAAAGCATCAGGAGCGGGCGCCTGGTGCCGTTGCTGATCGAGGAAGCCAGCGTGACCATCGGCATTCATGGCGTCTACCCCGCGCGGCGCCACCTGCCGGCCAAGGTTGAACGCCTGCTCGACTTCCTGGCCGAGGCGTGGGGGGATCCTCCCGAATGGGAGCGGGAGATGGGATTGTCGCCTCTCGCGCAATGATGTTGTTCACGTGACGATGATTATCCCAAGAAGCGCGCAGCGTAAAGTGAAGGCATCCCTGACGATAACGGAGTCCTTCCCATGCAATCGCAAGCCACTCAAGCCAGCCCCTCGTTGGCCAACGCCTCACAGAGCCAATCTATCCAGGCCCACGCCACCGCCCTGCTGCGCGTGTCGCTCGGCGTCATGGCCCTGGCCCACGGCCTGCTCAAGGTATTCGTCTTCACCGTGCCCGGCACCGTCGGCTACTTCGAGTCGATCGGCCTGCCCGGCTTCATCGCCTACCTGACCATTCTGGCCGAAGTCGGCGGCGGCCTGGCCCTGCTGTTCGGTGTCTACACCCGCTGGGTGAGCCTGGCATTGATTCCGGTACTGCTCGGCGCCGCCTGGGTGCATGCCGGCAACGGCTGGGTGTTCTCCAATGAAGGCGGCGGCTGGGAGTATCCAGTGTTCTGGGCGATCGCCTTGCTGGTTCAGGCAGGCCTCGGCAGCGGTAGCCTGGTGCTCAGCCGTCGCTTCGCCTGAGCGGCCTCCGCCCCTATCATTTACAAGATGGCGTCGCCCCGCGGCGCCATATGTCGAGGAGCATCGCCATGTTGCCCAGCCTGTTCATCTCCCACGGCTCGCCCATGCTGGCGCTGACCGAGACGCCGGCGCACGATTTTCTGCGCGATTTCGGCCAGACACTCTCGCCCAAGGCCATTGTCGTGGTCTCGGCCCACTGGGCCAGCGAGCGCCTGCTGGTGAGCACCAGTGCACACCCCGAGACCATCCACGACTTCGGCGGCTTCCCCCGCGCGCTTTTCGAGTGCCAGTACCCGGCGCCGGGCGAGCCTGAGCTGGCATTGCGCTTGGCTCGCAAGCTCAACGCCGTGCCGGTGGAGCGTGGCCTGGACCACGGCGCCTGGGTGCCGCTGTCGCTGATGTTTCCCGCCGCCGACGTGCCGGTGGTGTCGCTGTCGCTGCCGGTCAGCTGGTCGAACCAGGCCTTGCTAGCGCTGGGGGAGACGCTGTCGAAGCTGCGTGAAGAGGGCGTGCTGATCGTCGGCTCGGGCAGCCTGACCCACAACCTCGCCGAGATGCAGGCAGAGGGCACACCGATGCCGGCCTGGGTCGGCGAATTCAGCGACTGGATACACGAGAAGCTGACGAGCGGCGAGCGCAGCGCCCTGCTCGAGTGGGAAAGCGCCCCGCAAGCGCGGCGCAACCACCCCACGCCCGAGCACTTTCAGCCGCTGCTGGTGGCGCTGGGCGCGGGTGGCGAGGCCAGCCGCCTGCACCACAGCGTGGAGCACGGCGTGCTGGCGATGGACCTCTACGCCCTCGCCTGAGGGCGCACGGCAGTCAGTCGCCCAACTGCGCCAGGCGGTCGGCCTGGACCACCTCGATCCAGTAGCCGTCCATGTCCTTGACGAACACCACGTTCTTCATCTTGCCCTGGTCGGAGCGCTTGACGAAGGTAACGTCGTTGGCGTCGAACCACGCTTCGGCGGCCTCGAGGTCCGGTACCGAAAAACAGATGTGGCTGAAGCCTTGAGGCTCGGCGTTACCGTCATGGTAGGCGAAGTCGTCCTGACTCTCGGTGCCCCAGTTGTGGGTGAGTTCCAGCAGCCCCTTCTGACGAAAAGTCCATACCGTGCGCTCGCCCTCGTCCTCGGGCGCCTGCTCGCTCGCCCCCAGCTTGGCCAGGAAATAGAGCGAAAAGCCCAGTTCCTCGAAGTCGAGCCGACGCAGGACCTGCATGCCGAACACTCGGGTGTAGAAGGCCAATGCCTTCTCCGGGTCCTTGACCCGCAGCATGGTGTGGTTGAGGCGAAAGCCCTGCGATTCCGCCGTTGGCGCCTTCACGCCGGGGTGCTGCTCTCCCTTGAAGCTCATGCCTCTCTCCTTTGCGATGCATTCGATAGCCACGATGATGCTTATCGCTTCGACGTTTTTCCAGCCGCGAGCGGCTGCCATGACCCTTCGGTTCACGCTAAAGTAGGGAAAGTATCAGTTCACGGGGGCCACCGATGCCGACCTCACCACTCGCCACTGCACCAAGGCCACAGCATTGTGCCGCCGGGCGCTTGCTGTGCCGCTTGGTTGGCCTGTTGGCGCTGGCGCTGCTGGCCGGTTGCGCCAGCCGGGACCTGGCGACCCATGATCCAGGACCCGGCTCGGAGGGCCTCTCCATCGAGCGGGCACTGATCCTGGCCAGCGCGAAGAGTGCGCTGGGTACGCCCTATCGCTATGGCGGCAATACCCCGTCGGGGCTCGACTGCTCGGGGCTGGTGGAGATGGTCTACAGTTCGGCGGGCATCCGGGTACCGCGCACCGCCGACGAGCAGTACCGCGCCCTGCCCAGCGTGAAGCAGGCCCAGCCGGGCGACCTGCTGTTCTTCGGCGACCGGCGCAAGGCCACCCATGTGGGGATCTATCGCGGCAACGGCCAGATGATCCATGCCCCCGGTAGCGGCCGCAAGGTCACCAGTGTGCCGCTGCATATCGACTACTGGCAGGATAGGTTCCTGAGGGCCGCCGGCCCAGCGCCCTGACTTCGCCTTACCCGAAAATTGCCTGCGCTTGGCCATACTGCGTTAAAAATCGACTCAATATACTCATTTACTCCATGTAAACTCCGTTATCTCATCGATTTTTCCCTTGCCTGGCCTGCGCTCGCCGACTTTTCGGACAAGGCTCTCCAATTTCTGAGGCTTTTCATGCGCCTAGATCTTTCCCTCTATCTGGTAACCGACCCTGAACTCTGCGCCCGCCATGGCCTGGTGGAAACCGCGGTGGCTGCGGTGCGTGGCGGTGTCACTATCGTGCAGCTGCGTGACAAGCAGGCCTCCGACGACGAGCTGATCGACCAGGCGCGGCGCCTCAAGGCAGCGTTGGCCGGCAGCGGCGTGCCGTTGATCATCAACGATCGCCTGGCGGTGGCGGTGGCGAGTGGCGCCGACGGCCTGCATCTCGGTCAGGATGACGGCGACGTGGCCATGGCCCGGGCCGAGCTGGGCGAGGGCGCGATTATTGGCCTCTCGGTGCAGAACCACGACCAGCTCGCCCGACTCGACGCGGGGGCGCTGGACTACCTCGGCCTCGGCCCGGTGTTCGCTACCTCAACCAAGCGCAATCACGCCACGCCGCTGGGCTTCGATGGCCTGGCATCACTGGTGGCGGCAAGTCCCCTGCCGGCGGTGGCCATCGGCGGGCTCAAGGCAGAACATGCACGCCGGGTACGCGCGGCCGGGGCGAAGGGACCGGCGGTAGTGTCGGGGATCTGCGGCCAGCCGGACCCGGAAACTGCCGCCCGGGCGTTCTTCGGCGCTTGAAAAAGCAATAGGAATAACGGATGGCCGCATGGCGTGGCGAACCGAAATTCAGGAGCTTCGGCTCTCCTGCTCACGCGTAAAGCGCTGCATGACGTCCAGGGTTTCCTGGCTGACGTGGTGCTCCATGCCCTCGGCATCGATGCGCGCGATACGGTCGCTGACGCCGAGGGCACGCAGGAACTGCAATACGATGGCGTGTCGCTGGTTCGACATGGCCGCCATCGCTTCTCCTTTTTCGGTCAGGAACAGCGAGCGATAGGGCTTGCTGGAGACCAACCCCAGTGACTTCAGCCGGGTCACCGTCTTCGACACCGTGGCCTGGCTGACCCCCATGCGGGCGGCGATGTCCGTCGACCGCGCCTCGCCCTGGTGCTCCAACAGATCGGCGATCAGCTCCACGTAGTCCTCGAGAAGCTCGGTTTCATGGGCATTGCGCACGGCAGCATACTGCTGCGCATGCTGATCGCTGGGCGGCAGGGCGTCCGCCTGGCTAAGGCGATCCGGCATTACTTCGTTCGGGGAATCGGTCATCGCGCCAATATAGCCAAAGTGCTCATAGGGCGGCAACAGTGCACCGATAGAGATTTCCTACTACCCTACAAGTTAACCTTGGCTAAAATACTAGCCGAACACTTAGAAACTCACTGTAACGAAACAACCCACATTCAACGGCCATGACGTCTGAGGAGAGTGACCGATGCCGGTTCCCAAGGGACTGATGCTGCTCTGCGCCCTCGCGCTAGCCCTGCCGACCACGACCCATGCCGAGGAGTCTCCGCTCAGGGTGGCGGTCACCTTTTCCGTGCTGGGGGACCTGGTGCGCGAGGTCGCGGGCGATGACGCCAAGGTGGAGATACTGACTCCGGTCGGCGCGGAAGTGCACGAGTGGGAGCTGGTGCCGAGCAACTTCATCGCGCTCGAGGAGGCCGACGTGGTGTTCTACAACGGTTACGGGCTAGAGCAGTGGATCGGCCAGGTCGAGGCCACGGTGGGTGACGGCGTGCCGCTGATCGCCCTGGCCGAGGAGAGCGGCTACGCCACCCAGCCGATCGCCACCGGCGACTTCGCCGGCAATTCCGACCCGCACATGTGGATGGATCCGCGCGCCGCTGCCGAGTACGCCCGGGTGATCGCCGATTCCCTCGCCGAGGCCAGACCGGGCGCTGCCGAGGCCTTCCAGGAACGCGCCGAGGCGCTGGGAGAATCGCTGCACGCCCTGCATGACGAACTCACGCAGACCCTCGCCGACATTCCCCAGGAGCAGCGCCTGCTCATCACCAGCGAGGCGGCCTTCCTCTACTTCGCCGACGCCTTCGGCTTCGAGCACGACGGCATCTGGGGCAACAATGCCGAGCAGGAGGGCTCGCCGAATCAGATCATGCGCATCGTCGACAAGATCGAGGAGCGCCGTCCGGCCGCCATTTTCTGGGAGAGCACCATTTCCGATCGCCACGTACGCAGCGTTGCCAGCGAGACCCAGGTAGAGATCGCCGGCCCGCTCTACGTCGATTCCCTCAGCGAGCCAGGCGGTGAGGCATCGGATTATGCCGGCATGTTGCGCCACAACGTCCATTTGCTACTCGATAGCCTGGGAGGCGAACATGATTGAACCCGTTCCCGCACTGCAGGCACGCCGGCTCTGCGCGGCTTATCATCAGCAGACCGTGCTCGAGGATATAACCCTCTCGTTGCCCCAAGGCCAGTGGACGGCCATCGTCGGCCCCAACGGCGCCGGCAAGTCGAGCCTGCTCAACCTGGTGATCGGCAGCCTTGCGCCGCTGCGTGGGGAACTGCGGATTCTCGGCGAGAGCCCTGCCTCTCAGCGCCGGGCCGGCAACATCGCCTACATGGCCCAGCAGGAGAACATGGAGTGGGACTTTCCCATTTCGGTACGCGACACGGTGCTGACCGGCCGCTACGGCCTGATGCGCCATGACCCGCTGTGGCAACGCCTGATGCCCCGGCACTGGGCCAATCCCAGCCACCGGCAAGCCGTTGAGGCCGCCCTGAAGGCCGTGGACATGGCCGATTATGCCGCCCGCCCCATCGGAGCGCTGTCCGGCGGTCAGAAGAAGCGCGTGATGCTGGCGCGCGCCCTGGCTCAGCAGGCCAGGATTCTGCTGCTCGACGAGCCCTTGGCGGGGGTGGATCCTCCCAGCGAGGCACTGATCCTCAAAACGCTCGAACGCGAACGCAGCGCCGGGCGCACCGTAATCATGGTGACGCATGACATGCCGAGCGCACGCGTGCATGCCGACAACGTGCTATTGATCAATCGTACGCTGGTCGGCATGGGCACGCCGGACGAGATGCTCAGCGACGCCATGCTGGCGCGCCTGGCGGTCGGAGAGCCCGAAGCCAGGCATGGAGGTACCCGTGTCGCAGCTTGAGCCATACGCCCTGGGCCTGATCGATGCCCTGACCGCGCTGCTGATGATGGCGGTCAACCTGCTGCCGGAGAACCTGGCCGCCCCCTTCGAATATCGTTTCATGCAGCGCGCACTGCTCACTTCGGTCCTGGTGGGGGCGATCTGCGGGCTGCTCTCCTGCTATGTGGTGCTCAAGCGCTGGTCGCTGCTGGGTGATGCCATCTCCCATGCGGTGCTGCCCGGCGTAGCCGTCGCCTACCTGCTGGGCTGGCCGTTCTTCATCGGCGCCTTCGTCACCGGTGCACTGACCTCACTGGGCATCGGCGCCATCGAACGCCATACACGCATCAAGTCGGATGCGGCCATGGGGCTGATGTTCACTGCCGCTTTCGCGCTCGGCATCGTGATCATCAGCAAGATCGCCACCAGCACCCACCTGATGCACATCCTGTTCGGCAACGTGCTGGGCGTGAAGACCTCGGCGCTGGTGCTGACCTTGCTGGCCAGCCTGGTGGCACTGCTGACGATCTGGCTGGCCTATCGCCCGCTGCTGCTCTACACCTTCGATCCGCAGCAGGCCCAGGCGCTGGGATTCAATACCGGCGCCATCCACTACGGGCTGATCATGCTGCTGACGCTGACCATCGTCGCCAGCCTGGAAACCGTAGGCATCATCCTGGTGGTGGCGATGCTGATCACTCCTGGCGCCACGGCGCACCTGCTCACCGACCGCTTCACCACCATGCTGGCCATTTCAGTTGCCGTCGGCGTGACCTCCGCCGTGGTGGGGCTGATGCTCTCGGTGTCGCTGGATGTCGCCTCGGGCGGCACCATCGTGCTGGTGGCCTCGAGCCTGTTTCTCGTCGCCCTGCTGGCCGCCCCCAGGCATGGGCTGGTAGCCCGCCATTGGCGGCGCTGGCGGCTCAATCGCGCTCAGGCATGACTAGGCTTTGTACGAAAATTAGGAAGTTGGGCGGCGCTTCAGGGTCGTGCGACGATCGTGGTAGGCGATCGCCAGGCCGCTGCCGATGATCAGCGCACTGCCGACGAACACCCATACGTCGGGCATCTCGCCCCAGAACCACCAGCCCAGCAGCACCGCCCACAGCATGGCGGTGTAGTCGAAAGGCGCGGCAATGGCCGCCGGCGCATGACGAAAGGCCATGGTGATGAAAGCCGTGGCCCCAACCCCGATGATTCCCGCCCCGAGGAAACCCAGCCAATGCCAGGGGAGAGGGGTCTGCCATACCCACGGTAGCGTCACGGCAGTCAGCAGCATCGGTACCAGCGTCATGTAGAAAACCATTGCCCAGAGATGCTCACGTGCACCGTAACGCCGTGCGGTGATCATCATCAGCGCATAGAAGACGGCCGCCGCCAACAGCGACAGCGCCCCAGGATGAAAGGCGTCGCCGCCGGGGCGCACCACCACCAGCACCCCCACGAAGCCCAGCACGGACGCCGCCAGCACCGGGGGATCGATCTTCTCGCCCAGTAGCGGTACCGACAGCAGCGTGACGAACAGCGGGGCGACGAAGGCGATCGCCGTGGCCTCGGCCAGGGGCAGCAGCGTTAGGCCAAGCACGAAGAAGAACATGGTGCCGGTGTAGATCAGGCCGCGTACCAGATGCACCACGGGGCGACGGGATCGCAGCTTGGCGAGACCACCACCGAAGTGGGCCAGCAGCGCGATCATCGGCAGTGACACCAGGGTACGGAAGAAGATGATCTGCAGCGGCGAATGCACTTCGCCCAGCCACTTGGCGATGGCGTCGCCGATGGCGAGGCACAGCACACCGGCACACATATACAGAATGCCCTTCAATGATGGCGACATCACGCCCCCTCGTGTCAACCAGGCTGCCAAAAACCACCCCGCCAACCGAAAGGGCGGCGGGGCTTGAAGATTAACAACCTAATGGCTGACGCGAAGCGCGACAAGTGTCATGCCCCGACATGACGCATTCGATCATGGACAGGTCGAGGCCGGAACGGACACGGCTGCTGCAGCATTGATCGAGCGGATCTGCGACAAGCGGATCTCCCTCGGGGCCACTTCCAGCGTGGCAAAACGGGAGCTCGACCCGGTCATGGCCTGATGCGCCAGGGTCCTTCGAACGAGCCCAAACGAACGACGCCCCGCATGTGCGGGGCGTTATTGGGCGTCAGTCTTATAGCCGGTCGAGCATCGCTCAGTTGTGGGCGACTACCATGCAGTCCATGCCTTGGGCACGCAGGCTGTTGCAGGCCGAATGCGCATCGCTCTCCTGCAGGTCGACCAGACGGGCACGGAACACGCGCCGTTCGTCGTTCGACTGCGCCACGGACACGCGCACATCGTTCAACACACTCGCCAACTGGTCGGCGGCACGTGTTGCCAGGTGGCGCGCCTGATCGGCGTCGTTGAAGGCACCGACCTGCACTGCCCAACTGCCACCACTGCCGCGAGGGGATTCGGCCTGGGCGATCAAGACGCGAATCGGGTCGTCGGCGGAGCCCATTTCGATATCCATCTCGGACTGGAAGGAGAGCTGGCGTTCCAAGTCGGCGCTGGCCATCTGGCTACTCGCCTCCGGAGCGGCCGCCAGCTGCTGGGCCGAAGGTGGCGGGCTCTCATGCAGTTCCATGCGATCCCCCAGCACGTCGGCTCGGGCGATCCAGTCGCCGCGCTGTAGCATTGAGAGCCGGGCGAAACCGCGATCGAGCAGGTCGCTCATGTGGGTATCGCGCGAAGCCGCTGTGAACCCACCCATTACTACCGAGACGATACGACGGTCGTTACGGATCGCCGAAGTCGCTACGTTGAAGCCGGAAGCGCGAATGAAGCCGGTCTTGAGGCCGTCGGCGCCGGGGTAGTTGCGCACCAGCCGATTGTGGCTGGTATGGGTGGTACCACGGTAGGTGAAGCTCTGGGTCGAGAAGTAGTGGTAATACTGCGGGAAATCCTGCATCACCCGGATCGACAGGGTGGCCATGTCGCGCGCTGTGGTGACCTGAGCGTTGTCCGGCAGGCCGGAAGCGTTGCGAAAAACGGTGTTGGTCATGCCCAGTTCGTTGGCGCGCTGGGTCATCATGCGCCCGAAGTTGGCTTCCGTTCCGCCCAACGCTTCGGCTACTACCACGGCGACGTCATTGGCAGAGCGCACCACCAGGGCCTTGATGGCATCTTCCACCGCGATGCTACTCCCTGCCGCAAGCCACAGCTTGGAAGCGGGCATGGACGCGGCATGTGACGATACCGGCAGCGGCTGCCTCATATGCATACTGCCGCTCTCGAGCGATTCGAACAGCATGTAGAGCGTCATCATCTTGGTCAGCGAGGCGGGGTAGCGCGTGGCGTCCGCATTTTCTGCGTGCAGCACGCCGCCGCTTTCTACGTCGATGACGATGGCCGCATAGCGGGGGTTGGCCTGCGCCGTACCGACCAATAACAATTGCAGGCAGAACAAAAGAAAGATAGCCACACCGAGGTTGTGTCGGTTGTAGGAGCGCATGACGAAGACCTCTGGTTCCCTTGTGATTCCCTGTGGCCCGATTCTGAAGCAGACCTAGACCCAGTATGGCCGCTAACGGAGCGGTTTACAGCCGGAATAGCGAGTTTTTTCCTCGTTATACCGGCTGCTTCCATCAAGCTTTCGTTTATTAATTATCTGGAATAACGACCTGTCGGCAGTGAGCGCAGCATCAGCCGCGCCAGCCAGATGGGCGGTCTAGCATATCGTCCAGACACGCCGGCACTGCGACCTGCTCGGCGACAGAAAAACACTTAAGACAAATTATACTTAGGCAGCTTCTTGCGCGACGAGCAAGAAGTTGCCTGACCTAGGCAACTCCTTGCCTAATTTTAATTATGCACTTGAGAGAAAAAACACCTAGCTTACTAACTGCGCTGCGTTTTTTCGCTGCAGGCATGCTTTCTGCCTTAACTAACTGTCCATCGGGACACACATTCACATCGTCAAGGAGCAGACCATGCCAACTCCCTGCTATATCAGCATCGAAGGCCAGACCCAGGGCAACATCACCGCGGGTGCCTTCACTCCGGATTCCGTCGGTAACATCTACGTGGAAGGCCACGAAGACGAGATGCTGGTCCAGGAGTTCAAGCACGTCGTGACCGTGCCGACCGACCCGCAGTCCGGCCAGCCCTCCGGCCAGCGCGCCCACAAGCCGTTCGTCTTCACCGTTGCGCTGAACAAGTCCGTGCCGCTGATGTACAACGCCCTGGCTTCCGGCGAGATGCTGCCCAACGTCGAGCTGAAGTGGTACCGCACTTCGGTCGAGGGCAAGCAGGAGCACTTCTTCACCACCACCCTGACCGACGCCACCATCGTCGACATCAACCTGCGCATGCCGCATGCCCAGGATGCCACCAAGGCCGAGTTCACCCAGCTGATGGATGTCTCGCTGGCCTACCGCAAGATCGACTGGGAACACACCGTCGCCGGCACCTCCGGTTCCGACGATTGGCGCGCCCCGTCCGAGGCGTAATCGCCTAGTGCCTGACGCCCCCGCCCGCTCACCGGGCGGGGGTATGCACGAATGAGGCAAAGACAGGAACGGTCATGCCCCCATCCGCTTCACCCCCTTCCCAGGCTGGTTTACGCGTTCAGCGGCTCTTGTCGACCCGCAGCGTCACCGAATAGCGGTAGTCGCGCTCCATCATGCCGAAGGAACCCAGGCTCGCATGCGGCGTGGTCACCCGCAGGTACCAGGTACCCGCTTCGAGCTGACGCTCGATCCTGAAGTTGCTGTTGTGTCCACTGTTCCAGTCGCGCTCCACGAGTTGCCCATCGGCATCGAGCAACTGCCCCGCAGGCGCCACGACGCCCGTATCTCCGGGGAAGGTATGGCTCTCCAGTACCACGCGAGCTGGAGCGTTCAGAATAAAGGTGAAGTAGCGATGCCCTGGCGTCATGACCTCGTACGGATGACCCGGCATCAGTTCGATGGCGTTATCCCGTGGGTCGCCCATGCCGGCACAGCCAGTCATCAGCAGCAGGATCAGTGGCAGAGAAGACACGAAGCGCTTCATGACAGACTCCTTTCCGAATAAGCCAGCCCTTATTCCCTCAGCCTAACCCCAACAGGCGCTCTGCGCCCAGCCAGATCAAGCGCAGCGCCAGCAGCGTCAACACCCACTTGAAGAGAAAGTCGAAGCGATGGTCGCTGACCCGGTGCAGCAGGCGCAGGCCCAGCCAGGTACCCGCGAAGCCCGCCGCCACCATCACCAGCATCAGCCCCAGCCAGTCGCGAAAGACGAACCCGGCGAAGCCGAAGATGAACGCCTTGGTGAGATGCTGCAGCGTCATGCAGGTAGCGAAGGTGGCTACCCGCGGCAGCCGTTCGCTCATGCCGATCTTGATGAACGAGGCCACCATGGGGCCGCTGGCACCCACCAGACTGGAAAGCAGGGTGGTGACGGCACCGGCGATCACGGTGCCGGTGCGCCCCACTGCCCGCTGGGGCAGACCCGGGCCCCAGCAGGAGTAGAGCACGAAGGCGGCGATGCACAGCTCCAGCACGCCATGGGGCAGGCGGATCAGCAGCCAGGCCGCGACCAAGGCACCGACCACCACCCCAGGCAGGAACGCCGCGACGATATCGCGGCGAATGTGACGCCAGGTCATCAGCGCGCGGCCGCCATTGGAGCCGAGCTGCACCATGCCGTGCACCGGGATAAGTGCCGTGGCCGGCATCACCTGGGCCATGGCAATGATCAGCAGCGTGCCCCCACCGATGCCGGCCGCCGCCGAGAGCGCCGAGGTCAGCACCGAGAGCAGCACCAGGCCCAGGTTGACCCCGGCCGACAGCGGCGAGAGCAGTTCCAGCATCAGCATCGGGACCTCATGGTAGAGCCTATGTGCGTGCCAAGGGAGAGGCGCAGCGATGGCATCATATTATCCACACTCAAAGCGTTTCCGGGGTATCACACCGGGAGGGTTTTCCCCTACCTTAACCAAGGCAGCCATAATTACCTCAATAAGCTTTTCAGCACCATATCGATGGTGGACAGTTGCGTTTCCCGCCATGGGATCATTCGAGCAGAGGAACCAATGCAGCTACTGACGACCCGAGTCGCCCCGGAGTGGGTCGATTACAACGGCCATATGAACGATGCCGAATACGCCCGAGTCTTCTCGCTGGCGGTGGATACGCTGATGGAACGGATAGGGCTCGATGACGAAGGGCGCGAACGCTTGGGTCATACGCTTTTCACTCTCGAGACCCACCTCTGCTACAGGCGCGAGGCCCACCAAGGGCAAGCGCTGACCGTCGACGTGCTGCTGCTCGATCGCGACGCCAAGCGACTGCACCTGTTCTTCACCATGCACGACGACAACGGCGAGCTGCTGGCTACCAGCGAGCAGATGCTGATGGGCATCGATACGCACCAGAACCGGCCCGCCCCGTTCCCGCCCGCCGTGGTCGATGCCATCGAGGCCGTGCCGCGGGCCGAAGCCGACGCCTGGCCGCAGGCCGCCGGTCGGCGTATCGGCATTCCTCGCTCTCTACCCTGAGCCAGTGGCTGCCCGATGCGCCGCATCGAGGCCGTGATGAATCGTCTGCACGATTCCCTCATCCAGCATCGTCCGCAACCCCTTGGCCGTGGTGCCGTCATAGGCAATCAGCCGCTCCACCATGTCGCCGGGCTCGGTACCCAGCTTCTCCAGTAGCAGGCTGCCGCCCACCAGGGTCTGCATGACGGCCTCTCGGGCGATCTCGTCGGAGAGCCCTGCGCTCCGGGCATGCTCCAGCATCGATTGGGCGAGCAACGCTGGGTAAGCGGGCCCTGCACCGCTCAGGGCCGTCAGGTAATCGAGATCGTGCTCGGTGGGAAGCTCCCGCGCCGTGCCGCAGCTCGCCAGTAGCGCCTGAACGAGACGCTTATCGGCGACGCTGACCTGCGGTGAGGCAAACCATGGAAAGTAGGCCCGACGGATCTCCGCCGCGGCGTTGGGCATGGCGCGCACCACCCGACTGCTGCCCACCTGGCTGGCGACCTCCTGCAGGGAGGCCATCGCCAGCAGCGAGATGACCAGCTTGTCGTCCAACTCGACATCGAGGCTGGCGAGATCTTCCGGGCGCACAGAGAGCACGACGACACCCGCCAGGGCGACCAGCTCGCGGTTGTCCTTGACGCAACGCACGCCGGGCCAGTCGCGGTAGGCCTCGGCGCGAGAGGCGCGCGAGGAGATCACGAGTCGTTCGGGAGAGACGATGTTTCGCTCCAGCAAGGCAATGCCGAGCGCACGTCCCATCCAACCCTGCCCACCGATGATCCCGATAACAGCGTCTTGCGACATAGTTTCCACCTCCTCGGGTCGGGTCCGACATCGCCGTTGATGGCTCTTGCTACCTCATGACGAAATTCGCAGGTGAAATTCTTCCCAATAGATGTACACCAATGTACATTTAGACGACCAGGATGTACACGCGCTACTGTCTTTGCAACGTACAACAAGAGCGAGACCCGACCATGGCTAACGACCCGCTGCTGCAGCCCTTCCAGCTCAAGCATCTCACCCTCAAGAACCGGCTCATGATGACCTCCCATGAGCCCGCCTACCCTGAGGACGGGATGCCCAAGGAGCTCTACCGGGCCTATCACGTCGAGCGGGCCAAGGCCGGCCTTGGCCTGACCATGACTGCAGGGTCCGCGGCGGTGGCCAAGGATAGTCCGCCGGTGTTCAACAACATCCTGGCCTACAAGGATGAGGTGGTGCCGTGGATGCGTGAGCTGACCGACGCCTGTCACAAGCACGGCACGGCGGTGATGATCCAGCTGACGCATCTGGGCCGGCGCACCCGCTGGGACAAGGGCGACTGGTTGCCGGCGGTATCGGCCTCGCACCGTCGCGAAGCGTCCCACCGCGCCTTTCCCAAGCAGGTCGAGGAGTGGGACATCGAGCGCCTGATCCGCGACTACGCCGACGCCGCCGAGCGCATGCATGCGGCCGGCCTCGACGGCATCGAGCTGCAGGCCTACGGCCACCTGATGGATCAGTTCTGGTCGCCGCTGACCAATACCCTCGAGGCGCCCTACGGGGGCGATCTCGACAACCGGCTGCGCTTCACCTTCGACGTGCTGCGCGCCATTCGTAAGCGGGTCGGCGAAGATTTCATCGTCGGCGTGCGCTTCACCGGCGACGAGATGCTTCCGGGCGGACTGACGGCCAGCGACGGCATGGCGATCTCGCAGCGCCTGAAGGACAGCGGTCTGGTCGATTTCCTCAACGTGGTGCGCGGGCATATCGACACCGACCCGGGGCTCACCGACGTGATTCCCATCCAGGGCATGCCCAGCGCCCCTCACCTCGACTTTGCCGGCGAGATCAAGCGACAGGTCGATTTTCCCACCTTCCATGGCGCCAAGATCCAGGACGTCGCCACTGCCCGCCATGCCATCGCCTCGGGCAAGGTCGACATGATCGGCATGACCCGCGCCCACATGGCCGACCCACACATCGTGCGCAAGATCGTCGAAGGCCGTGAAGAAGAGATTCGCCCCTGCGTCGGGGCCAACTATTGCCTCGATCGCATCTACCAGGGCGGTGCCGCCTACTGCATTCACAACGCGGCTACCGGTCGCGAAACTACCATGCCCCATACCATCCCCAAGGCAGCGCAGCAGCGCCGGGTGGTGATCATCGGCGCCGGACCCGCAGGGCTCGAAGCCGCCCGCGTCGCCGGCGAGCGGGGCCATGAGGTAGTGGTACTGGAAGCCGCCAGCGATGCCGGAGGACAAGTGCGCCTCACGGCGCAGAGCGAGCGGCGCCGCGAGATGATGGGCATCATCGATTGGCGCCTGGAACGCTGCGAGGCGCTCGGCGTCGAGATCCGCTACAACGTCTGGGCCGAAGTCGAGGACGTGCTCGCCGAAAAGCCGGACGTGGTGATCGTGGCCACCGGCGGCTATCCCATGGAGGATCGGCCCGAGGTCGGGCACGAGCTGGTGGTCACTACCTGGGACATTCTTTCCGGGCACGTGCCGCCGGGCAGCCGGGTACTGTTGTTTGATGATGCCGGCGACCATGCTGCCATGCAGGCGGCGGAGATCATCGCCGCCACCGGGGCCGAGCTCGAGATCATGACGCCGGACCGCACCTTCTCGGCGGAGATCATGGCCATGAACCTGGTGCCCTACATGCGCTCCTTGCAGCGTCCCAACGTCACCTTCACGCCCACTTACCGGCTGAAGTCCGTGCAGCGGGACGGCAGCGAGCTGCTCGCCAAGATCAACAGTGACTACGTCTCTCCAGGCAAGCAGGACCTGAACCACGAACGACGCATCGACCAGGTAGTGGTCAACTACGGCATCACGCCGATGGCAGACGTCTATTTCGAGCTCAAGCCACACTCGAGCAATGGTGGCGAGGTGAACTACGAGGACCTGATCGTCGGGCGGCCCCAGGCCGTCGTTCGCAATACCAACGAAGGTTTCCAACTGTTCCGCATCGGCGACGCCGTTGAGTCGCGCAACACACATGCCGCCATCTACGACGCCCTGCGGTTGGTCAAGGATATCTAGGATGGTGACTTGGTCATGCAAGGAGGAAAATGTACTCTCCTGTACATTCACCCGCTCCGGATCTTGGAAACGCCTCGATGCCATCATCAACCGACAAGCCCAACACCAAGTGGAAAGGCTCCCGCGATGCCTGGCTCGACGCCGCCTTCGGGCTGTTGCTCGACTCCGGTGTCGACAGCGTGCGGATTCTGCCACTGGCCAAGCGGCTCGACGTCTCGCGAACCAGCTTCTACTGGTTCTTCAAGGATCGCGAGGCGCTGCTGGAGGCCTTGGTCGAGCGCTGGCGGGAGAAGAATACCCAGGGCCTGGTGCGGCAGACCGAGGCCTATGCCGAGGGCATTACCGAGGCGATCCTCAACGTCTTCGACTGCTGGCTGGACCCCGAGCTGTTCGACTCCCAACTGGAGTTCGCCATGCGCAGTTGGGCATTGCAGTCGGAGGAAGTATCGAGGGAGATCGATGTCGCAGACGAGACGCGCATCGCAGCGCTGACGCGCATGTTCGAGCGCTACGGCTATGAGCCGCTGGCGGCCAACGTTCGCGGCCGCACCATCTACCTTACCCAGATCGGCTATATCTCGATGAAGACCCAGGAAGCACTGGAGGTACGCATGCGGCGCATCCCCGCCTATGTCGAGATCTTCACCGGGAAAGCGCCGCAGTCTCGCGAGCTGCAGCGCTTCCAGGCCCGGCATGGTTCTGTGTCTGAAGCCGTCTCCTAGTCACGCCTGCTCGCCCAAGAGTTGCTGGCCAAGAAACGCGAACGCCAGCGCCTGCATATGCGCGCGCTGAGGGTTGTCGGCCGCGCCGCCGTGGCCGCCTTCGATATTCTCGTAATAGATGGCTTCATGCCCCTGCTCGCGCATGCGCGCCATCATCTTGCGCGCGTGCCCCGGGTGGACGCGGTCGTCTCGGGTGCTGGTCATCAGCAGCAGCGGGGGATAATCGGCCGTAGGGTCGAGGTTGTGGTAGGGCGAGACATCGCGCAGGAACTCCCAGTCGTCACCCTCGGGGTCGCCGTACTCGGCCATCCACGAGGCACCGGCCAGCAACAGGTGGTAGCGGCGCATGTCGAGCAGCGGTACCTGGCACACCACGGCGCCCAGCAACTGCGGATAGCGGGTGAGCATATTGCCCACCAGCAGGCCACCGTTGGAGCCGCCCTGGATGCCCAGCCGCTGCGGCGAGGTGACGCCGCGCTCGATCAGGTCCTCAGCCACCGCGGCGAAGTCCTCGAACGCCTTGTGGCGCTTTTCGCGCAGTGCCGCCTGGTGCCAGCGCGGGCCGTACTCGCCGCCGCCGCGAATGTTGGCCACCACGTAGACGCCACCCTGGATGAGCCAGGCGCGCCCCACTCCGGGACTGTAGCCGGGCAGCAGCGGTACCTCGAAGCCGCCGTAGCCGTAGAGCAGGGTCGAATGCTCGCCGTTTGGTTCGAGGCCGCGCCGCGCCACCTGGAAGTAGGGAACCGGCGTGCCGTCCTCGCTGGTGGCGAAGTGCTGGGTGACCTCGAGGCCCTCGGCATCGAACAGCGCCGGCGCCTGCTTGAGTTTTTCCAGTGCCTCGCCGGCCCGGCCATGCAGTAGCGTGGTCGGGGTCAGGTAGTCGCTGACGATCAGGAAAACGTCGTCACTCTCCTCGTCGTCCACCGCGCTCACGCTGACGCTGCCGAGCGTCGGCGCGCCTTCCAGCGGCTCGGGCTGCCACTGCCCGGCTTCGGGAGTCAGCACGAAGAGCCGATGCTTTACCTCGTCGAGCACGGTGAGGATCAGGTGGCGGCGGGTCCAGGTCACGTCGGAGAGCGAGGTGCGCTCGGTGGGGGTGAACAGCACGCGCAGGTCGCGCTCCCCGGCCATGAAGGCGTCGAAGTCGGCGATCAGCAGCGCCCCGGCGGGATGGGTGGTGCCATTCACTTCCCAGGGTTCGCGCAGTTCCACGATTAGCCACTCGCGGTGCACCTGCTTATGGGCGGAGTTGGGCACCTCGATGCGGCGCAGGTGGCCGTCGGCCTCGCGCAGGTAGAGCTCGTTGTCGTAGAAGGCGCGGGCGCGGCTGACGAAGTCGCGCTCGAAGCCCGGCGTGGAATCGTGGCCGGCACCAACCGCCATGTCGCCGGGCTCGCCCTCGAAGATCGTCTCGGCCTCGGTGAGCGGCGTGCCGCGCCGCCACTGCTTGACGATGCGCGGGTAGCCGGAGCTGGTCATCGAGCCCTGGCCGAAATCGGTCTGGACGTAGACGTTGTCGCGGTCGATCCAGCCCAGGCTGCCCTTGGCCTCGGGGCGGAAGAAGCCCGCCTCGACCCAGCGCTTCTCCACCAGATCGAACTCGCGGGTGACGTCGGCGTCGGCACCGCCGCGGGAGAGTGACACCAGGCAGTGCCGCCAGGGCGCGTCGGGCGATTCGGGACGCAGGCAGTGGGCGCCGTGCCACACCCAGTTCTCGCCCTCCTCGGCGTTGAGCGCGTCGAGGTCGACCAGTACCTCCCACTCGGGGCGTGCCTTGCGGTACTCGGTAAGCGTGGTACGCCGCCACAGCCCGCGGGGATGGTCGCGATCCTGCCAGAAGTTGTAGACGTGCTCGCCGCGCTTGACCACGAAGGGGATGCGATCGTCGGCTTCGAGAATGGCCTGGAGGTCATCGCGCAGCTCAGCGAAGCCGGGTGAATCTGTCAGCTGCGCCTGGCTCTCGGCGTTGCGCTCCTTCACCCAGGCCAGGGCGCGCTCGCCCTCGACCTCTTCCAGCCAAAGATGGGGGTCGTGTTCGTCGTGCGGGGCAGCCATGCGAGCCTCCTGGTGGGCGTGGTTTGCCCACCAAGCTAGCCTGCTCCGGCCGCGGGCTCAATGGCATCGCGCCGGGGAGAGGACTCAGCGCTCGAAGATAACCGTACGGCTGGTATTCAGGAAGACGCGCCGCTCCACGTGCAGGGCCACCGCACGAGCAAGGGTGAGGCACTCGATGTCGCGGCCCTTGGCAACGAGATCCTCCGGGTAGTCGGCGTGGCCGACCGTTTCAACGCCCTGAGTGATGATCGGCCCCTCGTCCAGGTCGTCGTTGATGTAGTGGGCGGTGGCGCCGACCAGCTTCACTCCCTTCTCGTAGGCCTGGTGGTAGGGGCGCGCACCCTTGAAGCCGGGCAGCAGCGAGTGGTGGATGTTGATCGCGCGGCCGGAGAGCCTGGTGCACATCTCGCTCGAGAGCACCTGCATGTAGCGCGCCAGGATGACCAGCTCGGCCCCGCTGGCATCGATCACCTCCCGCACCTGGGCTTCCTGCTCGGCCTTGGTCTGCGGCGTGATCGGGAAGTGGTGGTAGGGAATACCATGCCACTCCGCCAGCGATGCCAGATCGGGGTGATTGGAGACGATGGCGCGAATCTCGATCGGCAACTGGCCGGTGCGGTAGCGGTAGAGCAGGTCGTTGAGGCAGTGGTCGGCCTTGGAGACCATGATCACCACCGGCATCAGCCGCCCTGGCGGCGTCAGCTCGAAGCTCATCCCGAACTCGGCGGCGCGTTCGGCGAAGGCCGTCTGGAAGACGGCGGCATCGAAGCCGGCCTCCTCGGGACGGAATTCGGTGCGAATGAAGAAGCGACCACTCAAGCGGTCGTCGAAGGACTGCTGCTCGGTGATGTAGCAGCCCCGCTCCTTGAGAAAGCGAGTGACCACGTCCACGGTGCCCAGGCGGCTGGGACACTGCGCGGCCATGATCCAGATGTCGTCGTATCGATTCATGCTACCCCTCCGGCGGCGAGTGCAATATAGGCTCGTATGAAAAAAGGGCCGGGGAAACCCCGGCCAAACGCGCCTGGCAAACGAGACGCCGAGTCACTTCTCCACGCCGATGGCATACTCTGCACCGGCATCCAGCAGCCAGCGATAGAGATAATCGGCGAAGCTGCGGCGTATCACCAGTTCCCAACGCTCCTCGGAGGGGCGGCGGATGATGGCGGTGGCCTTGGCGAAGACCGTGGTCACCCCCTTGCCCACCGGGAAGTGGCTGGGATGGACATCGTAGATCGCCGACTTCATCAGCAGCTCACGAGCCGCCTCGCCGGAAAGCTCCACCAGTGTCTGGCCGCCGCTGACGTCGCTGATGGCATAGTGGGCATCCGCGAGGCGTTCGCGCAGCCGGGTCTCCAGCTCGAACACCTCGCCGCCGGGAACGATCACCAGCCACTCATCCGGAGAGAGCCACTGGATCGAGCGCTCGCCGCTGGCGTCCACGACCAGCCCTTGGGGCTGGCCGGGCAGGCCCAGGCCCAGCACCTCGCGCACCGCCTCGTCGAGGACGATGGCGCCGCCGCGCAGGATCAGGTGACCCAGCAGGGCGCGCTCGCGCAGGGTGACGCGGCTCTGGGGGCCGACCCTTGGGGTGCCGCTGCGGTGATAGCTGTAGGCCAGCGATGACTCCACCGGGATGGCGCCATCGGTACGGGAATCGAAGGTAGCCGCGTTAGACATTCTGGCGCTCTCCCTTGGGGTCGTAGAAGATCGGGCTGACGATTTCGGCTTCGTGAGTCTGGCCGTCCGCCATGGGCAGGTAGACGGTCTCGCCCAGCTTGTTGTGGCCACCCTTGACCACCCCCAGGGCGAAGCCGGAGTTCAGGGTCGGGCTGTAGTAGCTGGAGGTCACGTGTCCGGCCATTGGTACGGGGACGGGATGCTTGGGATCGAAGACGATCTGCGCGCCCTCCTCCAGCACCACCTTGGGGTCCTTCGGCTTGAGACCCACCAGCTGCTTGCGGTCCGTGCGGCGTGTATCGGAGCGCGACAGCGCCCGCTTGCCGACCCACGAGTAGGGCTTGTCGTAGCCGACGGCCCACTGCATGCCCAGGTCTTCCGGGGTGACCGAACCGTCGCTGTCCTGACCGGCGATGATGAAGCCCTTCTCGGCGCGCAGCACGTGCATGGTCTCGGTGCCGTAGGGCGTCAGGCCATACTTGTCGCCGTGCTCGAACAGCGTCTTCCAGACGTGCATGGCGTAGTTGGCCTGGACGTTGATCTCGTAGGCGAGCTCGCCGGTGAAGGAGATGCGGAACACCCGCGCCGGTACGCCGGCGACATTCCCAGCACGCCAGTCCATGAACTTGAACGTGTCGCGATCGAGATCGATGTCGGTGATCTCGGCCAGCAGCTTGCGCGCCTCGGGACCGGTGATGGTCATGGTGGCCCAGTGGTCGGTTACCGAGGTGAAATAGACCTGCAGTTCCGGCCACTCGGTCTGGTGCCACAGCTCCAGCCACTCCAGCACACCGGCGGCGCCACCGGTGGTGGTGGTCATCAGGAAGTGGTTCTCGCCCAGGCAGCTGGTGGTACCGTCGTCCATCAGCATGCCGTCGTCCTTGCACATCAGCCCGTAGCGGACGCGGCCCACATCGAGCTTCATCCACTTGTTGGTATAGATGCGGTTGAGGAACTCGCGGGCATCAGGCCCCTGGATGTCGATCTTGCCCAGGGTGGAGGCATCGAGGATGCCGATCTTCTCGCGCACTGCAAGGCACTCGCGGGCCACGGCCTCTGCCATGCTCTCGCGTTCGCCGTTGCCGGCTCCGGCGCGTACTTGTGGAAAGTACCAGGGGCGCTTCCACTGGCCCACGTCCTCGAACTCGGCGCCATGCTCCACGTGCCACTGGTGCAGCGCGGTGTAACGCTCGGGGTCGAAGAGGTCGCGGCAGTGACGGCCGACGATGGCGCCGAAGGTCACCGGGGTGTAGTTCGGCCGGAATACCGTAGTGCCCACCTCGGGAATGGAGCGACCCAGGCAGCGAGCGGCGATGGCCATGCCGTTTATGTTGCCCAGCTTGCCCTGGTCGGTGCCGAAGCCCATGGCGGTGTAGCGTTTGACGTGCTCGATGGACTCGAAGCCCTCGCGGGTGGCCAGTTCGATGCCCGCCGCGGTGACGTCGTTCTGCAGGTCGACGAACTGCTTGGGCGCACGCAGGGTCGGCTTCTCGTGGGGCACCTGGAACAGCGGTGCCGCCGGGCCCTGTTCGAGAATCTTGGCCTGGGGCAGGCTGACCGCCGGGGCCGCATGGCCGGCAGCGGCGGCAGCCTTTACGCCGGCTTCCACGCCCTCGGCCAACACCTCGCCCAGGGCATAGGTGCCATTGGCACCGCCGCAGGCCTGGACGCCCTTCACCAGGCTCGGTACGAAGCCGAGGAGGTCGTCACGCCAGGTGGGCCGGGCGCCGGTGTGGGAAGCCAGGTGAATCACCGGGCTAAAACCGCCGGAGCTGGCGATGGTGTCGCAGGCAAGCGTCTCGGCCTGGCCGGTAACCTTGTAGGCGTCGATATCGATCTTGGCGACCCGCGCCGAGCTGACGCGGCTTCCGCCCTTGGCCTCGATCACGGCGCTGCCGGTGATGATGCGTATGCCCTGGGCGCGGGCGGCCTCCACCCAGTCGCCGGCCGGCGCCTGGCGGGCGTCGACGATGGCCACCACTTCACGCCCCGCCTCCTTCCAGTCGAGGGCGGCACGGTAGCCGTAGTCGTTGCTGGTAGAGAGCACCAGCTTGTTGCCCGGCGCCACGCCGTAGCGGCGGATATAGGTGGAAACGGCGCCGGCCAGCAGGTTGCCCGGCACGTCGTTGCCGGCATAGACCAGCGGGCGCTCGTGAGCGCCGGTGGCCAGGACCACCTGGCCGGCACGCACGCGGTGCATCCGCGACCGGACCGGACGATGGCCCTTCACCAGCGGGGCGGTCTCGCTGAGGTGCTCGGTGCGCCGCTCGTGCAGGGTGACGAAGTTATGGTCGTGGTAGCCGTTGGCCGTGGTGCGCGCCAGCAAGGTGACGTTCTCGCAGCCAGCCAGCTCCTCGAGCACCTGGGCCACCCACTGATCCGCCGGCTTGTCGTCCAGGGTCTCGCGGCTATCCAGCAGCGAGCCACCCATTTCCTCCTGCTCGTCGGCGACGATCACCCTGGCCCCGCTGCGCGCGGCGGCTAGGGCCGCGGCCAGGCCGGCAGCACCGCCGCCCACCACCAGTACATCACAGTGCTGGTGCAGGTGGTCGTAGGTGTCCGGGTCGGCTTCCATGGGGCTGCGCCCCAGGCCGGCGCTCTTGCGGATGTACTTCTCGTAGGTCATCCACAGGGAGGCCGGAGCCATGAAGGTCTTGTAGTAGAAGCCCGGGGGCATGAACTTGCCACCCACCTTGCCGACCAGGCCCATCAGGTCGCGCTGCACGTTGGGCCAGCCGTTGGTGCTGCGGGCGGTCAGGCCGGCAAACAGCGCCTGCTGGGTGGCGCGCACGTTGGGCACCTGGTCCGCTTCGGTGCTGCCCAGCTGGACGACGGCATTGGGCTCCTCGGCGCCGGCGGCGACGATGCCCCGGGGCCGGGAGTACTTGAAACTGCGGTTGACGATATCCACGCCATTGGCCAGCAGCGCCGAAGCCAGGGTGTCACCCGGGTGTCCCTGGTAGCTCTGGCCATTGAAGGTGAAGCTCAGGGTGCGGGAGCGATCGATCCGACCGCCCTTGGCCAGACGGTGCGCTTGTTTCTTGGACTGGCTCATATCTGCTCTCCCTTGACCGTTGGCGCTGCGGCGTTGGTGGCACCCACGGTCTGTTGCCCGCCGCTGGCTACCTGCACGTTGCCCTGCGTTTGCTGGCTCGCCAGGCTCTCGGCGGTGACACGGGGCTGTTCGCCCATCTTGTAGGTTTCGAGGATCTCGTAGGTCACGGTGTGGCGGGTGACGTTGAAGAACTTGCGACAGCCCACCGCATGCACCCACAGCTCATGGTGCACGCCGCGGGGGTTGTCACGGAAGAAGAGGTAGTCGCCCCACTCCTCGTCGCTGCACGCCTCGGGATCCTTGGGTCGCTCGATATGCGCCTGGCCCTTGGGGTGAAATTCCTCTTCCTCGCGGTGTTCGCCGCAGTAGGGGCAATAGATATAGAACATGGCGAATTCTCCTCAGTGGGCCACGCCGGCGGCGCCGTGCTCGTCGATCAGAGCCCCGCTATGGAAGCGGAACATGGAGAAGGGCTCGGCGATGGGATGCATCTCGCCCTTGGCCAGGCTGGCGGCGAACACATGGCCCGAGCCCGGGGTGGCCTTGAAGCCACCGGTGCCCCAGCCACAGTTGAAGTACAGGCCCTTCACCGGAGTCTTGGAGAGGATCGGACAGGCATCCGGGCAGGTGTCGACGATGCCGCCCCACTGGCGGTTCATGCGCACCCGGGAGAAGATCGGGAACATCTCGACGATGGCCTGCAGGGTGTGCTCCACGGTGGGGTAGCTGCCGCGCTGGCCATAGCCGTTGTAGCCGTCGATGCCGGCACCGATCACCAGGTCGCCCTTGTCCGACTGGCTGATATAGCCATGCACGTGGTTGGACATCACCACGGTGTCGAGGATCGGCTTGAGGGGCTCGGAGACCAGGGCCTGCAGCGGGTGCGATTCCAGCGGCAGGCGGAAGCCGGCCATCTTGGCCAGCACACCGGAGTTACCGGCGGCCACGCAGCCGACGGTCTTGGCCTCGATGTCGCCACGGTTGGTGTGTACGCCATAGACCTGACCGTCGCGGATCTTGAAGCCGGTGACCTCGGTCTGCTGGAGGATATCCACGCCATGGGCGTCGGCGCCGCGGGCATAGCCCCAGGCCACGGCATCGTGGCGGGCCACACCGGCGCGCGGCTGCCAGGAAGCGCCCAGCACCGGGTAGCGGGCACTCTTCGAGCAGTCCATGATCGGCACCAGCTCCTGCACGCTCTTGGCGTCCAGCACTTCGCCGTCGATACCGTTCAGACGGTTGGCATTGACCCGGCGCTGGATGTCGCGCATGTCCTGCAGGGTGTGGCCCAGGTTGAGCACCCCCCGCTGGGAGAACATCACGTTGTAGTTCAGGTCCTGCGACAGGCCTTCCCACAGCTTCATGGAGTGCTCGTAGAGGGCCGCCGCCTCGTCCCACAGATAGTTGGAACGCACGATGGTGGTGTTGCGCGCGGTATTGCCGCCGCCCAGCCAGCCCTTTTCGATCACCGCCACGTTCTTGACGCCGAACTCCTTCGCCAGGTAATAGGCAGTGGCCAGGCCGTGGCCACCGCCGCCGACGATGATGACGTCGTACTGTTTCTTGGGGGTGGGGTTGCGCCACTGGCGCTCCCAGTTCTCATGGTGACTGAGGGCGTGCTTGGCCAGCCCGAAACCTGAATAGCGTTGCATCTTCTCTCTCCTCGACCGGCCCTGCCAGGCAGGGCCGGCTCTTACGGGTTCAGGCGGTAGCGGTTTCTTGCGCCGCTGCCGAGGCGGCACCGTAGACCGGGTGCCGCAGGCAGAGCTCGGCGACCTTCTCGCGCACTTCGGCTTCCACGGCATCGGTATTGCCCTGCTCGGCCAGCACGTCGAGGATGTCGCAGATCCAGCCGGCCAGCGCCTCGCAGTCGTCCGCGTCGAAGCCGCGCGAGGTGACCGCCGGGGTGCCGATACGCAGACCGGAGGTGACGAAGGGGCTCTGCGGATCGTTAGGCACGGCGTTCTTGTTGACGGTGATGTGCGAGCGGCCCAGCGCCGCATCGGCGTCCTTGCCGGTAACGCCCTGGCGGATCAGCGAGACCAGGAACAGGTGGTCGTCGGTGCCGCCGGAGACGACGTCGTAACCGCGGTCCAGGAACACCTTGGCCATGCTGCGGGCGTTGTCGATCACGCGCTGCTGGTACTGAACGAAGGTCTGGCTCATGGCCTCCTTGAAGGCCACCGCCTTGGCCGCGATGACGTGCATCAGCGGGCCGCCCTGCTGGCCGGGGAAGACCGCGCCGTTGAGCTTCTTGTACAGCTCCGAATCGCCGTGGGCCGAGAGGATCAGGCCACCGCGCGGGCCGCGCAGGGTCTTGTGGGTAGTGGTGGTGACCACATGGGCGTGGGCGATCGGGCTCGGGTAGAGCCCGGCGGCGACCAGACCCGCCACGTGAGCCATGTCGACCATCAGCCAGGCGCCGACTTCATCGGCGATGGAGCGAAAGCGCCGCCAGTCGACCACACGGGAGTAGGCGGAGAAGCCGGCGATGATCAGCTTCGGCTTGTGGCTGCGTGCCAGGCGCTCGACTTCTTCGTAGTCGATCTCGCCGGTCTCGGCATTCAGGCCGTACTGCACGGCGTGGTAGTGCTTGCCGGAGAAGTTGGGCGCAGCGCCGTGGGTCAGGTGACCGCCGTGGGCAAGGCTCATGCCGAGTACGGTGTCGCCCGGCTTGACCAGCGCCATGAAGGCAGCTGCATTGGCCTGGGCGCCGGAGTGGGGCTGAACGTTGGCGTAGTCGGCGCCGAACAGGTCGCAGGCACGCTCGATGGCAAGCTTCTCGACTACGTCGACGTGCTCGCAGCCGCCGTAGTAGCGCTTGCCCGGGTAACCCTCGGCATACTTGTTGGTCAACTGCGTGCCCTGGGCCTCCATAACCGCGCGGCTGGCATAGTTTTCCGAGGCGATCAGCTCGACGTGCGCCTCCTGACGCGCCACCTCTTCGGCGATGGCAGCGGCAATCTGGGAATCGAATGACGCGAGTCCGGCTTGGTTCATGAGTGACTCCTGTTGTTATCGGCACTGGCTGGGTGTGTCTTCGAATCTATCGGCAACCCGCCAACGTGAAAAATTTGAAATCCTTATGCGCTGATAATCAGCGCGAAGGGTATTCGGCTCATGCGTCGATTAAAGGCTCACAGGAGGGAGAAAGATTGAATAAATGCGACAGCTTTGCTGAATGACAGGTACCGCCGAGGTCGGCCTACCACTTTTGGCGAAGGCCGTCCGCCGGGTACGAGCTTATGCCTGAAGCACCCATGAGACGGGAGATGGCGATATATCGGTCAGACCGCCGGGCGGGATTCGATATGCAGGAAGAAAGGGTCGACCCGGTCGCTGCCTGGCTCCTCGGCACGCTTGCGCATCTCCGACGGCGGCATACCGAAGGCGCTGCGGAAATGCCGCGAGAAATGGGCCGTATCGGCGAAACCGCAGCGCTCGCCGATTTCGGTGACGCTCTTGCCAGTGTAGTGCAGCAGCCACAGCCCGTAGCGCAGGCGCAGATCGCGCGCGAATTTCTGCGGCCCGACGCCCAGGGTCTCGCGGAAGCGGCGCTCCAGGTTGCGCCGCGAGGTTCCGACCCGCTCCGCCAGCGTCTCCATCGAGATCGGCTCGCCGAGATGTTGCTCGAGCACGGCAATGGAACGGCGCACCAGCCGATCCTCGATCTTGCCGAATACCACCGGCTGCGGCTGCGGATGCGCACCGATACGGGCTTCGTCGAGCAGCATGATTCGCAGGCTCTTCATGGCCCAAGCCTTGCCCAGATGCCGCTCGACCAGATAGGCGGCCAGGTCTGCTCCCGCTGAGCCACCCGCGCAGGTAAGCCGGTCGCCATCATCGACGAAAAGCCGGTCGGCCACCGGCTCGATGGTGGGAAAGCGCTGGATCATATCGCGGTGGTGATACCAACTGACGCAGCAGCGACGCCCGGTCATCAGGCCGGCCTGGATCAGGGCGAAGGCGCCCGTGCACAGCCCCACCAGCGGCACTTGGGCATTCGCCGCCCGGCGCAGGTAGGCCAGCGCCGTGGTATCGGCGCGGTCGGCGTCGTCCAGCACGCCGCCGATCACCACGATGTAGTCGAACTCCTGCGGATCCCGGAAGGGTTGGCACGGCGTGATGGAAGCCCCACAGCTGGAGGCCGCCGGCTCCCCCGTGCTGGTCATGAACGTCCAGTGACAGCGCAGCTGGCGGCTGCGGTCGCCCTCGTCGGCCGCCAGGCGCAGGCAGTCGACGAAGGCGGCGAAAGGCAGCAGGGTGAAGCGATGCAGCAGGACGAAGCCGACGGATAGGGGCTCGCCCTGGGAGGAACGGTTAAAGGTCGCGCCTGGTGTCATGGCAGTACACTCCGAAGCCCTGGAGCCGGGTCGATAGCCTAGCCTATCGCGCCATCGACCCCCACACCACCAAACGAGAAGCGAGCCCAGTTGGACTCGCTGTCAGAAACGACCTCATGAACAATGGTCAGGATTGGGACTGTCCGATGGTATTCAGGTAATCGACGCAGCGATCCACGGACTCAACATCGCCGAACTTGGCGTCGATATCGAACAGGTTCCAGGCCACGGCGCCTGGCACACGGTCACCGATGCACTCCTTGACTGCAATGGTTCGGAAACCATCAGCGATGCCGTCGCAAATGGTTTGGCGTACGCAAGCGCAGGCGGTGACGCCGGTCACGAGGATGGTGTCGACACCATTTGCACGCAGGATGCCCGCCAGCTCAGTACCATGGAAGGACGAGGCACGCTTCTTCAGCAGCGTATACTCACCCTCAACCGGAGCGATGCGTGAATCGATAGCCCAGAGCTCCTTGTCGGCAAGGTTTACGGCGTCGACGGGAATCTTGTTGTGCCATAACCCCATATCGGTAAAAGGTGCATTGCGGTCGGTAATCTCATAGGCGGTCGTCACGTGAATCACCGGCAGTTTCGCAGCACGGAAAGCCTTGAGTAGCTTCTGCATGCCAGGGATGATTTCGTTATCCATCTGCTCCTGGTCACAGGTAAAAGGGTTGCCTGGACGGGTCCAGGCATTCGCGAGATCGACACTCACCAGCGCCGGCTTCTTTCCGAACCCTACGCGACGCTGAAAACCACGCTTTTGGTAAAGCTTAGTGGCCTCTTCGAAAGCCTGATTCAGCATTGTCATCAGATCTTGGGACATCTCATTAACTCCGGTGTGTGGAATTACTGCTGCTGTACGCACTGAGTACTTTGTGTCGTTGACAGCTCGAAGGTTAACCACCTTATTTGATGCAGTCCAATTCCTTTTACTTTTTGATTGATACCGTACAGAGCAACAATAAAAAGTGCATTTTTTATTCTACTTATGCCCGAGCCGGCATCAAAACTTCACAACAAACCGTCCCCATACTTTTCAAAGACCCCAAAAAAAACGGCCCTCCCAGGCCGAAAATTAAGACAGTAAATTCTATTCACATCGCACTAATAGAAAGAAGGCAGCCAGGTCACCAGCCAAGGAAACAGTGTATATATGAATACGGCCCCCAAGATAATCAGCCAATAGGGCAATGACGCCCAAGCAGCATCAGTGACATTAACTTCATTATGGGTAATGGAGGTTAGAACGAAGAGATTTAGCCCTACTGGCGGCGTTATCATACCAACCTCCATTAACAGCGTTACAATAACCCCGAACCAGATGGGATCGAAGCCCAAGCTAGTGACCATGGGAAAAGTGATTGGCAAAGTCATCAACAGCAGCGATATGCCGTCAAAAAAGCATCCTAGTACAAGGTAGACAAGAACGATTAATAGCAAAACTCCATAACGATTGAAGCCAAGATCAGCGATTGCTGCTACCGCATCACGCGGCAGGCCAAGCAAGCTCACGGCCTGAGACAGTATCGCCGTACCCAGCATGATCATGGCGATTGCACTGAACATGATGGTGCCATTGATAAATGCTGCCCATAGCTGGGCCCAGGTGAGATTCCCCCAGACGAAACCCAGCATAATGCTGGCGACCACACCTAGTGAAGCCGCTTCGGTGGGTGTGGCAACACCCATGTAGATGGTACCGAGAACGAAGAAGATCAGCACAGGCAGTGGCCATATCTGCAATAAGCCTTTAAAGACCGCACTCCAGTCCATCGGTTCATCGTCCTCGGGTGTGATGGCCTCTCCCCAGCGGGAACGCAGCATGATCCAGAGGAAGAAAGCGCCGGAGATCATGATTCCTGGAATAATCCCGGCTAGAAATAACTTACCGATGGAGACGTTCTGGGTAGCACCATAGATGATCAGTGCCAGACTCGGCGGAATCAATAGCCCCAAGGTGCCCCCCGCGGCTAGTGTACCCACGACCATGCTAGGCGAGTAGCCACGCTTCTTCAGCTCCGGATAGCCTACCGAACCGATAGCGGCCGCGGTAGCTGAGCTCGATCCACTCACCGCGCTAAATAGTGTGCAGACAGCGATATTGGTATGCAACAGCTTTCCGGGAATACGCCGGAACAAAGGAGTCAGGCCGTTGTAGACCTTGGTGGAGACCCCACTGGCCAGCAGAATGTCTCCTAGAAAGATGAACAAGGGCACTGCAGTCAGCGAGAAGCCGGTCAACAAGTTCCAGATAGAGTTAATGGCGAGGGCTGTAGCACCGCCTCCTTGAAAGTGGAGAAGGATGAATCCTATCAGCCCCAACGCAGCGCCCAGAACCGCACCACTGCTAAGCAGAGTCAACAGCCCTGTGCTAAGAATTAGCCAGCTCATGAGGAAGCCTCCTTATAAAAAGGTTTACGGTCACGAGCGAAAAAGCGTACCAGTGTTTTTTTTAGCGTAATGATGCAGCACATAGTGAAACTGAGTGGCATCACCAGCATCCAAGGCCACAGCAACAGCCCACTGATATCGGAACGTGCGTCAATGGCACGAGAAAAAACCATGAAGTCCCATGACTGGTAGACAAATATTACTGCAAAGACGAGCAATACCAGACCCGCCAGCTGGCCAGTGAAGCCTTGGAAGCGCACCGGCAGCTGCTTAACGACCAGGTCAATACCGATATGACGGTCGATGTTGAGTACGTGAGGAATGGTCAAGAAGGTGATCGAAAGGAAAAGCAGGCCTGCCAGTTCGTTGGAGAAGTGCAGCGGAGTATTAAACAGGTAGCGCATCAAGGTACTGACGAAGACAGTCAGCGTCATCAGGATACCGACGATCACACCGCAGAGGAACATACCGTATACCACTCTGTCGATCGCCTTGTCGATAATCTTCATCGCCATGGCCTCCAGTTTGGGGCCGAAATGACGGCCCCGCGGGCTTATTTAATTGATCTCACGAATTCGGCCAGTGACCTCTTCGAAGATGGCCAGGCCATCCTCCCCTGCCCGACTAGCGAGCTTCTCCCAAGCTTCGAATGCGGCTTCCTGGAAGCGCACCACGTCCTCTTCGGAGAAGGGTTCGAGAATAGTCACGCCAAGTGACTCCCGGTTCTCACGGGCTTCAGCCTCACGCTGCTGATCTACTGACATCTCGCGGGTCTTCTCCCAGATTTCCTCGCCGGCCTCCTCGAGAATGTTGCGATGGTCTTCACTCAGCGACTCCCAAGTGCGCTGGCTGACACCGAACATAGCCGGTACCGCGGCCCAAGGGTGCAGGTACGCCTCATAATCAGTAACCTCATTCAGGGAGACCGTCTCAGCGACTGTGGACAGGTAATAGGCGCAATCCACAACGCCGGTCTGAAGTGCCATATACATATCATTCTGAGGAATAACTTCAGCTGAAATGCCTAGCCGAGTGAACGTATCCACCAGATGTGATGACCAGACGCGGAGCTTGCGGTCCTTGATTTCTTCCAAGGAATTGGCGGGCTCCTTGCAGTGCACACCGACATCGAACACCGGCGAAACAACACCACCGATAGTCTTGATGCCCCAATCGCCATATTCCCTGACGTAGATCTCGCGCACGGTTGGCAGGAGCTCCAAGTGCTCCTCGGCTTCCTTAATGGCACCTTGGGCGTATACCGCGGAGAGCTCCGGCGCGTCTCGTGTGTAATACTCGCCATAGAGAAGGGCCATGTCTACCAAGCCGCGCTGCAACGTACGCAGCATGTCCGGCTCCTTCAGACCCAGGGAGCCGGCATGGTATACGTCAATCTTGAGCTCGCCACCCGACTTCACATCGACAAGCGCTGCAAATTCGTCAACGAAGCCCGCCTCCGGACGCGACTCGGCATAGCCGTTGTGGAACTTAAGAGTTCTCTCGGCAGCCGAGAGCGAGGTGGCGACAAACGTAGCGACCAAGCTGGTAGCACCGATCATCAGCGTTCGTGAGAGTGTCTTGCGCATCGGACTTTTCCCGTTTGGACTTGTTGTGGGCTGCCGGCAAGCCGACAGGCTCTGCTTGACAATATTCAGCCTATGCCTCACAACTCATACCGTCTAATTCATTCTTTTTCTAGATTGATGCCAGCATGAACAACAATATTACGCGCTTTGACCTGCGCCATCTCCGCGCCTTCATGGCAGTGGCTGAGAGCTTACACTTCAAGAAAGCTGCAGAGTCGCTGCACATGACCCAACCGGCACTGAGCCGACTGATCAAGGGGCTTGAGGAAGGGGTCGGCGCCGATCTGTTCGAGCGCACTACTCGCCAAGTGGCACTGTCCCGCTCGGGCCATTTGTTCCTGAACGAGTGCCAGGCCGCGCTAAGCCATCTTGAGCGAGGGATTCAGCTCGCAGAAAGGGCGGCACAGGGTGATATCGGCCATATCACCATTGCTTACAATGACTTCTCGATCAATGGCGTGTTGCCGCGGATTCTCGATACTTTCAAGGAGACCTACCCCGACATCACGGTAGAGCTCATCTACATGCCTTCTCATCACCAGCACGAGGCACTGCTGGAACAACGTATCGACATTGGCTTCATGATCGGCCCCGTGCAGCTGCCAGGAATCGAGACCCACCGCGCGGCCATCGAGAACCTGATGGTGGTCCTGCCTCGACGGCACAAGCTGGCCGACCGGCCACGCTTGACGCTCGCCGAGCTAGAAGACGAGAAGTTCATACTGGGCACTGAAGAGGGCTGGAGCACCTTTCGAGCTTACGTATTCCGGCTCTGCCTGCAGGACGGTTTTCGCCCCCAAATCATTCAGGAAGCCTCGACCAGCAGCGGTATCTTCGGCTTGGTGGCGGCCAACATGGGCATCTCGCTGTATTCCGACTGCATCAACCGGTTTCGCCGGGAAGACATAGCCGTAGTCCCCCTGGCCAGCCCTCATGAGCGCCTTGAGACCATTGCCGCCTGGAACCAGGCCTTTAGTACTCCCAGCTGTCGCCTGTTCCGTGATCTCTTGAGCAAGGAGCTGGAAGGCTGATATGAAATGGGCCGTGGCATCGCTGCCTCGGCCCGCGTTCTCGCTGCCTTCCCTGCCATTCAGTGAAGCGAGGGCCTGCTCAGTTGAGGACGCCGGCGGCACAGCGATACCCCCACATAACAGGCCGAAGAGACAGCACATCCGGTCAGCGGCCCGATCAGCCACCCCACGTCGACGAATAACATCATATAGCCACTGGTGAAGAACCCCACCAGCATGGCAGTGAGCGCTCCCCAGGCTGTGCCTTGCCAGAACGTCGAGATGAAAACTGGTCCAATCATACTGGCGAGCAGCGTGCCGGAACCCAGGATACCCAGCCAGGAAAGCATGAACGGAGGAGCATAAAGCATCATCAGCAGCGCTAAGACGCCGAGCAACACCACGGCCGCGCGATTGATCCTCAGCGCCATGCGCTCACTGGTGACAGGACCAAACAGAGACAGCCGAAGATCATGCGAGGTCGCCGAAGCCACGGTATGCAGCAGCGAGTTTGCCGTGGATTTCATGGCGAAGATAATGAAGAGCGTGATGACCCCCTGGATGGCCGGATGCATGAACTGCTCGAGGTAGATCGGCATTGCCATGTCGGGATCGGCGAGGTCGGGTATGTGCATACGCACATAGAGGCCGACAATAGGGATCAAGCTCAGCAGCGCGCCGAGAATCGCCACGTAGAGCCCCACCTTGTGTAGCTTGACGTCCGGCCTCATCGCCAGGAATCGGATCGCCATGTAGGGCAGCACAGCGGCGAATAGGAATGCGTAAGGCAGCACCAAGAAGACAGTACCGATAGAGTCACCATAATGTGCCCCCGTCGTGGGATTGAGCAGCTCGGGATCGATGGCATTAAGTGATGCCTCCCAAGTACCGAGATCCACGGAGGTAAGTATTTGCGCCATAATAATGATCGCAGCCAAGGCCATACCGCAGACCATGACCGTATCGGTCCAAGCAACTGCGGCAAGCCCCCCTAGCATGGTATAGATAATGATCACCGAGACCATCAAAAAGGCACTTTGGTTGAGCTCGATGCCCAGCCAGCTTGCTCCGAGAAGACCTACAGCCTTGATCTGGCTGGTCAAAAAGACAAGCAGCAGCAAGATGGTAATAAAGGCAGCCACACCTTGCAAAACCCGCCCCATAGCACAGCCACCATGGATCTGGGCAATATACTCTGGGATAGTATTACTCCCCATCTCGATGGCACGCTGCTGCAGGAAGCGGGCGAAGTAGAGCACGGCGATCATCATCGCTGGCGCAAAAAAGAAATTCCCCAGCACCTCGATGGCACCGAACTGGTAGGTTACCCCTGGGGAGCCCATAAAACCCCAGCCACTGAAGCCAGTGGCTACAATGGTGCCGGCCGCCACAAAGGCGCCCAGTGACCGCCCCGCTACCAGAAAGCCCCCTTCATCGCTCTTGTTCATGTAGCGTGAGGAGAGATAGCCCAGATAGATCAGCAGACCGAATGTCAGCAATAACAGGCTCCAATTGAACAGCTTATAGGCGTCCATGGTCATCTCCTCATTGAGCCATTGCTTGATTTTCGCTTGAGCTCCCTTCGGAGATAGGCGGCGCCTGAATGAAGCAGCATATAGCAGGTTAGCATCAGAAAGGTGGTCAATACCCAGGAATTCATTTATACACCTCTTGTTCTTGGTCGACAGGAATGGCTCCCTGCCCATGCGTTGCCATCCATGATGTTCTCAAGGTATTTTAGGCTCTCAAAAGCTGCCAATTTGTAACGCAAATACCCCCATTAATCACAGCAATGGCTCATGGCATGAAGAACATACCGACAGATCTGCTACGCACCTTTGTGACCATAAGGGACCTTGGCGGTTTTACTAGTGCCGGCGAATTTCTTGGCCGCTCACAACCTGCCATAAGCCTGCAAATTAAAAAATTGGAATCACTGCTGGATACCAAGATTTTCCTGCGAGGAACAAGCTTGGATCTCACAGAAGATGGAGAGTATCTCTATCAGGCAGCCAAGCAGATCCTGGAGATCAATGACAAGGCCATAACCAAGCTCAGCGGAGAGAACGTGTCAGGCCGGGTCAGACTTGGCATACCGAATGATTTCGAGCTTGCCTTCTTGCCAAAAGCCCTGCGTAATCTGGCGAGAACATACCCAAACATAGCTGTCGAGGTCGACTGTGACATCAGCAAGGTGATATTTCAGCGTTACCAGAAGCACCTCTATGATGTATGTCTGGTCATGGAGCCGGAGAGGAAGGATGAAAATAGGGATATCCGTGATTACAGGATCGACCAGTTAGCCTGGGTAATGAGCCATGGCAACCTGACCGATTCGGAATTTCTTCCGCTGGTCACCTACCCTCAAGGCTGCATCTACCGGGCGATGCTGGAGAGTTCACTGACGCAGGCAGGTACGCCCTACCGCATTGCCTATACCAGCCCCAGCTTGCTGGGGATCATGTCGGCGGTCGAGGAAGGGCTGGGACTGACGGCAATGGCTTCATCTGTGGTGCCTTCTCACCTTTCGAAGGCGACTGAAATGGAGCGCCTGCCACGCCTCGGCTCCGTTAGCATTGGGCTTTACTATCGCGAGCGGGAACTAAGCGTGGCAACCCGGCACGTTCTTGACTTCCTACGTGCCGGGTTAGCCAATCTGGCACCGCCTCCCATGCTAGGGAGTCGATAACCTTGCTCTGCGGTTATCTGACGATATTGTGCTCCGGCCCATATGGAAACCCGGTGATGTTCTCGGCTCCGTGCTCGTTCACCACCAGGATGTCGTGCTCACGATAACCCCCGGCTCCCGCACGGCCTTCCGGCACCATGATCATCGGTTCCATGGAGACCACCATGTTAGGTTCGAGCACGGTCTCGATGTCTTCACGCAGTTCCAGGCCCGCCTCCCGGCCATAATAGTGGCTCAGAGTGCCGAAGGAGTGGCCATAGCCGAAGGTGCGGTACTGGAGCAGGTCATGCTTGGCAAATATCGCGTTGAGCTCGTGGGCGATGTCACAGCAACGAACACCGGGCTTGATCAGCTCCTGCCCTCGCCGGTGAACCTCGCAGTTGGCCTCCCAGAGTCGCAGGTGCTCGTCGGAAGCGTGCTCGCAGAACAGGGTGCGCTCGAGGGCCGTGTAGTAACCGGAAATCATCGGGAAGGTGTTCAGGCTCAGGATATCCCCGGACCGTACGCGACGGCTGGTCACCGGGTTGTGGGCACCATCGGTGTTGATCCCCGACTGGAACCAGACCCAGGTATCCATCAGTTCGCTGTTCGGGTAGGTCTTGGCAATCTCCCGCACCATGGCCTGCTGGCCGGCCAGCGCCACCTCGTACTCCGGGATCCCAGCAGTAATGGCGTCACGCACGGCCACACCACCCACGTCGGCGATGCGAGCGCCCTGGCGAATCAGTGCAATCTCTTCGGCCGACTTGATCATGCGCATCTTCATGGTGGGCACGCCGATGTCGACCAGCTCCACCTCGCCAAGCGCAGCCAGCAGCTTCTGCTGGTTCTGCAGGGTCAGATGATCGAACTCGACGCCGACACGCTGCTTGCCCTCACACAGTTGCCTGACGGCCTTGAAGAAGTTGTCCTTCTGCCAATCGGTGTAGACGATGTTGTCGCCCAGGCGGTTGCGCCGATAGGGCTGGCCACCATCGATATTGGCGGTTACGGTGGTAAAACGATCCTGGGTCACGATCAACCCATAATCACGGCCGAACTTGCAATAAACGAAGTCACTGAAGTAGTTGATGTTGTGATAGGAAGTGAGCACCACGGCATCGACTTGATTTGCCGCCATGTACTCCCTTAGCCGAGAAAGACGCGCCTGCATCTCGGCATCGGAAAACGTCGGCACGACCTTGTCGCCGTTGGGAATTTCGATCAATGATGGGAGTTGCATCTTGTTGTCTCCTTCGTATTTCAAGCGACATGTGTCGCAGGTTTTGAACCGACTCTTATCGTCATTCCGGTCTCGCTTTCCTCACGCAGTTCGCCGAACTGCATGATGGAAAACCGATATCTCTCTTTTAGGATCTTGACCATGCTCATGACATGGTTGAATTCTTCATCTTCGGCAAGAAAGTCAATGCCGAAAATTCTCATGCCAAGGCAGGTCACCTCATAGGTTTCCACCACGCGCAAAAAAAGGGTGACACTGCGCTTCAATTCACTGGCGTCTTTTGAATCCTCGGAATCAGACACCACTCTCAGTACCAATCGCCAATGTTTCATTCGCGCTCTCCATCCGTCATTGAGGAATATGGCCAGCCGGGGTCGACATCACCAATGACTAGTGCAAATAGAGGTATTGGCGAAGGTAATGCCCGCGACAGCATGGGCAGAGCTGCCTGATGAGATGACATAAAGGCCGGGCGAAGGAAGGCCCGAACAGTTCATGATTAGACTGTCCGGGCCAGAAGCAGCAGGTGGACGGCCAAGGGGGGAGCTGGCCTTTCAGCCCCCGGTCATGTTCATGAAGCGGACGACCTGGACGTCGCCGTCGGTGGTGAAGTGGTGGCGCTCGGGCTTTTTCTGCATGGCGGCGACGATGGCGGCCTTGAGCCGTTCGAGGTCGCCGGGGTGGCGCCGCATCACGGCGCGCAGGTCGACAGAGTGTTCGTTGCCCAGGCACAGCAGCAGGCGGCCCTCGGCGGTCACTCGTACGCGGTTGCAGGCGGCGCAGAAATTGTGGCTGTGCGGCGAGATGAAGCCGATGCGCGAGCCGCTGTCGGGCATGCGAAAGTAGCGCGACGGCCCCAGGGTAGTCTCGGTGGTGGGCAGCAGCGCGTGGCGCGCTTCGATCATGGCGCGTACTTCGTCGCTGGAACAGAAGGTCTCGGCGCGGTCATGGCCGATGTTCTGGCCCAGTGGCATCTCCTCGATGAAGCTGATGTCCACTCGCTCCTTGCGGGCGAAGTCGACCAGGTCGAGGATCTCATCGTCGTTGCGCCCCTTGAGGATCACCGCGTTGAGCTTGATGCGCTCGAACCCGGCGGCGCGAGCGGCGCGAATGCCGTCGATGACACTGGCCAGGTCGCCGGTACGGGTCAGGGCGCGAAAGCGCTCGGGCACCAGCGAATCGAGGCTGACGTTAAGGCGCCTGAGCCCGCCCTCATACAGCGCACGGGCGTGCTTGGCGAGCCCGGCGCCGTTGGTGGTCATGCCAAAGTCGCGCAGCCCCGGCAGCGCGCCGAGTTCGGCCACCAGTTCCTCGATGCCGCGGCGCACCAGCGGCTCGCCGCCGGTCAGGCGGATCTTTTCCACACCCAGCTCGACGAAGGCCCGCGACAGAGTCGCCATTTCCTCCAGCGTGAGCAGCCTGGCGCGAGGCAGGAAGGTCATCTCCTCGGCCATGCAGTAGACGCAGCGAAAGTCGCAGCGGTCGGTGACCGACAGGCGAACGTAGCGCACGGTGCGGCCGAAGCCGTCGATCAGGCTCATGCGTTTTCCTCGGCATCCATGGGCAGCCGGGCGATCAGCTCGCCGACCTGCTCGGCCACCTCATGGACGGCTTCGTCGTCGTAGCTCTGGCCGCGGCGTTTGCGAAAGCCCTGCTCGTAGAGCTTTACGTGTTCGGTGGCGACTACGCCCGCCTTGTCCAGGCAGTGCTTGACGCAGTGCATCTGGCAGCCATCGATGGCGACGATGGGGCGCCCGGAACGTGCGATGCGAACCAGCCCCGGCACGCCGCCGCCTACGCCGGCGATGCAGGACATCTCGGCGATGCCCGCATGATCGAGCCGCACCGCCACGTTGTTGGCCAGCTGCGCCACGTCTGAGCAGCCGGAGCAGGAGTAGAGCAGGGTACGCGGTTTGTTCACGGTTCGGGACATGGAGCCTCCCTATGTACGACTTGCGGAGCGACGTGTCATTGGCTCAATCGTCGACCAGCATGGCGTCGCGTAGCTTCTGTTCGTCGAGCACCGTCAGGCGCTGGCGATCGATACCGATCACGCCGCCGTCGCGCAGTTTGGCCAGCAGCCGCGACAGTGTTTCCGGTGTCATGGCCAGTTGAGCGGCCAACCAGCGCTTGGGAATTGACAGGCGAACCACTCGCGGGCTCTTGCTACGCCCCGCCGGTAGCTGGCGCAGGATGTAGCTGACCAGCCGCGACATGGCATCGGCCTGGGTCAGCAGCGCCAGGTCCTCGAGGCGCTCGGTGAGTTCCAGCGCCAGGCGGCTCATGAACTCGGCGCGGCAGGCCGGCTGACGGTCCATGATCTCGCGGCAGCGCTTGGCGGGAATTGCCAGCACGTGAGTGCGGCGCAGCGCCTCGGCAGAATAGAGATAAACGCCGGCGCTGGAGACCATGCTCAGCTCGCCCAGGGTGCCGCCGCGCTCGACGCAGCGAATGGTGGCCAGGCGACCGTCGCCGGCACCGCGCGCCAGGCGCACCGCGCCGTTGATGACGATGTAGAGCCAGTGGGCCGGGGAATCCTGGCGGAACAGCCACTCTCGGGTCTTGAGCGACTTGAGTTCGGAATCCTCGAGCAGCTCAGTGACTTCATCGTCGTTCAGTTCGCCCAGCCAAGGCACACCGTGAACCAGCTCGCGGAGTTGCTTGGGCTTGAACAGCAGGTCAGTCGTCGAACTGTCCGGCGGGCAGATAGGGGTATTCATGACCTTCCTCTACGTCGGTATCGGCGGCTATCATCAGGTAGCCGTGCGCTTGGCTGGCGGCATGCAGCATGTGGGAGCCCTGCCCGCCGGACAGCAGGGCCAGCGGTTGGCCAGCCTGCCAATCGATGACGACACGCAGCAGCTCACGCCGCCCCGGACTACCCCGCCGCGAGAAACCGGCGCGGACGCGATACTGCTGCAAGGGCCCGACGTTGCGGCCTTGGCAACCTTGCACAAAGGGCCTGGCCAGCAGGTGCCATCCCACCAGCGAGGCCACGGGGTTGCCCGGCAGGCCGATCAGCGGCACGCCCTCGGGCGAGCCGTCGTCCAGGTAGCCGAAGGCGAACGGCTTGCCAGGCTTGATCGCCACGCCATGGAACCAGAGCCCACCCAGCTCATCGAGCACGGGCCGCACATGATCCTCTTCACCCACCGAGACGCCGCCGGTGCACATCACCAGGTCGGCGCCGTCGCGGGCGGCGCTGAACGCCTCGCGCAAAGCTGCGGGGTCGTCGGCGATCACCCCCAGGTCGAGCACGTCGCAGTCGGCCTGCTCAAGCAGCGCCTTCAGCATCACCCGGTTGCTGTCGTACACCAGCCCCGATGCAAACGGCTCACCCGGTTCGATCAGTTCATCGCCGGTGGAGATCAACGCCACCTTGAGGCGCGGCAGAGCCGGCACCTCGGCGATACCCTGGCTCGCCAGCAGCGCCAAGGCCGCAGCATTCAGGGTCCAGCCCGCCGGCAGCAGGGGATCGCCTTCGCGGTACTCCTCGCCGCGGCGGCGTATGTTGGCACCCAATCGAGCCTCGCCGATGATATGCACCCGCCCGGCCTCGTCCAGCCGAACCCGCTCCTGGGGCACCACGCAGTCGGCCCCTTCGGGTACCGGCGCACCGGTGAATATCCGCGCACAGCCGCCCTCGGGCAGCGTTTGCACGCCGGCTCCCGCCGGCACTCTCGCGACGACGGGCAGGCCGGCATCGCCGAGTTCCGCCAGCCGCAGGGCGTAGCCGTCCATCGCGCTGTTGTCGACGCCGGGCATATCGAGCCGTGCCGCCACGTCGCGTACGAGCACCCGGCCGGCGGCCTGCTCCAGCGCTATCAGTTCTTCCCCCCGCACCGGCTCGGCCGCGGCGATCATGCGCGCCCGGGCCACCTCGAGATCGAGCAGGCCCTTGGCAAGGGTGCCACAGCTCATGCATGCACTCCTTGACCGTGATCAGGTAATGGCGCTTCGCGCGAGCCGCACGCCTGGTGCTCGGGCATGACCATGGCAACGAAGTTGCACGGCCGGGTGCGCGCGTCGAGCTGGCTTTCGAGAATGCCGTCCCAGGCAGTGGCACACGCCTTGGGCGAGCCGGGCATGGCGAAGATCAGGGTGCGGTTGGCCACACCGCCCACCGCCCGCGACTGCACGGTGGAGGTGCCGATGCTGTCGAAGGAGAGCTGGCGGAACAGCTCACCGTAGCCGTCGATTGCCCGATCGAATAGCGGCAACAACGCCTCGGGCGTGGTGTCGCGTACGGTAAAGCCGGTACCGCCATTGACCAGGATCACCTGGATGTCGTCGCGCACCACCCACTTGGAGACCACCGCCCGGATGCGGTAGATGTCGTCGGGCACGATGCGACGCTCGACCAGGACATGGCCGGCCTCGGAGAGACGCTCGCTGAGCAGATCACCGCTGCCGTCGCGGTCGAAGCCGCGGGTATCGGAAACGGTCAGCACGGCAATACCGAGCGACACGAAGCGGGCGTTGGCGTGAACATGGGACATGCGTGGGCTCCTGTTTATTGCATCAACGAGCTGGCGCTATCGTCGTCGAGCGTAACTCCCTCGACACCGATCTCCTCTTCCAGCGCCAGCAGGTAGTGACGCAAGGCGCGTCGAGTCGCCTGCTCGCGCAGGGTATGTAACACGCGCTCGGCCACCTGCTCGAACGGCAGGCGCTGGCCGCCGCTGCGCTCATCGATGCTGACCAGGTGCCAGCCGTAGCGCGAGGCCAGCGGACGGTCATGCAGGCCTTGCGGCAGGTGCTGCAAGGCACGGTCGAGCTCGGCCACGGTCTGCCCTTGAGCCAGCCAGCCCAGCTCGCCGCCTTCGCTCTTCGACGGGCAGGCGGAGTGGCGCATGGCGAACTCGGTGAAGCGCTCGGGAATGTTCTGTAGCTCCTCGATCAGCGTCTCGCCCAGGCGGTACTGGGCGTCACGCGCTTCGGCATCGTCGGGCGCGGCGGCCAGCAGGATATGGCGCACGGCAATGCGGGTCGGCTCGCTGAAGCGCTCGGGCTCGGCGTCGAAGAAGCGGCGACAGGCCGCCTCCTCCGGCTCCGGCACATCCAGCTCCTGCTCCAGCAGGGCGGCGATGGCGGCATCGTTGTCGCCTTCGTCGTCGGTATCGGCCACCAGACCGAGCTCGACGGCGCGCTGGCGCAGCAGCTCGCGAACCACCAGGGCGCGCGCGGCCGAAAGCTGTGCCTCTGAGGCGGTCGCCGCCGGGTGGTACTGCATCTCGCGGGCGATGCTGTCCTCGTCGATGGCCTTGCCGCCGACCTTGATGGGCGGCGGAACGGCGCGGCCCGGCAGCTGTTCGATCTCGATCATTTGCATGGTGCGGATCCTCTAATACATGACATAAGCGGCTGTATAAGCTCGGGGCTGTTCCGTCGGCAGGCCTGTGAGGAGGCGCTGTGAACCCATCCCTGGGCGCTACTTTTGCCATCCATGGCAAAAGACCTCCTCTTCGGCCGGCCCCCGGCGCCCCTCACGGCTGGCGCCGAGGTTATGAAGCTGAGCGAGCGCAGCCAGCTTTATCCACCTAAGCCCGGCGGCGGACGATCTGGTAACGCCTAGTGACATAGCCCATCGGCGCGCTCCACACGTGCACCAGGCGAGTGAAGGGGAATACCAGCACGATGGTCAGGCCGACCAGGATGTGCAGCTTGTAGATCCAGCTGACGCCCTCAAGGTGCGCGGCGGCACCGCCCTGGAAGTAGACGATCGATTGCGCCCAGCCGGAGAACTTGAGCATGGCGCTGCCGTCCAGGTGCCCCAGGGTGGGCAGGATGGTGAGCAGCCCCAGCGCCACCTGCAGTACCAGTAGGCCGATGATCACGGTGTCCATGGTGGTCGAAGAGGCACGCACGCGCGGGTTGGTCAGGCGGCGATGGAACAGCATGGCCCCGCCCACCAGGCACATCACGCCGGCGATGCCGCCGATCACCACCGCCATGACCTGCTTGGCGCCGGGGGTGATGAAGGGCTCGTAGACCCAGTGCGGGGTCAGCAGGCCGACCAGGTGACCGAAGAAGATCACGATGATGCCCACATGGAACAGGTTGCTGGCCATGCGCATGTTCTTCGACGACAGCATCTGGCTGGAGCCGGTCTTCCAGGTGTACTGGCCATGGTCGTAGCGCATCAGGCTGGCGATCAGGAAGACACTGCCGGCCAGGTAGGGGTAGAGCCCGAACAGCAAGGAGTTGATGTAGTTCATGACAGGTCTCCGTTAACGTTTCTTGGCGGCATCGACAGGGTCGAGGATGCGAACCGCCTCACCTTGGATCGCCCGCTTGCGCTCGGCCAGGCGCCGTCCCTCGGCGGACTGCAGAGCGCAGTCCTCGTCGGACTTGGCAGAGAAGCGCACTGCCTCCTCTTCCCATACCGCGTCCAGCGCCTCGGGAGTGTCGTCGCGTGTCTCGCCGACCACGGTTTCTCGCTTGGTCTCGACGTCATCCTCGGCGCCGATCAGTGCCAGCAGCGCACGGGTAACCAGGGCCTGGTCGGCGCCGCGCTCTTCCAGGCGCGCGGTGAGCAGCGCTAGGATGTGGCGGATCTCGCCCAGCCAACGACCGATCTCCTCCTCGCTGCGAGTGGAGAGGTACTCCAGGAACAGCGGCAGGTAGTCGGGCAGTTCGCGGGCATCGAGTTCGAAGCCCGCAGCCTTGTACTCTTCGATCAGGTCGACCATGGCCTGGCCGCGGTCGCGCGATTCACCGTGCACGTGTTCGAACAGCAGCAGCGAGTGGGCACGGCCCTTGTCGAACAGCGCCACGTAGTCGGACTGCAGCTCGAGCAGGTCGGCCTCACTGATGCGCTGGCACCAACTCATCAGGTCGGCCCGGAGCGCCGCCGGCAGGCGGCGCTCGGCGTCGAGCGCCTCGATCAGATCGCCCGCGGCTTGCTGCAGCGCCTCGGTGGGGTAGTCGAGCAGCCGGGCCAGCACGCGCAGGCTGCGCATGCCGACGACGGGTTCGATTCTCAGCGCTGCATCAGCCATGGTGAGTCTCCTTGCCTTGTTCATCGCGCCGCCCCCCGCTCTGTGTCTTCGGGTCGAAGACGTCGACCGGTTTGACCAGCGCGCTGGTCTGCTTGCGGCCGTTGAACAGGCTCGGCTTGCTCTCGCCGTGGCAGCCGTCACCGAAGCTGAAGCCGCAGCCGCCGCGCTCGGGGAAGGCTTCGGTAGCCATCTCGCGATGGCTGGTGGGCACCACGAAGCGGTCCTCGTAGTTGGCGATGGCGAGATAGCGGTACATCTCCTCCACCTGGGCTTCGGTGAGCCCCACGGCATCGAGCACCTCGGTGTCGTGCTTGCCTTCGACGTGCTTGTTGCGCATGAAGACGCGCATCGCCATCAGCCGCTTGAGCGCCAGTACCACGGGCTCCTCCTCACCGGCGGTGAGCATGTTGGCGAGGTAGCGCACCGGGATGCGCAGCGACTCGATCTTGGGCAGCACGCCGTCGTACTCGACCTTGCCGGCCTCGGCGGCCGACTGGATCGGCGACAGCGGCGGCACGTACCAGACCATCGGTAGGGTGCGGTACTCGGGGTGCAGCGGCAGCGCCAGCCCCCAATCCATGGCCATCTTGTAGACCGGCGAGGCCTGGGCCGCGGCGATCACGTTATCGGCAATGCCGTCACGCTTGGCCTGGGCGATCACCTCGGGGTCGTGCGGGTCGAGGAAGATCTCGCACTGGCGGTGGTAGAGGTCGCGCACGTCCGGCGAGCTCGCCACTTCCTCGATGCGATCGGCATCGTAGAGCAGCACGCCGAGGTAGCGGATGCGGCCCACACAGGTCTCGGAGCACACGGTCGGCATGCCCGCCTCGATGCGCGGGTAGCAGAAGATGCACTTCTCGGACTTGCCGGTCTTCCAGTTGTAGTAGATCTTCTTGTACGGGCAGCCGGAGATGCACATCCGCCAGCCGCGGCACTTGTCCTGGTCGATCAGGACGATGCCGTCCTCCTCGCGCTTGTAGATCGCACCGCTGGGGCACGAGGCCACGCAGGTAGGGTTCAAGCAGTGCTCGCACAGGCGCGGCAGGTACATCATGAAGGTGTTCTCGAACTGGCCGTAGATGTCGGCCTGCACCTGCTCGAAGTTCTTGTCCTTGCGGCGCTTGGCGAACTCGGTGCCGAGGATCTCCTCCCAGTTCGGACCCCATTCGATCTTCTTCATTCGCTGGCCGGAGACCAGCGAGCGCGGCCGTGCCACCGGCTGGTGGTCGCCCTGCTTGGCGGTGTGCAGGTGCTGGTAGTCGAAGTCGAACGGCTCGTAGTAGTCGTCGATCTCGGGCAGGTCGGGGTTGGCAAAGATGTTCGCCAATACCCGCCACTTGCCGCCGATGCGCGGCTCGATCTTGCCGTCCTTGCGACGCATCCAGCCGCCCTTCCACTTGTCCTGGTTCTCCCACTCCTTCGGATAGCCGATACCGGGCTTGGTCTCGACGTTGTTGAACCAGGCGTACTCCAGACCTTCACGGCTGGTCCAGACGTTCTTGCAGGTGACCGAGCAGGTGTGGCACCCGATGCACTTGTCGAGGTTGAGGACCATGCCTACCTGGGAACGAATCTTCATTTCACGGCCTCCTGAACGCTGTCGTTGCCCTCGCCGTCCAGCCAGTCGATTCTCTTCATCTTGCGGATCAGGACGAATTCATCGCGGTTGGAGCCAACGGTTCCGTAGTAGTTGAAGCTGTAAGAGAGCTGGGCGTAGCCGCCGATCATGTGGGTCGGCTTGGGGCACACCCGGGTCACGGAGTTGTGCATGCCGCCGCGGGTCTTGGTGACCTCGGAGCCCGGCACGTTCACCTGGCGCTCCTGGGCGTGATACATCATCACCATGCCGGCCTTGACCCGCTGGCTGACGATGGCCCGCGCAGTGATGGCACCGTTGGCGTTGAACAGCTCGATCCAGTCGTTGTCCTCGATGCCGATCTCCTGGGCGTCGGTCTCCGACATCCAGACCACCGGGCCGCCGCGGTTGAGCGTCAGCATCAGCAGGTTGTCGCTGTAAGTGGAGTGGATGCCCCACTTCTGGTGCGGCGTGATCCAGTTCAGCGCCTTGGTCGGGTTGCCGTTGTCCTCCGGCATGGTGAAGCCGGTGATCGTCTTGGTGTTGATCGGCGGACGGTAGACCAGCAGGCTCTCGCCGAAGGCGCGCATCCAGGGGTGATCCTGGTAGAACTGCTGGCGGCCGCTCACGGTGCGCCAAGGAATCAGCTCGTGGACGTTGGTGTAGCCGGCGTTGTAGGAGACGTGCTCGTCCTCCAGGCCGGACCAGGTCGGGCTCGAGATGATCTTGCGCGGCTGGGCGACGATGTCGCGGAAGCGGATCTTCTCCTCTTCCTTGTTGATCGCCAGGTGGGTGTGGTCGCGCCCGGTGATCTTGGACAGCGCGCCCCACGCCTTGACCGCCACCTGGCCGTTGGTTTCCGGCGCCAGGGTCAGGATCATCTCGGCGGCGTCGATGGCCGTCTCGATCTTCGGCCGACCCTTGTGCGGCCCTTCGGTCTTGCGGTAGTTGAGCTTGCCGAGCAGCTCGACCTCGGACTCGGTGTTCCAGGCGATGCCCTTGCCGCCGTTGCCGACGGTCTCGAGCAGCGGCCCAATGGAGGTGAAGCGCTCGTAGGTTTCCGGGTAGTTGCGCTTGACCTCGATCAAAGCCGGCATGGTCTTGCCGGGGATCGGTTCACACTCACCCTTCTTCCAGTCCTTGACCTCGGGCTGGGCCAGCTCGGCGGGGGAGTCGTGCTGGTGCGGCAGGGTGACCAGATCGGTCTCCTCGCCCAGGTGCCCCACGCACACCTCGGAGAACGCCTTGGCGATGCCCTTGTAGATGTCCCAGTCGCTGCGCGACTCCCATGCCGGGTCGGTGGCCGCGGTCAGCGGGTGGATGAAGGGGTGCATGTCCGAGGTATTGAGGTCGTTCTTCTCGTACCAGGTCGCCGTCGGCAGCACCACGTCGGAGTAGAGGCAGGTGGATGACATGCGGAAGTCGAGCGTGACCACCAGGTCGAGCTTGCCTTCCGGCGCTTCGTCGTGCCACTTCACCTCTTCCGGCTTCTGGCCGCCGAACTCGCCCAGGTCCTTGCCCTGGATGCCGTGGCGGGTACCCAGCAGGTACTTGAGCATGTACTCGTGGCCCTTGCCCGAGCTGCCCAGCAGGTTGGAGCGCCACACGAAGAGGTTGCGCGGGAAGTTCTGCTCGTTGTCCGGGTCCTCGGCGGCAAACGCCAGCTCGCCGCTCTTGAGCTGCTGCACGGCGTAGTCCTTGGTCGACATGCCGGCGGCCTCGGCCTTTTCGGCCAGGCGCAGCGGGTTGGCGTTGAGCTGCGGCGCGGAGGGCAGCCAGCCCATGCGCTCGGAGCGCACGTTGAAGTCGATCAGGCTGCCGCTGTAGTCGGCCGGGTTGGCCAGCGGCGAGAGGATCTCCTTGATCTCGAGCTTCTCGTAGCGCCACTGCGAGGAGTGGTTGTAGAAGAACGAGGTGGAGTTCATGTGACGCGGCGGACGCTGCCAGTCGAGGCCGAAGGCCAGCGGGGTCCAGCCGGTCTGCGGGCGCAGTTTCTCCTGGCCGACATAGTGGGCCCAGCCGCCGCCGCTCTGGCCGATACAGCCGCACATGACCAGCATGTTGATCAGGCCGCGGTAGTTCATGTCCATGTGGTACCAGTGGTTCATCGCGGCACCCACGATGACCATGGAGCGACCCCGGGTCTTGTCGGCGTTGTCGGCGAACTCACGGGCGATACGGGCGACCTGCTCGGCGGGCACGCCGGTGATCTTCTCCTGCCAGGCCGGGGTGTAGGGGCGGACCTGGTCGTAGGAGGTGGCACCGTCGTCCTCACCAAACCCGCGGTCGATGCCGTAGTTGGCACACATCAGGTCGAACACGGTGACGGCCAGCACGTCAGTGCCGTCAGCCTTCTTCAGGCGCTTGGCGGGCAGGCTGTGGAACAGCAGCTCGTTGCCGGCCACGTGGTCGAAGTGCTCGTGGGCAATGCCGCCGAAGTAGGGGAACGCCACCTTGGCCACGTCGTCGTGATGCTCGGCCAGGGTCAGCAGCGGCTTGATTTCCGAGCCGTCGGCATCGCGCTCCTCGAGGTTCCACTTGCCCTGGATCTCTTCCTTCTCACCCCAGCGGAAACCGATGGAGCCGTTCGGCACGACGAGGCGGTCGGACAGTTCGTCCCACGCCACGGTCTTCCATTCGGGATTGTTGTCCTGGCCCAGATTGCCTTCGAAGTCGCTGGTGCGCAGCTGCTTGCCGGGCACGAAGCTGCCGTCTTCACGGGCTTCCAGCTCGACCAGGAAGGGCATGTCGGAGTACTTGCGCACGTACTCGGTGAAGTAGGTGCTGGGCTTGTCGAGGTGGAACTCCTTGAGGATGACGTGGCCCATGGCCATGCCCAGCGCGGCGTCGGTGCCCTGCTTGACCGACAGCCACTCGTCGGTGAGCTTGGAGACCTCGGCGTAGTCCGGGGTAATGGAGACGGTCTTGGTGCCCTTGTAGCGCACTTCGGTGAAGAAGTGGGCGTCCGGGGTACGGGTCTGGGGCACGTTGGAGCCCCAGGCAATGATGTAGCCGGAGTTGTACCAGTCGGCCGATTCCGGCACGTCGGTCTGCTCGCCCCAGGTCTGGGGGCTGGCCGGCGGCAGGTCGCAGTACCAGTCGTAGAAGCTCATGCACACGCCGCCGATCAGCGACAGGTAGCGGCTACCCGCAGCGTAGCTGACCATCGACATGGCGGGGATCGGCGAGAAGCCGATGATGCGGTCGGGGCCATACTGCTTGGCGGTGTAGACGTTGGAGGCGGCGATCAGCTCGTTGAGCTCGTCCCAGTCGGCGCGTACGAAGCCGCCCATCCCGCGGGCGCGCTTGTACTGCTTGGTCTTGGCCGGGTCGGAAACGATGGAGGCCCAGGCGTCGACCGGGTCGCCGTGCTGCTGCTTGGCCTCGCGCCATAGCTTGAGCAGCGGCTTGCGGATCAGCGGGTACTTGAGGCGATTGGCGCTGTACATGTACCAGGAGTAGCTGGCGCCGCGCGGGCAGCCCCGCGGCTCGTGGTTGGGCAGGTCCGGGCGGGTGCGCGGATAGTCGGTCTGCTGGGTCTCCCAGGTGACCAGGCCGTTCTTGACGTAGATCTTCCAGCTGCAGGAGCCGGTGCAGTTCACGCCGTGGGTGGAGCGCACGATCTTGTCGTGCTGCCAGCGCTGACGGTAACCGTCCTCCCAGCCACGGGACTCCTCGCGGGTCTCGCCATGGCCGTTGGCGAAAGGTTCACGCGCCTTGCGGAAGAAATTCAGCCGATCTAAGAAGTGACTCATGGTCGATCTCCAGGCTCCTTGATGTGATGCGTGGCCGCCCGGGCCACCCCGCCTGCCGTGTCGCGCGACGTGTTCGACACGATCGTCAGGCAGGTACTTGAAAAGGATTCTGGGGTATCGAAACGCGGATTACTGCCCGGTTACCTCCATATACACCCCGTCTACCCACAAGGTGATAGGCGGCCCGGAGAAAGGGGTTAATCCCCTCTGGCAAGGCGCCGGGAGCGGGCGCGACTGCTCACTTCCCAGAGCATCACCAGCATGCACACCGCCAGCGCGGCGTAGAGGAACATGAAGCCGGCGGTGCGCACGCCGACCCACTCGTTGCCGAGCACGAACATCAGCGGCAGCAGCGCGGCGAACAGCCCGCCGAGGGCCAGCGCCAGCCCGCCCGAGCGCACCATGTCGTCGCCGTGGTCGCGGTGGATCAAGCACATCAGGCTGCCCTTGGCGATGCCCATGGCCAGGCCCATGACCGCGAGCAGCGCGGCGAAACCGGCCAGCGGCATGGAGAAGTCCAGTGTCAGATCGCCGTGCACGCCGTGGATCTGCATGGTGAAGTCGGGATAGGAGAGCAGGAACAGGCAGGCCATCACGCAGGCGCTGACCCACCAGCGCAGCTCGCGGAAGTCGCGCCGGTCGGCCAGTGCGCCGCCGAGGATCTGCCCCAGCCCGCCGGGCAAGGTGAAGACCAGCGCCCACAGCGCGGCCGCCATCAGCGAGAGACCGTACTGCGCCATGAGATAGGCGGGCAGCCATAAGGCCAGCGCCACGAAGGCGCCATAGAAGAAGCTGTAGTAGAGCGCCAGGCGACACACCGCGGCCGACGGCAATCCGCCGGAGCGCATCACCAGCTTGGCAGGCACGTCGCGCAGCCCACCGCCCCGGAGCGGATCGTCTTCGGCAAACAGCCACAGCAGCAACGCCACCAGCAGGATCGGCAGCAGGTAGAGCTTGGGCGCCATGGGCCAGCCGTAGGCCTGGCTGATCAGCGGCAGCAGGAAATAAGTGAGCCCCGCGCCGAGCATGCCGGCGCCGTAGAGCCCCAGCGCCAGGCCGGCGTGACGCCGCGGACACAGCGCCGCCACGTAGACCAGCCCTGCGGCCAGCGAGCCGGCGCCCACCCCCAGGCCGGCGCCGGCGAGCAGAAACTCCCAATAATCGCTGGAGTGAGCGATGGCCCACAGCAGAGGACAGATCCAAAGCAGGCAGCCGATCATCACCCGCCGGCCGCCCACCAGGCGTGCCAGCGCCGCCAGCGGCAGCGCCGCCAGTGCACCGGTGAACATCGGCATGGCCAGCAGCACGGCGAACTGCACTTCGCCGAAGCCCAGCCCCTGCTTCAGCTCGATGCCGAGCACGGCAAAAATGGTCCAACTGGCGAACACCAGGGCGAAGGCCAGTGGCGACAGCAGTACGACCACCAGCGAACGATAGTCGACCTGCAGGTCCGCGGCCGGGACGGATTCGGCGGACGTCATGACGGCGGGTCTCGTGGCGTAGTCAAAAGTGATTCTCGATTAGCCATCGACCAGCGTCAAAAGGGCATACGAGGTACCTCTTTGGTAGCAGCCTGGCGAATCTCCCGGTAGGATGCGCCACCGCCCGCTGGGGTATAGTGTCGACGAGGGTATATAGTGTCGACATGCCCCGCCTTCCTGCTGGAGTTGCCCACCGCCGATGAAACTGCTGCAACGCTCACTCGTGGCCCGCATTGTCGCCTCGCTGCTGGCGATCAGCGCTATGGCCCTGATCAGCATCGTGGTGACCATGGCGGTGGCCGGCGGCAGCCGTGGCGATGCCGCGGCGATCAACGTGGCCGGCTCGCTGCGCATGAATACCTACCAGATCGTCGCCGCCCTGCAGCGCTATGAACGCGTCCCTTCGATGGAGCATCAGGCGGCGGTGCACGTGCTCAAGCGCCGCTTCGAGGAGCGCCTGGGAAGCGAGGAACTGACCGGCGCCATCCCCGTTTCCGAGGCCCACGACCTGCGGCGCCAGTACCGCCTGGTGCTGTCGCGCTGGCACAACGAACTGGCGCCCGAGATCAACGAGGCCGTCGACACCCGTTCGGTCAACATCGAGTCGCTCAACCGCACGCTGGACGGCCTGGTGGCCGACATCGACACCATGGTCAAGCAGCTCGAGCAGAACAGTGAGGCCAAGATTCGCCTGCTCAGCGCGCTGCAGATCCTGTTCCTGGGCCTGACCGCGGTGGTGGTGGCCATTGCGCTCTACGACATCCGCCACAACCTGGTGGCGCCGCTGCGCCAGTTGATGGTGCTCGCCGGCGAAGCGGCGCGGCACAACTTCACCGTTCGCACCCGGCTCAAGGGAGAGGACGAGCTGGCCCTGCTCGGCCACACCTTCGACACCATGGCCGAGGAGCTCGGCTCCAGCTATGCGGACCTGGAACAGCGGGTCAAGCGCAAGACCCGGGAGCTCGAGCGCAGCAGCCAGGTGATGCAGGTGCTCCACGACGGTAGCCGTTCGCTCTACGGCGGTGGCAACGACCTGTGCACCAGCGCCGCGCCCATGCTGCGCCGCGTTGCCGAGCTGCTGGACATCGGCCCCATCCGGCTGTCGCTCAACGACCCTCACGCTGATCGCCAGGTACCGATACTCGCCACCCACTCGGCCCGCCGGCCCGACTACTGCCGCGACCACGACTGCCACGCCTGCCTGATCGCCCCCCGCCCCTTGCGCCTCTCCGACACCGAGGATGGCGACTGCGTGCTGCTGCCGGTGAGTGTGGGCGACGAGATGCTGGGCACGCTGGAAGTCTGGCACCCCAAGGAGGAGCGCCTCTCCGACAGCGTGCGGCGCCTGCTCAACGCCCTGGCCGACCAGCTGGCCACCGCGGTCTACCTGCAGCAGCGTATCGAGGAGGAGCAGCAGGTCTCGCTGATGAACGAGCGCACCATCATCGCCCGCGAGCTGCACGACTCACTGGCGCAGTCGCTCTCCTACCTCAAGATGCAGGTGGCGCGCCTGGAGCGCATGCAGGCCAAGGAAGCGCCCCGCGAGATGCAGGCGGCGGTGTTCGACGAGCTGCGCACCGGGCTCAACAGCGCCTATCGCCAGCTGCGCGAACTCCTGACCACCTTCCGCCTCAAGCTCGAGGGTCCTGGCCTGCAGACCGCCCTGCTGCAAACCGCCGAGGAATTCTCCGAGCGCATGGGCGCGCCGGTGGAACTGCACTACGACGTGCCGCCCCACCTGCTCAACCCCAACGAGGAGATCCATGTCCTGCAGATCGCCCGCGAGGCGTTGAGCAATATTCACAAGCATGCCGAAGCGCACTGGGCCGCCGTCACCGTAAAGTTTCAGGAGGCGCGGCTCGTGCTGCGCATCGAGGACGACGGCGTGGGGCTGGAGAATGACGACTCGCCGCCGATGCACTACGGGCTGATCATCATGCGCGACCGGGCGCATACCCTGGGCGGCGAGCTGCGCCTGGCCAACCGCTCCGCGGGCGGCACCTGCGTAGAGGTGGTCTTCACGCCGCAGACGGCGCGCCTGATCACCCGCCAGCCGGCCATCGAATCCACCCTTCACGACCAAGGAAACTGAGACACCATGGGCCAGTCAGTCAACGAGACCCCCGCCAGTATCCTGATCATCGACGACCACCCGCTGCTGCGCCGCGGCGTGGCCCAACTGCTCGAACTGGAGGACGACCTCCAGCTCGTCGGCGATACCGGCGAACCGGAGCAGGGCGTGCGCTTGGCCGCCGAGCTCGACCCGGACATGATCCTGCTCGACCTCAACATGCCCGGCATGGACGGCATCCAGACGCTGAAGGCGCTGCGCGAGTCGGGTTACGCCGGGCGCATCGTGATGTTCACGGTATCGGATCACGAGGAAGACCTGCTGGCGGCCCTGCGCGGCGGCGCCGACGGCTACCTGCTAAAGGACATGGAGCCCGAGGAGATGGTGCGCCAGTTGCGCCAGGCGGCACTGGGACGAATGGTGGTCAGCGAGAACCTCACCGCGCTGCTCGCCGAGGCGCTGCGCAACCAGCGTACGGCGCCAGCCACCCCCGACATCCACAGCCTGACCCAGCGCGAGCGCGAGATCCTGCGCGAGCTGGCCGCCGGCCTCTCCAACAAGCTGATCGCGCGCAAGCTAGACATCTCCGAAGGCACGGTGAAAGTGCACGTCAAGCATCTGCTCAAGAAGCTCAACCTGCGCTCGCGGGTCGAGGCCGCGGTATGGGCCGTGCAGGAAGGTATCGAGGGCAGATAACGAGCGATGGGTAGTGGAGGTTCTGTGTGGATACCTCCAAAGACTCGAAGGCGCCGGCAAGGCGCCTTTTTGTTTGCCCCCATCTTCACCAGCGTTATTTAAAACAAAGAGTTACACAAATACCCCTGCTACCCCTCAAGTGGTATTTCACTGTTTTTTCGGCATTTTCGTCCAGTTTCCCCGGTTACCTGCCCGACGTATCTTTGCTGCAACGAAGCTGAATTGATCCCGGTCAGGACGGATGTCGCAAGGCGGGATCGGTGTAACCACAGAGGGGAAACGTCATGGCTAAATCGAGTGCCGATATCGGCAAGCTCGGCGCCGGCAGACCAAAGAATGCCGACATCGAGCACTGGGACGTCGAAGACGACCAATTCTGGCAACAAACGGGCAAGCGCATCGCCTCGCGCAATCTGTGGATCTCGATCCCCAGCCTGCTGATGGGCTTCGCGGTGTGGCTGATGTGGGGCATGATCACCACGCAGATGCAAAACCTGGGCTTTCCGTTCACGGTCAGCCAGCTCTTCACCCTGACCGCCATTGCCGGTCTTTCCGGCGCCACCCTGCGCATTCCCGCCTCGTTCATGATCCGCATCGCCGGCGGGCGCAATACCATCTTCCTGACCACCGCGCTGCTTATGCTACCGGCCGCAGGTACCGGCGTGGCGCTGATGAACCCGGAAACGCCCTTCTGGGTCTTCCAGGCGCTGGCGCTGGTCTCGGGCATCGGCGGCGGCAACTTCGCCTGCTCGATGAGCAATATTTCCACCTTCTACCCGAAGAAGCAGCAGGGCTACGCGCTGGGCATGAATGCCGGCCTGGGCAACTTCGGCGTCACCACCATGCAGATCCTGATTCCGCTGGTGATGACCATAGGCATCTTCGGCGCCATCGCGGGGAGCCCCATGGAACTGCAGAGTTCCAGCGGTACCCTGATCGGCCGCATCGAGGCAGGCACCGATACCTGGATCCAGAACGCCGGCTTCATCTGGCTGGTATTCCTGGTTCCGCTGGCCTTCCTGGGCTGGTTCGGCATGAACAACATCCGCGACATCACCCCGAACCCCGGCAATCCAGCCGCCGCCTTCGGCAAGATCCTCGGCCTGTACGGCGTGGGCATTCTCACCTCGATCATCGGCGTGGTCGCCCTCGGCTGGCTGAACATGTGGCTCGCCCTGCCGCTGACCATCGGCCTGACCCTGGCCCTGCTGCGCATGATGCCCGGCCAGATTCGCACCAACATCCAGAAGCAGTTCGCGATCTTCTCCAACAAGCACACCTGGTCGATGACGGTGCTCTACATCGCCACCTTCGGCTCGTTCATCGGCTTCTCTGCCGCCCTGCCGCTTTCCATCTCGGTCATCTTCGGCAACATGATGGAAGTGGCCGCCGACGGCAGCATCACTCGCGTGGCCAACCCCGACGGCCCCAGCGCCCTGACCTGGGCCTGGATGGGACCGTTCGTCGGCGCCTTGATCCGCCCGCTCGGCGGCTGGATCTCCGACAAGCTCGGCGGCTCCATCGTCACCCAGGCCATCTCGGTGATCATGGTCATCGCCTCGGCCGCCGTGGGCTACGTGATGATGCTGGCCTACAACTCCACCGACCCCAACCAGTACTTCTGGATGTTCCTGCTGCTGTTCATCGTGCTGTTCGCCGCCAGCGGCATCGGCAACGGCTCCACCTTCCGCACCATCGGTGTGATCTTCGATCAGCAGCAGAAAGGGCCGGTGCTGGGCTGGACCTCCGCCGTGGCTGCCTACGGTGCCTTCATCGCCCCGCGGGTGATGGGTGAGCAGATCAAGATGGGCACCCCGGAACTCGCCATGTACGGCTTCGCGATCTTCTACGCGGTGTGCCTGGTGGTGAACTGGTGGTTCTACCTGCGCCCCAACGCCTACGTCAAAAACCCCTGATGCCGTCGACCGTGCTCCGGTGAAACACCGGAGCACGCCCCCTTACCTTGCCTTCTTCGGAGGGATGTCATGAAAGTCATGATCGCTTATGACGGCTCGCGAAACGCCAAGCTGGCCCTGGCCCAGACCGTCAGCCTGTTTCGCTGCAACGCCCCCACGCTGATCCTGGTCGGCGTGGCCGAGAACCCCGGAGACGCCACCGACGCCAACGAGACGCTGTTCCAGCAGGAGTACGAGGAGATGAAGGCCGCTCTCAAGGAGGGCGCCGATTTCGCCCACCAGGAGGGCTTCGAGGTGGACTGGGTAGTGGCCGAGGGCGACGCGCGCAAGATGCTGCTGCACGCCACCCAGAAGCACCAGCCGGACGTGCTGGTCATCGCCCGCCACAGCAGCAAGCCCGACGGCGGCATCATCGCCCAGTCGCTGAGCTACTTCGTCGACGAACTCGACTACATGACCTTCGGCAAGGTCAGCTCCTTCCTGGCCCGGCGCGTCGAGTGCCCGCTGCTGATCCTGCCAAGCCCATGAACGGGGATCCCGTTTCCCGTGGCTGCCCCAGTTCTTCCTTCAGGATGATACGACCATGAAAGTCGCCGACCTATTCAAGTTCCGCACTCCCGAGGTCCGGGCGCTGCACCTGACCTGGATCGCGTTCTTCATCACCTTCTACGTCTGGTTCAACATGGCGCCGCTCGCCTCGAGCATGCTCAAGAGCGTCGACTGGCTGAAACCGGAAGATCTCAAGTTGTTCGCCATCTGCAACGTGGCGTTGACCATTCCCGCGCGCATCATCGTGGGCATGGCACTCGACCGCTTCGGCCCGCGCCGGGTGTTCTCGGTGCTGATGGTCACCATGTCGATCCCCGCCCTGGTGTTCGCCTTCGGCGACTCCATGACCCAGTTGCTGGTCGCCCGCCTGGTGCTCAGCTCCGTGGGCGCGAGCTTCGTGGTGGGCATCCACATGACCGCGCTGTGGTTCAAGCCCAAGCACATCGGCTTTGCCGAGGGCTTCTACGCCGGCTGGGGCAACTTCGGTTCCGCCGCTGCCGCCATGACACTGCCGACCATCGCCCTCACCTGGTACGGCGGCGCCGACGGCTGGCGCTGGGCCATCGCCCAGAGCGCCATCGTCATGGCCGCCTACGGTGTGTACTACTGGTTCGCCATCACCGACGGCCCCGATGCCAAGGCGCACCGCAAGGCGCGCAAGGCAATGGCCATGGAAGTCAGCAGCTGGGCGGATATGGTCAAGCTGATCATTTGGACCATCCCGCTGGTCGGCGTGCTGGGCATCCTGGTGTGGCGCATCCAGAACCTGGGCTACCTCTCCACCACCGGCGCCATGATTGCCTACCTGGTCATCGCCGCCGTAGTGATCTACCAGGTCGTGCAGATCCTGCGGGTCAACGTGCCGATCCTGAAGAAGGGCGTGCCGGAGGACGACAAGTACTCGTTCAACAGCGTGGCCGCGCTCAACAGCACCTACTTCGCCAACTTCGGTGCCGAGCTGGCCGTGGTCTCCATGCTGCCGATGTTCTTCGAGCAGACCTGGGGGCTCACCGCCGCCGCCGCGGGCCTGATCGCCTCCTCGTTCGCCTTCGTCAACCTGGTGGCACGCCCCATGGGCGGCCTGGTCTCGGACCGCATGGGCAACCGCCGCTTCGTGATGCTCAGCTACATGTTCGGCATCGGCATCGGCTTCGTGCTGATGGGCATGCTCAACTCCAACTGGCCGCTGATCATCGCCATCGCCATCACCATCTTCACCTCCTTCTTCGTGCAGGGGGCGGAAGGCGCGACCTTCGGCATCATTCCCTCGATCAAGCGCCGCATCACCGGCCAGATCTCGGGCATGGCGGGCGCCTACGGCAACGTGGGGGCGGTGGTCTACCTGACCATCTTCACCTTCGTCACTCCGACCCAGTTCTTCTACATCATCGCCACCGGCGCCTTCATCAGCTGGCTGGTCTGCCTGGTGTGGCTGAAGGAACCGGAAGGAGCGTTCGACGAGGAGTACTACGTCTCCTCCGTCGACCGGGCAATCGAGGAACAGGAGGGGTTGAAGGCGCAAGGCCAGTCGTGACTCCCATCGCTGCAGCACCTATACCCGGGCTTATCAGCCCGGGTATTTTTATTCCTTCCAGGGGAACGTAGTTGCCTGCTTCAGGCCATGATACTGTACGATTTGAAGCCTCCTGCTACTGGGTTTGCGTTTTAATGGCAAGGTACAACATTGCGAACCCTAGAATGACTAAAATGATGTAAAAGTTGGGGAATCCAGGCAATGCCTATCTTAGCCCTGAGTATTGCTTATTCTTAGATGATCATAACGAGACACGGATTGGAGCTGGCGATGCATACGGGCGGCGATTCTCGCACACCCCTGCAACTTTATGAATTTCGCAAGGCGTGCAGCTCATGCAGCCTGCGAGAACTCTGCTTGCCGGTAGCCTTATCGGGACTAGACATCGATGCGTTAGATAAAATCGTCAAGCGCAAAGGGCCCTTGCAAAAAGGCGACAAGCTAATCCGCCCAGGTCAACCCATGACCGCTCTTCATGCCGTGCTTAGCGGAAGCCTGAAAAGCAGCACACAAGACATGAATGATGAAGAGCAGATCATCGCTTTCCACCTACCAGGCGAACTAATTGGGCTGGACGCTATCGGCTCTGGCAAGCACTCTTCCACCACCGAAGCGCTAGAGACTACCAGCGTTTGCAGCATCCCTTTCGCAGAACTGGAGGCCCTTGCTCACAAGATTCCAAGTCTCCAGCATCAATTGCTGCGTATCATGAGCAGGGAAATTTTCGATGACCATGAATTGTTGCAAGTGTCACGACGCCCAGCCGAGCAGCGCCTAGCCGTGCTGTTACTCAATTTCAGTCAACGCTTCGGCCGGCGTGGTATGTCGCGGACCCGTTTCCGTCTCCCCATGTCGCGCCAGGATTTGGGCAACTATCTGGGTCTGGCGCCGGAAACCACGAGTCGAATCTTTCGTCGCTTTGTAATTCAAGGTTTGCTGAGTGCAACCGGCAAGGAGATCGAACTGCTTGACCTCCAGGCGCTGCATGGCCTGAAGGAGGAGTCCGGCGGCAATACCGACCTGCATGCCAAGCGTTCCTGATCGTTTTGGCCCGGGGCAGACCGAACGGCGTGGCCCGCCCCGTGCTCGTGCACTCACTATTTGATCTCTAGTTTGCGCCGAGGTGCCTCCTTGACCTTTGGCAGGGTCAGTTCCAGCAGCCCGTTATTGAACGAGGCCTGGGCCTTTTCGGCGTCGACTTCGCAAGGCAGGGCAACCGTGCGCTCCACACTGCCATGCGAGATTTCACACCGATAGTACTCCCCGCTCTCCTCCTTGGACTCCTTGTGGCTTTCACCCTTGATTGTCACAGTACTGTCGGTCACCGAGACATCCAGATCCTCCCGCACCATACCGGGCAGCTCGGCCCGGATCACGACCTCCGCATCCCGGTTGATGACATCGACCTTTGGAATCCGGGGCCCAGCGGCCAGCCGCTCGAGAACCGGTAGATCCCAGCGCAGCGGATGGGCCCAGCCTCGATCGAAGAATCGATCGAACATACGATCCAGCTCGCGAAAAGGCGCCATCTCCTGAGAACGCGTGGAAGACGGTGTGGCAGCATCGCTGGCGGTTGGGGTAATTTCCCTTACTTTTTGCTTGGCCATGGCAGTCGCTCCTCTCAAGGCGTGTGAACACCTCGAACACGGTAAATAGTCGGCAGCAATTGCGACCTTGCTTCCTGCCGTTACCTCCCGGAGGAATAGGCCACGATTGAAGGCTAGGACGGAAACGGCTCGCCGAAGTTGATGCGCATCAACAATCGGTCTTTCTATTTTTGCTCATCCCTGACGCGCAGCTCACCTGTCCAACTCGCCCCTCTCTGGCGGATGGTCTTCCTTCCCTGGCACCTCAGTCATGATGGCTTCCGTGAGCAGCAGGACACTGGCCACCGAGATGGCATTTTCCAGCGCAATTCGCACGACCTTGGTGGGGTCAACGATGCCCGCCTGTACGAGATCGACGTACTGCTTACCCGCGGCATCGAACCCCAGGCTGCCATCGCCTTCAAGCATGCGGCTGACCACCACGCCGCCATCCACCGCGGAGTTTTCCGCGATCTGGCGTGCGGGTGCTTCCAGCGCGCGTTGCAATATGTTGAAGCCGGTCCGCTCATCGCCCTCGCAGCCCTTCGCCTCGGCCAACACCGCTGCCGAGCAGCGCAGCAGCGCCAGGCCGCCCCCAGGCACGATGCCCTCGGCCACCGCTGCCTTGGTGGCGCTGATGGCGTCATCCAGCGCCTCCTTGCGTGAGGCCATCTCGGCCTCGGTAGGCGCCCCCACCCGGATCACGGCGACGCCACCGCTCAGCTTCGCCAAGCGCTCCTGCAACTTCTCGCGATCGTAGTCGCTGGATGTCTGCTCGATCTCGCGGCGTATTTGCTGCATGCGTCCCTCGATGGAGGCTCGCTCACCTGCCCCGCCAATCAATGTGGTGCTGTCCTTGTCCACCACGACACGCTCGGCCCTGCCCAGTTGCTCCAGGGTGAGCTCCTCCAGACGTATTCCAAGCTCTTCCGAGATCACCTGGCCGCCGGTGAGCGCAGCCATGTCCTGGAGCATGGCCTTGCGGCGATCACCGAAGCCCGGCGCCTTGATGGCGACACAGCGCAGCACGCCGCGCAACTGATTGACGATGAGCGTAGCCAGCGCTTCGCCTGAGAGGTCTTCGGCAATCAACGCGATCGGTCGATCCGCCTTGGCGATCTGCTCGAGTAGTGGCACCAGATCCTTGAGCGAAGCGATCTTGCGGTCTGTGAGTAGGACGAAGGCATCCTCCTGCACGGCCTTCATCTTCTCGGCATCGGTGACGAAGTAGGGAGAGAGGTAACCGCGATCGAACTGCATCCCCTCGACCACTTCGAGCAGGGTCTCGGTTGTCTTGGACTCCTCAACGGTGATGACCCCCTCATCGCCGACCTTCTCCATGGCCTCCGCCACTAGTTCCCCAATGAAAGGGTCGTTATGGGCCGCGATGGTCGCGACCTGACTCCTGGCCATGCCGGTTTCTACCGGACGCGACATACTCCGCAGCGCCTCGATGGCCGCTTTGAGTCCCCGTTCCAGGCCTCGCTTGATGTCGATGGCACTGGCACCGGCCACCACGTTGCGCAGACCGTCGGCAAAGATGGCATGCGCCAGAATGGTGGAGGTGCTGGTCCCGTCCCCTACCGTGTCGCCTGTCTTCACCGCGGCCTGGCGTAGCATCTGCACACCCAGGTTCTCCTCGGGATCCTCCAGATCGAACTCCTTGGCGATAGTGACCCCGTCATTACAGACGAGGGGCGCACCCCACGGCTTCTGAATGAGCACGGACTTGGATTTGGGCCCGAGCGTGATGCGTACCGCATCGGTGAGTTGCGTTGCCCCGCGCAGAATCTTCTCGCGCGCCGGCGAGCGAAACAGGATCTGCTTGTGTGCCATGATGATCGCTCCCTCAGGGCGACGGTCGCCCTGATCACGATTTCACAGAGTGCGCCGGCCGTATCGAAGCGCAAGCGCCCGAGTTTCCCCCTAGATCACATGGGTGTTATGGGTTGAATTCATTCAGGCACAGCTTTCAAGACGGCAAGTTGCTCAAGATCAAGAGGGCGACATTCCGCCGCTCCCATTCCCTACTGAAACGGTCGGGCATTGATCTACGACAAGGATGTTTTCGCCAGGGTGCGGCACAGTGGGACAGACCCGGCGGGCGAAGCGATACGCCGGCCATCCAATCACACCAGGAGGTGGCCATGACCTCGAATACCGCGACCTTCCCCCCGAGCGCAGCACAGAGCGACGAGCGCGGCACCAAGCTCGCCGCGGTGATCTACGTTCTCTTCCTCGGCAGCATCATGGCGGTGGTCACGGCCCCGGCCGGCGTGCTGGTGGCGCACCTGCGCCGGCGCCACGTGGCCGACTGGGTCGCCACTCACCTGCAGTTCCAGATCCGCACCTTCTGGCTCGGCATCGTCGGCGCGGGAATCTGCCTGGCGGCGTGGCAACTGCTGGGCGTGGTGGGCGCGCCCACCTGGGCGCCGTGGACGCTGGGCTACGTCTTCTTCACCGCCTGCCTGATCTGGATGGTGGGTCGCTGCGGGGTGGGCATTCACCGGCTGATGGCGGGTCGCGCCATCGACGCCCCGCGTAGCCTGTGGCTCGGTGGCGCCCACGTGAGCCTGCATGACTGAAGGCAACCCGTCGCGCCCCCTGCCCAACCCGGGCTGGGGGCCGCTCTCCGCGCTTCCCGGCAACCCGCTGATGTGGGTGCTGATCCTGAGTGAGATGGTGGTGTTCACCGCCTTCTTCGCCCTCTATGCCTGGCATCGGGCCGGCGACGTCGCCGGCTTCAACGCCGCCCAGCAAGAACTCGACCCGCTGATGGGCGGGCTCAACACCCTGGTACTGCTCACCAGCGGGCTGTGCGTGGCGCTCGCCGTGGAGGCGATCAGCGCTTGCCGTCGCCGCCGGGCGCGCCAGTGGCTGGCGATGAGCATGGGACTCGGGGTGCTATTCTGCGTCATCAAGGTCGTCGAGTATGGCGGCAAGTTCGCCGTGGGCATCACGCCGGAGACCCATCTCTTCTTCGGCTACTACTACGGCCTGACCGCCTTTCACTTCGCCCACGTGCTGTTCGGCCTGGGGCTGCTGGCGCTGGTCACCTGGCGCACCTCGACCGAGAACGTCGAGACGGCGGCGGCCTTCTGGCACATGGTCGACCTGATCTGGATCTTGCTCTACCCCTTGATCTATCTCCTGAGGTAACCATGACCGCACTCCCCGGCACCCGCCGCCTGGTGATCACCTGGTTGACGCTGATGGCGCTGACGCTGGTGGCGATGTTCTCCGCACGGCTGGACCAGGCCAGTTGGGAGCCGCTGCCGCTGGCCTCGGCACTGCTGGTGCTCGTCGCCACCGGGTTCAAGGCCCAGCGGCTGTTGATGATCTATCTCAACCTGCGCGCGGCGACGCCGGCCTGGAAGGGCACCTTCGTGGGGCTGGTGCTGTTGACGCTGGCGCTGATCGGCGCCGGTTATGCAGCGCCGCGGCTGATCTGAGCCGCAGTGGAGCTGAACGACATCGCCCGGCCATTCGGCCGGGCGATGCGTTACTGGCTTTCGCTTGCAGCTAGCGGGGAGGTCGGTCGCGGGTCGACGAGTGCGGAAGCGGCGGCGGGTTGCGTGCCCAGGCTTCCAGCACCCGGGCCAGGCGCATCATGCCGTAGACGATGAAGGGCACGAGCAGCATCAGCCCTACCCCCCAGTCGCGGTTGTTGATCAGCCAGGCGACCGGCAGCACTACCGCCAGGCCGATGGCGAGCCCAATGGTGACAGCGATGGCGAGACGCGGGTTGGTCATGGCCTAGACTCCTCAGGAACCGATGATCTGGCGATAGATACCCGGCAGCGCCAGCGACAGATGCTCGGGCCGGTTGACGATGGCATAGCTGCCGCGACCGAACAGGTGCGGCACGTAGCGGTGGCCCTCGCTGTCGACGGTGACGCCGAATACCCGAACTTCCTGTTGACGCGCCTCGAGCACGGCCCGGCGGGTGTCCTCGATGCCGTAGCGGCCCTCGTAGTAGTCGGTATCGTTGGGCTTGCCGTCGGTCAGCACCAGCAGCAGGCGGTGACGGTTGGGGCGCTTGGCGAGTTCCTGGGTCACATGGCGGATCGCCGGCCCCATGCGTGTGTAGTGGCCCGGCTTGAGCGCGGCGATGCGCCGCCCCACCCGATCTCCCATGGGTTCGTCGAAGCTCTTCAGCGTATTGACCCACACCTTGTGGCGGCGGTGCGAGGTGAAGCAGTGGATGGCGTAGTCGTCGCCGCAGCCGGCCAGGCCATGCCCCAGCACCAGTAGCGCTTCTTTCTCGACGTCGAGGACGCGCCGGTCCTCAAGCCAGGCCTCGGTGGAGAGCGAGACATCGATCAGGATCGATACCGCCAGATCGCGGGCCTGCTGGCGCGCCGCCATGTAGAGCCGGTCGCTGGATTCGCCGGTGGCCGCCAGATCGCAGCGCGAGCGGATCACCGCGTCCATGTCGAGTTCGGTGCCGTCGAGCTGGCCACGCAGGATTTCGCGCCGCGGGCGCAGCGCCTCGAATTCGCGGCGCACCTTGCGGATGCGACGCCGCGTGGCCTCGTCGGGCTCCCACTGCTCGCCCTCCTCGCTCTGCACGTCGCTCAGCACCACGCAGTGGTCAGGCAGGTAGATCTGCTTGCGGTGGTGCCACTCGGGATAGGTGTAGCGCCCGCTCAGGCGTCCGCCGCAGGCCTCGTCGGGCGCCAGGTCGAGGTCGAGCTTGAGCCGCGAGGCGGCCTGCTTGCGGTTGGGGCTGAGCACGATCTCTTCCATCTGATCGGCGGCCTCCTTGGCCGTCTCCTCCTCCTCGTCCTCGACGTGACGGTTGAGGTTCACCATCTCGGCCCAGGAGAGCATCTTCTCCGAGGCGTTGAGCATCAGCGGGTCGTCGCGGTCGGCCTGGTCCTGCTCGCGGCGTTCGGCCTTGCGCTTGCCGCCGTCGTCGGCCTGCTGGTCGCGCCGTACGGCGATGTCGGAGTCGTCGTCGATGGCCTCGCGCTCACCCTCACGCGTGCCCAGCGCCACCACATCGCCCCACAGCGGCACCGGCAGCGGCGGGCGATAGCCGCGCGGCGCGTGAAAGTCGTCCAGCGGCAGGCTGGGGTCGAGAATGGCGTCGTGCATGGCGAGGGCCCAGCCCGCCTGGGGCGTCGGGCCGCCGAGCTCGGCGAGCAGGGCCGCTTCGAGCGCGGCCTCCATGGGCGGCAGGCGCTTGCGCGATGGGCGCACCGCGAGCAGTGCCCGGCACAGGCGTGCATAGCGTTCGATCAGACCCGGAAAGCGCTCGAGTACCGCCTGGGTGGTGCGGCGGGCTACGCGCAGTACCTGCAGGTCGCGCTGCAGCGGGTCGTCTCGCCTGCTCGGAAGCTGGCCCAGGGCGAGGTACGCGGTCAACCACAGGTAGAGGTCGCGGTTGAGTTCGGCACTGGGGAACAGGGCGATACGCGGCGGCAGCAGCAGATGCTCCTCGTCGCGGCGGGCTTGATCTAACGGCTCCTCGTCCAGGCCGAGGCGCTGGCGCAGCGACAGGCGGTGGCTGGAGTTGCGCCGGGCGATGGCCGCCACTTCGACGCCGGCCTCGCCACCCCCGCAGCGGAAGAACACGCCGAGCAGGGCACGCAGGTCGTCGAGGCGTACTGCGGCCTCGGGGTGGTCCGGGTAGCTGACTGCACTGGAGGCCCAGCGGTGCCAGCGGCGACCGACGAACTCCTCGACCTCAAGAAAGTCCAGCATACATTGTCTCCCCTTTACCCGAACGTGGCCTTGATCGCTTCCATCAGACCCTGCTGCACGTACTGGTCGTCCGATAGCGGCTCGACCAAAGTGGCGCAGGCGGCATCGAGGATCGGCATGCCGGCGTTGATCAGCGTGGCGCAGTAGACCAGCAGGCGCGTAGAGACGCCCTCCTCCAGATCCTGCCCCTTCATGGCGCGCAGGCTGGCGGCGAGGTTGACCAGCGCGGCGCAGCGGTCGTAGGCCAGGCCGCTTTCGCGGGCGACGATCTCGCACTCCACCTTGGGCGGCGGGAAGTCGAACGACATCGCCACGAAGCGTTGGCGGGTGCTCGGTTTGAGCGACTTGAGAATGTGCTGATAGCCGGGGTTGTAGGAGACCACCAGCATGAAATCGTCGGGTGCCTCGAGCAGCTCGCCGGTACGCTCCAGCGGCAGCAGCCGGCGGTCGTCTGTCAGCGGGTGCAGCACCACGGTCACGTCCTTGCGCGCCTCGACCACTTCGTCGAGGTAGCAGATGCCGCCCTCGCGCACGGCGCGGGTCAGCGGGCCGTCGACCCAGCGGGTCTCGCCACCCTGAAGCAGATAGCGGCCGGTGAGGTCGGCGGCGGTCAGATCGTCGTGGCACGACACGGTGAACAGCGGCCGGCCGAGCTTCGCCGCCATGTGGCTGACGAAGCGCGTCTTGCCGCAGCCGGTCGGTCCCTTGAGCAGCAGCGGCAGGCGCTGCTGGTAGGCCTGCTCGAACAGGGCGCATTCATTGCCGACCGGCTCGTAGTAGGGCAGCTCCTGCTCGAATTGTTGGGCGGAAGCGGTAGCGATATGGGACATGGGCGTCACTCCGGGAAGGCTCGATGGGGCGTTTGTGCGCCCCATCGAGTAACGGTCACTCGGTGGCGGCCAGGGGCCGGCTGGAAGCAGGCACTTGCTCGCGCACGGGACCGAAGAACGAGTAGATCAGCATGATGGCAGCAACGGTCACGGCCACGCCGGTACCCAAACGCATTATGTAGAACAGGTCGAGCTGGCTCTGCACCTGCATGAAGTTCATGCCCAGTACCCGCTGAAGGTGCGTCTGCACGACACCGGCGAAGGTCAGGGTAAAGGTCATGAAGCACATGGCTGAGGTCATGATCCAGAAGCCCCACATGTTCAGCACCTGGTTGTAGGGCTGGCTGCGGCGGATCTGCGGCATGGCATAAGTGATGATACCGAGGACCAGCATCACGTAAGCGCCATAGAAGGCCAGGTGGCCGTGGGCGGCGGTGAGCTGGGTGCCGTGGGTGTAGTAGTTGATGAACGACAGGGTGTGCATGAAGCCCCACACGCCGGCGCCGAAGAAGGCGATGGTCGGGCAGCCCAGTGCCCACAGCATGGCAGCCTTGTTGGGATGGTTACGGCTGCCCTTCCAGAACATGTAGAAGGCGAACACCACCATGGCGAAGAACGGGATTACCTCGAGCGTCGAGAAGATGCTGCCGATGGGCTGCCAGTAGCTCGGCGCGCCGATCCAGTAGTAGTGGTGGCCAGTGCCCAGCAGGCCGGAGAACAGCGACAGACCGACGATCACGTAGAGCCACTTCTCGATGACCTCGCGGTCGACACCGGACATCTTGATCAGCAGGTAGCCGAGCAGCGAGGCCATGATCAGCTCCCACACGCCCTCGACCCACAGGTGCACGACCCACCACCAGTAGAGCTTGTCCACCGCCAGGTTGGTTGGGTTGTAGAAGGCGAACAGCCAGAACACCGCCGCCAGCCACAGGCCCAGCATCAGCACCAGGTTGATGGCCGTCTTGCGACCCTTGAGCAGGGTCATGCTGGTGTTGAACAGGAACATCAGGAACGAAATGGTAATCAGCACCTTGACCCAGAACGGCTGCTCGAGGAATTCGCGGCCCTCGTGAATGCCGAACTGGTAGCCCACCAGTGCCGCTGCGCCAGCGAAGGCAAAGATCGCCAGTTGCACGTAGGCGAGCCCGGGGCTGTGAATCTCCCGTTCGGCCTCTTCCGGCATCAGGTAGTAGGTGCTGCCCATAAAGCCGATCAACAGCCACACGATCAGCAGGTTGGTATGGCTGACGCGCATGATGTTGAATGGCATCAGCTCGGCCATGAAGTGGGGGGCTATGTAGACAGTCGCCGCCAGCAGGCCGAAGACGATCTGCAGTGCGAACAGTGCCATGGCCACGGCGAAGAATGGCAGGGCCACCTTCTGGGTTTCGTATTTCATCGGTATCGTTCTCCTTGCCTCAACCCGGGTTCACCGCATCAGCCGGCGGGGTGCGGGGGCCAGTTCTGGTCGTCGATGGAATCGGTCCACTCGAGGAAATCGATCAATCCGGTCATCTCCTCGTCAGTAAGATCGAAGTACGGCATCTGGCGACGCCCCGGTGCTCCGGTGGGCTGGGCACGCATCCAGGCAGTTATTGCCATGCGTGCGCCTTCCGGGTTGTTGTGGCCGCCATAGCGCTCCCAGACGTTGGCCAGTTCGGGAGCGAAATAGGCGCCCTCGCCCATGATGCTGTGGCAGTTGATGCACATGTTCTCTTCCCACACGTGCTTGCCGAGTTCGACGGACTCGGTGAGCCCCCCTTTGTCGGTGGATTTGGTCACCATGTACCAGTGGCTGTGTGCCGTCAGTGCGGTGAACAACAGGAAGAAGAACAGCGAACCGCCATAGAAGATATTACGGGCCGCCGCCTTGGTGAGGCCTTCGGTCATGGCCATCCCCCCTTGCTAGTTTTGGCTTGCCTACGGGACCTGCGACCGAGGTCGGCGTCCCACCCTTTATTAAAGATGTATTTCCAATGCATGTTTAGGTTATCAGCTACGAGTGCCTCCAGACATTGACGTCGGTCAATGCGAGGATGAAGAAGCGCGAAAGCAGCGCAAATAGCGGGCTCAGGCAGCCTGCGTCCGAATGACGCAGGCGGGCGAGGCATCCTCCGAACGGCTAGGCGTATTGCCTGCGCTCCCTAGCGCCTGGCGTCAGTGATGTCCTCGATCCAAGTCAACGCCGCCACCCCGGCCGGCAGTCCCAGGGTCGGGATCGCCAGCATGGCCACCTGTTTCAAGGCTTCGGGCTCGATGCCCTCCTCCATGGCGCGACGCATGTGAGAGTGCACGGCCCCCTCGGAGCCGCCGCCCACGGCCAGTGCCAGCTTGATCAAGCGCCGCGTGCGGGCATCCAGCGGACCGGACTCGGCGCAGGCCTTGCCCAGCGAGGCGAATGCGCGCCACACCTCGGGATAGTCATCGGCCACCTTGCCGGCGCCGGAGGGAAGATCGTGGTTGGACATGCTGCCGTTCCTCGTTCTTATTGCTGAATTTCTACACGTGCGCCTCAGTATAGAAGTTCATTACCGCAAGGAAAGGGAGCATTCCGTTTCATGAGAGACGCTAAGTCGGCAAAAAGAAAAGAGGATCCTTTGTGAGCGCCGTTCCCAGCATGTAGCAAAAGACGACAACTGCAGCCAAGGCCGCCAGAGCGCGGGTGAAAGGCGTATGCCCGCGCTTGATCGCCACCGTGCCCAGCAGGATGTAGCCGAACAGGGCCAGCAGCTTGGCGGCTAGCCAGGGGTGCTGGTGCGGCCACATCGACAGCATCACCATCAGCGTGAGGCCCAGCACCAACAGCAGGGTGTCGTTGACGTGGGGCAATATCCTCACCCAGCGCCGCTGCAGCAATGTGATCTCGCGCACCGACCACCAGGCCCGGACGAGGAAGAAGGCAATGCTCAGCACCGCGGTGGTCATGTGCAGGTGCTTGATCAATGCATAGTGTTCGATCATCGACTGGCTCCGGTTATCCCTTTCGCCCGTTTAGCCCTCTTGGCCATCCACACGAGCGCTCAATAGCGGCAGCGTATAGTGAAACAGGAAGATGAGATAGGCGATACACCAGAACAGGATGCTCAGGTTGTAGATCCAATGGGAGATCTGCGGGAAGGCGGCGAGTATCGGCGAGCGCAGCAGGGCAGCAGCGAACATCAAGCCGAGGCCCACTCCGATGCCCGGCAGGGTACGAATCACGCGCCCCGTATGGCCGAGCGACACTCGCGCCATCATCGCCAGCATCATGGAGCCGATGCCGCCGATGGCCAGCGCATGCACGGCGAGTTCGACGCGGAAGGCACCCAGCAGCGCCATCGACCACATCGCCAATCCGACCGGGACGAAGGCGTAGCTGAGGTGCAGCCCCCAAAGCAGCGGCTCGTGCAGCGTACGGTGCCCTTCCCAGCGCGCCAGCCGCACCGCGCTTGCCAGCGCCGCCACCAGCATCACCGATGCGTGCAGTGCAGCGGGCAGCGCCACGCCGGCGAGCGTCAGCAATTGCAGGAGTACCACCGCCAGTACCGAAGCAAGAGTCAGCTTCTCCAGCTTCGGGATAGGCGCCAGCTGCGGCCGCCCCAGCTTGCGCGAGGTGAAGAAAGGGATCACCCGGCCGCCCAGCAGCACCATCAACACAGCGATCAACAGCACGGCCAGGTAGGCCCCTTCGCGGATCAGCTCGACCTTGCCCAGGGCAACGCCGAGATGCATGGCCAGGTTGGCCGTGGCCAGCAGCAGCAGTACCGGCACGAACATCAGGTTGCGCCACAGCTTGGCGGCTACTACCAGGCGCGCCATGATCAGCGCAGCCAGCGGCAAGAACGCCAGGTCGATCGTCGCCAATAGCCAGGTCGGCAGGCCCGAGGGATACGCCAGCAGCAGCCGCGCCGCCAGCCACAGCGCTACCAGGCCGAGCAGCGGCGCACCACTCACACTCTTGCGACCGGTCCAGTTCTGCACCGCGGTCAACAGGAAGCCGACCACCACGGCGGCGCCGAAGCCGAAGATCATCTCGTGCTGGTGCCACCACATCAGCCCGCCGTGGGGTCGCAGCAGGATATCGCCGTGCCAGAACGCGAACCACACTACCATCGCCAGCACGCTGAACAGCGAGGCCAACAGGAAGAACGGGCGAAAGGCCAGCTGCGCGATGGGCAGGCGCGGCTGGCGGTCGACGGGAGGAGAAGTGTTCATGGCGTATACCCGACTTGAATGCTAGGACAAAGCCATTATGCGGGCACACACCGGGTGCCGTCATGACAAGTATCAAGAATGCTTCTTTTTAATGACTCGTGCCTTCCTCGTACTGGGTCTTGTTCCACACATTGTACTTGCCTGAGGGCTTGTTCATCGGCATGCGTCCCAGCTCTTCCAACGTATTGGCATCGAGCCACAGCAGGTAGCCGTCTTCGTCCCAGATACTCAGCAGCAGCGTCTCGCCGCGACGGTCGAACTCGACGTGAGCGGCGGTCTTGCCCGGCTCGGGCACCAGCGTCTCGACGATCTTCAGGGTCCGCTTGTCGATCACATGGATGCGGTCGTGGTTGGGGCCGAAGAAGACGTCCACCCAGGCGTAGGGCGAGTTGGCGTGGCTGCGCATGAAGAAGCCCGGGCCATCGGTCTCGATCTGGGCGATCGGCGACCAGTCGGTCATGTCGAACACCGACACCTGGCCGCGATCGATGTGCGGCATCGCCATTACCCGGCGCCCGTCGAGCTCCCAGGTGATCCCGGCACCCAGGTGCGGCATGCCTTCCAGCGGCAGGTCGGCGACCTTGGCTTCACTGTCCAGGTCGAACACCTGACCGCCCTGGCCGCCGCGGGCCGCGCCCACCAGATAGCGGTACTCGGGATCGAAGAAGAAGTCGTCGAGGTAGTCGGGCGCGGCCATGCGGTGCAGGGCGAAATCGCCGACCAGCGGCTCGTCGCCCTCGGCCAGCTCCTCGGGCCAGCGGATCTCCCACACTTCGGGGATATCCTTGAGCGCGACGACGAAACTGTTGCGCGGCGGTGCGGTGTAGACGGCGCTGACCCGCGAAGTGTCGCCGTCGAGTCCCTCCACCGGAATGGATGCGATCAGCTCGAGGTTGCGTGCGTCGAGCAACACAACGGAGTGTGGCAGGTAGTTGCCGGCCAGCACGTAGCGTCCGTCGGCGGAGACGGCGATGTTGCGCATGTTGATACCGGCGCGCACCTCGGCGGTGACCTCCAGGTTGTAGATGTCGTACTTGGTCACCCAGCCGTCGCGGGAGCCGAAGTAGACGTAGCGGCCGTCGGGCGAGTACTTGGGTCCACCGTGCAGGGCGTAGCGGCTGGGGAAGCGAGCGATGCGCTCGAAGCGATCGCCGTCGATCAGGCTGACATGATGGTCGCCGATCTCCACCACCAGGAACAGGTTCATGAGGTCCTCCACCTCGAACACCGGTTCGTCGGGCAGCGTACCGTAGTAGTGATTGACCACGTGGCTGGCCAGGATGTCCTCAGCGGTCCAGTTCGGTGCGACCTCGGGCGGCTCGTAGATCCACTCGGCAAGTGCCTCGACCTCGGCCAGGCCGAGCAGTTCGCCGTAGGCCGGCATCTGCGTGGCCGGCCTCCCTTCGCGAATCACCTCAACGGCCTCGGCCGGCTTGAGCCGGGAGAGGTTGTCGGGCAGCAGCGCGGGGCCGATGCCACCCAGCCGGCCGACGCCATGGCACGCCGAACAGTGCTGGTTGTAGAGCATGGCGGGGTCAGCTGCGTCGGCCCAGGCCGGCAGGGCAAATCCCAGCAGGGCACAGAGCAACAGTGTGGGCCGCATCACAGTGCCAGCCTCCTCGCATCGAGGCTATCGGCAGCGAGGCGGGTGAGCCGCGTCATGCCCGGCGCCAGGGTGTCGGCCAGGCGAACTACCTCGCCCACCACGATCAACGTCGGCGGCTTGAGCGCTTCGCGCTCGATCGCTTCCTCCAGGTCGCCCAGTGTGGTCAGCACGTGGCGCTGCTCGGGGGTCGTGCCGCGTTCCACCAGGGCGACCGGATGGTCCGCCGGCAGACCGTGGCGCTGCAGTTCTCGGCTGATCAGGGCGGCATTGGCCAGGCCCATGTAGAACACCGCGGTGTGATGCGGCACCGCCAGCGCGGACCAGTTCAATGCCAGTTCTCCGTCGGCCTTGGCATGGCCGGTAACGAAGGTCACGCTCTGGGCGTGGTCGCGATGGGTCAGCGGAAAGCCCGCGTAGCTCGAGCAGCCCGAGGCCGAGGTGATACCAGGCACCACGCGAAAGCTGATACCGCACTCGATCAGGTGCTCGGCCTCCTCCCCGCCGCGGCCGAAGATGTAGGGGTCACCGCCCTTGAGCCGCAGCACACGCCTGCCTTCCCGGGCCAGCTTGACCAGCAGGGCGTTGGTCTCCTCCTGGGGCAGCGAGTGATGGCTGGAGGCCTTGCCCACGTAGTAGCGCTTCGCCTGCGAACGCGCCATGGCCAGCACTTCCTGCGACACCAGCCGGTCGAAGACCAGGCAGTCGGCCTGCTGCAGCAGCGACAGGGCGCGCAGGGTCAGCAGGCCCGGGTCGCCCGGCCCCGCGCCGACGATGGCGACCTCGCCGGGCGCCAGCGGTGCCTCGTCGAGGGCAAAGCCCAGGTGTCGCGAATGGCTATGTATGGTCATGGTCGGCCTCTCCCCGAAGCGTCAACGCGGTCTTGCAATCTTTTTTGTGGCAACACTCTTTCATGTCGGCGCTTTTCCATCAGAGCTCAACGGCCTGGATGGCGGAGGGCGCGGTCACGCGACGCTCTCGGCCTGCTTCGACGCCGATCTCTTCGTTGCTGAGGTAGCAGCCGGGGTCCTCTTCCCAGGGATCGCCGGTGACCTTCCATGCCCGCACGCGGGTGTTGCCGTTGCAGATGGAAAGAAAGCGGCACTCCGCGCAGCGACCCTTCAGCGGCCTGGGGCGCTGACGGAAGCCCTGCATCAGTTCATCCTGGGTATCGCGCCATATCTCCGAGAATGGGCGATTGCGCACGTTGCCGAGGTCGTGATCCCACCAGAAGGTATCCGGGTGCACCGTGCCCAGGTTGTCGATATTGGCAATATGCTCGCCCGAGGCATTGCCGCCCCAGTTGATCAGACGCCGTTCCAGCGCATCGGCGCGGTCGGGGAAATGCTCGCGGGCCCACATCAGCAGGAAGGGGCCGTCGGCGTCGTTGTTGCCGGTGACGTACTCGCGCTCGATGCCGCTTTCCAGCTCGGCCCGGCAGTGGTCGAACAGCCGGGTCATGGCGTCGCGGGTCATCTGGTACCAGGCGTCCTGCTTGCGGTGGCGGTGGCCGCGCCCGCCGTAGTTGAGGTGCGAGAGGTAGAACTTGTCGACGTCGTGCTCGGCGATCAGCGCCAGGATGTCGTCGAGCTGCTCGTAGTTCTGCTGGGTCAGGGTGAAGCGCAGCCCCACCTTGATGCCGTGCTGCTTGCACAGCTTGACGGCGTGCATAGATTCGCGGAACGCGCCCTGGCGGCGGCGGAACTCGTCATGGGTCGCTTCGAGGCCGTCGATGCTGATCCCCACGTAGTCATAGCCGCACTCGGCAATGCGCGCGATGTTGCTCTCGTCGATCAGGGTGCCGTTGGTGGAGAGACCGGTGTAGATGCCGAGCTGCTTGGCGCGCCGGGAAATCTCGAAGATGTCCGGACGCATCAGCGGCTCGCCGCCGGAGAGGATCAGCGCCGGCACCCGAAACCTCTTGAGGTCGTCGAGGACGCGGAAGACCTCCTCGGTGGAAAGCTCGCCCTTGAAGTCGATGTCCGCCGACACCGTATAGCAGTGCTTGCAGGTCAGGTTGCAGCGTCGGATCAGGTTCCAGATCACCACCGGACCGGGGGGCTTGCGGGCGGGCCCCAGCGTTTCAAGACCGGGAGGGTTAGGCTCGAGCAGCGACTTGACGTAGCGGGTGACACGGAACATGGAAACCTCCTCTGGGCGCGGCGTCAGCCTCAGCGCGGCCGGCCGGACGAGCGGGCAAGCCGCAGGCCGGTCTTCTTGAGAATGCGTGAGCTGTACAGGATGCGATGGTCGCGGCAGGCATCGCCGAGCCGCTCGCGCAGCGCCTCGGCCTGCTGCTCCACTTCGCCCTGGCTGCGCCCGTGCAGCATGGCGAACAGGTTATAGGGCCACTCGGGCAGGTGACGCGGGCGCCGGTAGCAGTGGCTCACGCCGGGGATCCCGGCCACCTCTCGCCCCAGGCGCTCGACATGGGCATCGTCGACATCCCATACGGTCATGCCATTGGCCACGTAGCCCAGGCGGTAGTGGTTGGGCACCGCGGCGATGCGCCGAATCACGCCGCTGTCGATCATGCGCTGCATGCGTGCGCGTACCTCGTTTCCGGCAAGGCCAAGCGGTTTACCCACTGCGCTCCAAGGGTCCGGCACCAGCGGCAGACCGCCTTGTGTGGCCAGTACGATGTCGCGGTCGAGTGGGTCCAGGCCATCCACGAAGCCTGCAGCGGGTGCCGGTTCAGACGGGCAGGTGGAGACGGACATGGAATTCCTCCTGCTTGGGCATGTTGAAGACGGCCAGACCGGTGGCGGCCTCGATCGCTTCGATCACTTCGGCGATGCGCTGCGGCGTTTCGGTGGCCAGCACGAACCACATGTTGAGGCGATGCTCGCGGCGGTAGTTGTGGGCCACCTCGGGGAAAGCGTTGACCTTCTCGGCCACTCGTTCGAAATCGTCTTCCGGCACCTCGAGGGCCGCCAGCGTCAGGCCGCCGCCCAGGCGTTCGGCGTGATACATGGGTCCGAAGCGGCTGAGCACCCCGGCCTCCAGCAGCCGCTCCAGGCGGTAGAGCAGTTCCCCTTCGGAGAGCGAGAGCTCGGCGGCAACGGCGGCATAGGGCGACGGCACCAGCGGCAGCCCCTCCTGCAGGCGGTTGACGATGCGGCGGTCGGCTGCGTCCAACTCGGCCGGTTCGGGCCGGTGGGCACGGGCAACGTTCATGGCTGATCCTCGCGGGTATAGCGGCCACCGCACTGCTTGTAGGCCTTGAGACTGAACAGCACGCGGTGAGGGATGTCCTGCAGCTCTTGGCGCTCGATAATGTCGCCCAGCACCGCCAGCACACGTTCACGCCGGGTTCCATGGATCATGCAGAACAGGTTGTAGGGCCACTCGGGCGAGCAACGCCGACGGCGATAGCAGAGCGTCACCGCAGGTTCCGCTGCCAGGCGGCGCCCTACCTCGGCCACGGCAGCATCGGGCAGGTCCCACACCACCATGGCGTTGGCGCGGATGCCCAGGGCGTGATGGCGAACGACCAATCCCATCCGCTTGATCAACCCCTCCCGCTGCCAGCGCTCGACCCAGGCCAGTACTTCGGCCTCGCTCATGCCGCACTGCTCGGCCAGCGCTTGCCACGGTCGTTCGGTCAGCGGCAGGCCACCTTCTAGCAGAGCCCGCAGCCGCTGCGGGTCGACCTCACCATGGGTATCGCGATGCGGTGACGTCAGGCTCATGGCGCCTCCAACTCGGCCCAGGGAATGGGGAAGCCGAGATCGATGTGATAACCCTCGACCATCGGCAGGCGCAGCAGCGGCTGGCCCAGTTCCTCTTCCAGTGCCTCCAGGCGCGCCTCGAGCTGCATTACATCGGCGGCCGTCATCACGAACCAGAGGTTGTAGTCGTGCTCTCTTGCGTAGTTGTGATTGACACCCGGCGAGCGATTGATCGCCGCCGCTACCGCATCACGCTCGGCATCGGGCACCGCTACTGCCGCCAGCAGGCTGGCGCCGGCCCGAGCATGATCGAATACCGGCCCCACCCGGCTGAGCACTGCGCGCTGCTGCAGGGACTGGAGACGTTCGACGACCTGGGCCTCGCTCGCGCCCAGGCGTTCGGCCATGGCGGCAAAGGGGCGCTCGCATAGCGGCAAATCGCGCTGGTAGGCATCGATGAGGCGGCGGTCCAACTCATCGAAATCGGGAATTTGACAAGGCATTGGCCCAGCTCACTTGCTAACGGCGAATGGCGGCGGACCAGGGCCCGCCGCCGGTTCAGGTCAGTAGATATCGTGCTGCGTGTTGTAGACGTTAAACTTGCCGGTCGGAGTGACCAGACGCTCGTCCTTGATCACCGCCTCCAGCTCGCGGGTCTCATCGTCGATGACCACAATCGCGGATGTTTGATTCATGGTGTTCCACACCGAGAACCAAACCTCGTCGCCGGCCCTGTTGTACTCGGGTTGGACTACCCGTTTTGGCCCTTCACCCAGGTCCGCCCACTCGGCGATCGGTAACACCTCGTAGCCGGCGTTCAGGTCGTTGATGTCATAGACCGCGACACTCTGACTGATCGCCTCGTTGGGATTGAGAGCAGTGTCGACGTAGAGGTTCTCGGATTCCGGGTGGGTCTTGACGAAAAGCGAACCGCCGCCCTGGCCTTCCAGTGTGCGCACCACTCTCCAGGCGTTATCTGGATGTCCTTCCGGGTCGGTGCCAATTAGCGAGATGGTGTTATCACCTAGATGGCTGGTGACCCACACCGGCCCGAAATCGGGGTCGACGAAGTTGGCTCCGCGTCCCGGGTGTGGGGTCTGGCCCACATCAACGATCTGCTCAAGCTCACGCTCCTTAGCGTCGATGACCACGATCTGATTGGACTCGTTGGCAGCGGTGAGGAAGTAACGGCCCGAAGCATCCCAGCCGCCGTCATGCAAGAACCGAGAAGTGGCAATCTCTACTATGGAGAGGGCATTAAGATCCTCATAGTTGACTAGCTGGACCTTGCCGGTTTCCTTGATGTTGACGATGAATTCGGGGTGCTGCTCAGACCCCACGATGGCCGCTACGCGTGGCTCCGGGTGATACTCCTGTTCACCCACCGTCATGCCACGAGTACTGACGATCTTCAACGGCTCCAAGGTCTGGCCATCCATTATCACGTACTGCGGAGGCCAGTAGGCACCGGCAATGGCGTATACGTCTTCATATCCTTCATATTTGGAAGTCTCTACGGAGCGCGCTTCCATGCCAATCTTGAGAGTGGCTACGATATCCGGCTCTTCCATCCACAAGTCGATCATGTCGATCTTGGCGTCACGACCGATGACGAAGATGTAACGACCTGAGGCGGACATGCGAGAGATGTGCACTGCATAGCCGGTATCGAGCACCTTGACGATTTCCTTGGTCCCACCGTCAATCAAGGCGACCTGACCGGCGTCACGCAGGGTGACAGAGAACAAGTTGTCGAGGTCCAGCTGATTCATCTTCTCGGTGGGGCGATCCTCTGGTGGAACGATCACCTGCCAAGTATCCATCATCTGGGCCAAGCCGAACTCCGGCGGCACCGGCGGCTCATGCATAACGTACTTGGCCATCAGCTCGACCTCTTCCTCGGTGAGATCACCCGAGGTTCCCCAGTTGGGCATGCCAGCCGGAGAACCATAGTTTATGAAGACCTTGAGATACTCAAGGCCACGCTCCTGGGTGATGTCGATGGTCAGTGGCTTGCCGGTGGCGCCCTTGCGCAGCACACCATGGCAGCCAGCGCAGCGCTGGAAGTAGATCTGCTTGGCCTGCTCGAACTCGGCCTCGGTCAGGTCCGGCGCCCCGGGGGTGCGAACCACCCTGGCGGAAGCTGGGTCAACAGTTGAGGGCGTACCTTGATAGGCACTCTTGGCCTCATCGATATCCTCATGGCCATCCTGAGCTTTAGCCGCGCCGATGCCCAACGCACCTATGCTCACCGCCACCGCCAGAGATTTGAGATAACAGTTCTCGCTCATCATCGTTCTACCTCTGTCATGATCCTTGAGTGGGCTGTCGCCAGGTCATGGTCGAGTCGTTGCTGACTTTGGCCGGATGGCTACCCCAAATGGGACTGCCGGATGCTTGATGCCCCAAAGATTGGCTTATTAACACGTATAATTCATGCATATTTAACGAGCTTTGCGCTGCTTTCCTTTGCAAGGTTGACCTGTGTCAAAGGGCCTCCGACTTACCTCCAAAGAGACATTGCGAGCCTGTCAAGATCATGCTTCTCGGGCCATTCATGCCAACGCTTTGACCCCCGTCAAGGCACGCCCGAGTGCCAGCAGAGACACTGATATCAGCCACAACACTTGGTACCGCCACGCCCCGAGGAGATTGCATGCCTATGCCCGCCTTCAACCTTTTGCTGATGCTGGCGTTCTGCTGGTTCCCGGTGGCAGTTTTGGCGGACGGCACGCTCTCCACCGAGCGCAAGGAGGAACTCGAGACGCTTCTCTACCAGGATTGCGGTTCCTGCCACGGCATGACCCTGCGCGGCGGCCTCGGCCCGTCGTTGCCGCGCGACCGTATGGCGACCTTCAGCCGCGAGGCGCTGGCCCACATCATCCTGCAGGGCATCCCCGGCAGTGCCATGCCGGGCTGGAAGGCGCTGATCAGCGACGCGGACGCACGCTGGCTGGCCGAACATCTGCAGACCGACAACCCCCTCGAGACGCTGGCCGCCCCGCCGCGCCCCGGCGAACAGGAGTGATCCTATGCCGCTTCTCCCTTTCAAACCCTTGCTCGTCGCCGCTGCCCTGGCCCTGCTGAGCGTTCAGGCCAGCGCCGAGCCAGCGCCCGAACTGCGCGGCACCGGCGACCTGGGCGTAGTGATCGAGCGCGCCACCGGCAGCGTGGCACTGGTCGACACCACCCGCCGCGAGGTGCTGCGCCACGTCGAAGGCTTCGGCGATCTCTCCCACGCCTCGGTGAAATTCACCCGCGATGCGCGCCACGCCTTCGTCTTCGGCCGCGACGGCGGATTGACCAAGCTCGACCTGCTCACCGGCGAGATCGACGCTCGCATCATCCAGTCGGGCAACAGCATCGGCGGCGCCATCTCGCAGGATGGCCGTTTCGTGGCGGTGGGCAACTATGAGCCGGGCGGGGTGAAGGTCTTCGACACCCAGACGCTGGAGCTGGTGGCCGACGTGCCGGCCGACTACGCGACGCCGGACGGCACCACCGCCCAAGCCAAGGTCGTGGGCCTGGTCGATGCCCCCGGCAATCGCTTCGTCTTCAGCCTGTTCGAGGCCGGCGAGATCTGGACCCTGGACATGAGCGGCGACGAGCCGGTGCTCGACAAGTACCGCGACGTGGGCAAGGAGCCGTACGACGCCCTGATTACCGCCAACGGGCGCTACTACATTGCCGGGCTGTTCGGCGAGGATGGCATGGCGCTGCTCGACCTGTGGCACCCCGAGAATGGCGTACAGCGCATCCTGCCCGACTACGGCCGCGGCGAGGAGCGCCTGCCGGTCTACAAGATGCCCCACCTGGAGGGTTGGGCGATGGCCGGCGATCTCGCCTTCTTCCCCGCGGTGGGGCGTCACGAGGTACTGGTCGCCGACAGCGACGACTGGTCGCTGGTGGGGCGCATCCCGGTGCAGGGCCAGCCAATCTTCGTCATGAGCCGCCCCGATGAGCGCCAGGTGTGGGTCACCTTCGCCCACCCCGACAACGGCCGGGTTCAGGTGATCGATACTCAGAGCCTCGAAGTGGTCGAGACCCTGGCGCCGGGGGAATCGATCCTGCACAAGGAGTTTACCCCGCGCGGCGAGCACATCTGGATCTCGGCGCGGGACAGCGACCAGGTCGTGGTCTACGACACGCACACCTTCGAGGAGCTGGCGCGTCTAACCGCCGAATCGCCCAGCGGGATATTCTTTACCCATCGGGCTCACCAGATCGGGCTATGAACGATGCCGATCGGCCGGCCACAGAGGGCCGGCCGATGGTTCAGCGTGTCACCCTGACGGGTACCGATGAGTAACCACCGGCAGGAAATTTGTTCCGAACCGCCGGTTTGTCGGCTATCAAGGCCAGGTGGAGGGTATCGGCGAGCAGCGCCTCCATGATCAGGCGCAACTCCATGCGCGCCAAGGGTGCACCGGGACAGACATGGATGCCGGCGCCGTAGAGCAGGTTGGTCTGGGGGTCCCGATCCAACCGAAGCTCATCCGGATCGCCAAAGACCGCCTCGTCTCTGTTCGCCGAGCCCCACAGAATCGTCAGTCGCTCTCCGGCGGTATCTGCCGCCCGCCAATCTCTACCGGCTGCCTGGTCACGCGCCGATTGGATATCAGCGGTGCATCCAATCTTAATATCTCGTCGATGGCCGTTGGTAACAGCTCCGGCTCTCCGCGCAGCCTGGCCTGCAACGTTGAATGCTCAGCCAGGTAGCGCACCAGTATTCCCACACTTGCAGCGATGGTACCCAACTCACCCACCGTCCAATCGCGAATGATACTGACGATCTCTGCATCGGCGAGCGGTCGGCCCTGTACCGTCTCGTTCATGATGCGAGTGGTGACATCAGTCGGTACTATTCATCCTGCAGCTCGGGCCAGCCCGGTAACGTGAATTCTTCCTGCAGGTGACGCAGTTCGGGCTGGTGTTCCTGGGCAATCCGCTCCGCCAGCTGCGCCCCCTTCGGCAGTAGGTGTACCTCGCTGCGTCGCCGGTCGTTGCGTCCGGGGCTACGCTGCACAAGGCCGAGCTGCTCGCAGCGATCGACCAGCATCACGGTGCCGTGATGCTTGGCCTGGAGCCGTTCGGCGAGCTCCCCCACCGTGGCCCACTCCCGCCCTGTAAACCCCTTTAGATGCAGAAGCAGCTGATACTGCAGCGAGGTGAGACCATGCTGCTGGCAAATATCTTCGCTGAACCGCAAGAAACAGCGCAGCTGGTGGCGAAAGTGGGAAAGTCGCTCGAAATCCTGCTTGGTCAAGTGGCTGGATACCGCTTCAGATGAATCATGCTCGGACATCGAGCCGCTCTCCGTTACAAGGTGGGTCTTGACATATCCCGATTTGGCGCATAAACAATATCATAACATGATATAAAAATCTCGACTGGGGTGTCCGCCATGAATCTCGCGATAATTCTGCAGCTCCCCTTCACCCGCGCAGGCGGTTGGCAGCAACTGCGTCAAGGACGCCCCTCCATTCCGAAGTTGGTCTGGCTGGTGGTATTGCCCATGTCACTGCTTCCTCCCGTGCTGCTCTATTACGCCGGCACGCACTATGGAGACACCTTCATTGCTGGGTTCGGTGAGCGTCCATGGCGTTACATCACCACGATCCTGTTTCTCGCCGAGCTGCTCACTTTCTTCGTGATGGGATGGCTGATTCATGCAGTGGTCAATAGCGATGACATGTCAATCGACTACCACGATGCTTACTTGCTTGCGGCCCTGGCGCCGTTGCCGCTGTGGTCCGCCTCGCTGGCCCTGCTAATTCCTAGCGTGCTGCTCAATACGTTGGTGGCAATAGCGGCATTGGGGATTTCCTGCAGCCTGATTTACCACGGCCTGCAGGCCCTGTGCCATCGCGAGGATAGCGATGTCGTGGCAATGTCTGCGACCTATACCGTCATGGCTGGCGGTGTTCTGGCCTGGGGGCTGCTAATGGCCATTGTCTGGGCGTATTAATCCCTCTTCAGCGAATGAGCAGCACTGCATGTAAAAACGACACGACATAACACTGGCATAGGCATAACCATGAACATTTCCCTGATTCTGCAGCTTCCCTTCACGCGAGAGGGAGGCTGGCAGCAGTTGCGACGCGAGCGTCCTCCACTCAATGCCTTGATCCTGCGCGTGGTACTACCGCTGTCGCTGCTGCCGCCGGTCATGCTGCACTACGCCATCTACCGGCACGGCGATGCCCTGCTGTCCGGCCTGGCCGATCGCCCCTGGGCAATTATCGCCCCGGCACTGTTCACCGCCGAGCTGCTCACCTTCGTGGTGATGAGCTGGCTGATCCACGGCGTGGCAAATGCCCACCGCCTGCGGCTCAGCTATCGCGATGCCTTCTTCCTGGCTGCCATGGTGCCGCTGCCGCTGTGGTTCTCCTCGCTGACGCTGTTCGTTCCCGACATGGTCTTCATCGTTTGCGGCGTTCTATTGGCTATGATGCTGTCATGCGGGCTGGTCTACCATGGCCTGCAGGCGCTCGCGGAGCGCGAGGATGACGATGTCATGGTGATGTCGGCCACCTACACGGTGATGGCCTTCGGACTGATGGCATGGGGAATACTGTTGGCGCTGGTCTGGGCGCTCTAGACACTAGTTACCGTAATTCGCATCAGGCAGCGTCTTCCTCAGGTTCCGTGTTTCAGCAACATGGCTTTGATTTGACCGATCGCCTTCAACGGGTTGAGCCCTTTGGGGCACACCCAGGTGCAGTTGGCGATCTGTCGACAGCGGAACACGCTGAAGGGGTCATCGAGGTCGGCCAGGCGCTCGCTGGTTGCGGTATCGCGGCTATCGATCAGAAAGCGGTAGGCTTGCAACAAACCCGCAGGACCGATGTATTTAACCGGGTTCCACCACCAGGACGGACAGGCCGAGCTGCAACAGGCACAGAGAATGCATTCATAGAGCCCGTCGAGTTTCTCGCGCTCCTCGGGGCTCTGCAGGCGCTCCCGGGCGATAGCTGGCTCGTTGTTGATCAACCAGGGGCGGATCTTCTCGAACTGGCGCATGAACTGTGCTTGATCGACTACCAGGTCGCGAATGACCGGCATACCAGGCAAGGGACGCAGGATCAGGATGTCGGTGCCGCTCAGTGCCTCGGCGACCGGCGTAATACAGGCCAGGCCATTCTTGCCGTTGATGTTCAAGCCATCCGAGCCGCACACCCCCTCACGACAGGAGCGTCGATAGGTCAGAGTCGTGTCCTGATGCTTCAGGTATTCGAGCACATCAAGCACCATCGCTTGGCGGAATCGCTCCTCGACCTCATAGGTTTCCATATGCGGCGCTGCGTCGTGTTCGGGATGGTAGCGATAGAGATGGACGCTAAACATGGCTGTTTTCCCTGTCGCCAGGCGAACGCAAATCAATAGGTGAGATGTAGGCGATGTCGGGCATTAATCCGCAGTATGTATCCGATCTTCACCAACGTAGGTCCGAGAATGACCAGTACGTGAGCCAGAACTTGAGCGATCAGCGACAGGCGGCCGTCGATAAGGTAGCCTCCCGCCACACCGACACTCAGCAATACCAGCCCTAGGAGCAGTAAAGCATTCCCCAGGGCATGGGCACATTGGGGGTCATCAAAGTATCGCCGCATATCACTCCTCCTCGTTCCTCTTCCAGGCGCCAACCTTTAACGAACAAAAGAAGTATTTCACATACTTTTTATAGCATAGCCGCCACGCCTCGTCGATCAACCCTGCATGGTTGTGGAATGCGAAGGCCGACCTTTCCCCGGCACTCCTGCCTGGAGTGCCTTTGTAGCAGCCCTCCTGGCTTCTCGACTCCCTGCGATCCCCCATCGATTGGCTTGACTCTGCGGCAATTCGCCTCAGGTAAGCATGCGGCATAACAAGTATTTTATATGCTTATTATAACTTCCCCGACGAAGGAGACCATCATGCTTACCTCGCAGCAGGAGCAGCTCATCGAGGCCACCGCCCCAGTGGTGGCAGAGCACCTTGATGCCATTACCCAGCGTTTCTATCCGTTGATGTTCAAGCGCTACCCCGGAGTGGCCTCGCTGTTCAATGAGGCGCACCAGCAGAGCGGTGCTCAGCAACGGGCCCTGGCCGGCGCCGTATTGGCCTACGTGCAGCTGCGCCAGGATCCCGCCAGGGCGAGGGTAGTGCTGGCCACAGTGGTAGAGAAACACGTGTCGCTCGGCATCCAGCCCGACCAGTACCCCATCGTCGGCGAATGCCTGATGGCCGCCATCGACGAAGTGCTGGGCGATGCCCTGACGCCCGAGATCGCCGAGGCGTGGTCTGCGCTCTACGAGGAGCTGGCCGGCCTATTGATCGAGCTGGAGGAGCAACGCTACCAGGCCTTTGCCCAGCAGCCCGGAGGCTGGCGAGGCTTGCGCCGCTTCCGCATCGCGGCCACCCGGCAGGAGAGCACGGTGATTCGCTCCTTCGTACTCGAGCCGGAGGACGGGGGGCCAGTGGCAGACCATGAGCCCGGCCAGTACATCGGCGTGAGGCTCGGTATCGAGGGCGAGACGCTCTATCGCCACTACAGCCTCTCGGACCTACCGAATGGCCGCACGTATCGGATCTCGATCAAGCGTGAGCCCGAGGGTCGAGCCAGCCGGCACTTTCACGACGTGCTGAAGGTTGGCGACAGCGTGGAGCTTCTGCCTCCGGCCGGGGAGCTGACGCTACAGGGGGACAACGAGCCGCTGCTGTTGATCAGCGGTGGAGTGGGCCAGACACCTATCCTGCCGCTGGCTCGCCAGGCGCTGGCCGAGGGTAGGCAGGTAGTCTATCTTCATGCCGCCATCGACGCCGAGCATCACGCCTTCCGGCAGGAGGTCGCCGCGATGCGCGAAGTACATCCCTCTAAGCTCAAGGTCGTCGCCATACACGAACACGGCGCGGATGCCGACCACTGCGGCCGCCTCGATCGCGAGCTGCTGAGACACTACCTGCCCGCATCCAACTCGCGCTGCTACTTCGTCGGCCCCCAGGGTTTCATGAGTGCGGTGAACCAGGCCTTGGCGGAGCTCGGCGTCGAGGAAGATCGGCGCCACTTCGAGCACTTCGGTCCGTCCCGCCCACTCGATGCAGCATAAAGCTCAGCACTGGCAAGGCGTAAGCCGGCCCCGTAAATGAATACTCATCTACGGGGCCGGTAGTAATACGCCTGGTCACTGGCTGGCGCCCGCTTCAGTTCATGTCGAATCACGCGCCTACGGGGCTCCTCCTACTGTTCGGCCGAGCGTTCCATTCATTCTCCGTAAAAGTGCAACCTGAACTCTTCCTTGAACTCCTGATGACAGGCGAGACAGTGTTTCTGCACCCGAGAAAAGGCTTCAATCACAGCTTCGCCATTCTCCTGACGCGCCTTTTCGCCCATCTCCATCGCTGCATCATGCACCTGCATGTCATGGCTCCGGAACAGAGCAGCATCGGTTCCAACAAAGCGCAAAATGCGTGTCTTTTCGGAGAACGGTGGCTCGGGATGGTCGGCAATTAGGGGCGCGATTTCAGCTATCTCGTCCCAGTTTTCCCGGGATATGGCTTCAACAACATCTCGCATGTTTTCATCAAGCTCACGCATGATGGAGCGAAGCACAAGATCCTCCCTGATACTTTCCTTCTCCATCGCTTCGGAGGGAGCAGATTTTTCTTCAGCAACGAGCCAAGCCGGAAGAAGTGAAAAGACGAGAAGCAGAACTATCCGAGCAAGGCACTTGTATAAATGCATGTTTTCTCCTGATTGTAATGAAAAATTAAAGAGAGTTGCTCCGCGGCGTTTGCTCTGTTGATCGCTCTGATGCCTGAACCCACCCCCAATCGTCGAACAGCACGTAGAGTGCCGGGATCACCAGAAGCACGAGCACGGTGGCGCTGAGCAGGCCAAACACCACCGAGATCACCAGCGGCTTGATGGCCGCTGCCTGGGTACTGGTTTCTGCCAGCAGTGGCAGCAGCCCGGCGATGGTGGTAGTGGACGAGATCAGGATGGCGCGCAGCCGGTCGCGGCTGGCCTGGCCAGCGGCCGCCACCGCATCCAGCCCGCGCTCGCGATGGGTCTTGATGAAGTGGATCAGCAGGATGGCATTGTTGACTACGATACCGGCCAGGGAGGCCGCGCCGATCAGCGACGGCATGGAGAGGTAGTAGTCCATGAGCACATGGCCCCAGATGGCGCCGATGAAGGCCAGCGGGATCGATAGCATGACGATCAGTGGCTCCACGTAGCTGCGAAACTGGAAGGAGAGGATCACGAAGATCCCCACCAGGCCGATCAGCAGCCCTCGGCCGATGGAGCCGCCGGTCTCGGCGGAGCTGGCCACCTGCCCCTCGAAGGAGACCGCCACATTGGGGTGGCGGGCTCGGAAATCCTCCAGCCAGCCGCTGCCGGTGAGGTCATCGACGATAGCCTGGCCGCTGGCTTGGCGTGCATCCACGTTGGCTTCCACGGTGACGGTACGCCGCCCGTCGATACGGGTGATGCGCGCCCATTCGCGTCGCTCCTCGGCGTTGGCTACCACCTCCAGGGGCACCCGGCGCCCACCCGGCAAAGCGATGGTCAGGTCCACCAGATCATCAAGGGAGCTTCTGTCCTCCTCGGCCAGGCGGATCAGCACTTCGATCTCGTGATCGCCGATGCGCTGGGTATCGGCAATCTCACCCAGCAGCGCCGCGCGCAGCTGGCCTGCCACCTCCTCGGCGGAGAGCCCCAGACCGTGAGCACCCTCGGCCATGGAGAAGGCCAGCTGGGTCTTGCCCAGACGCAGGTCATCCATGACGTTGTAGACGGCCGCGTAGCCCTCGAGATGGCCACCCAGCTCCAGCGCCGCCGCCTTCATGGCTTCTAGGTTCTCCCCGGCCAGGCGCACTTCTACCGGCACCCCGGCGGGGCCGAAGCCGGGTTCCTGGATGATAAGCCGCTGCAGGCCCTCGATCTTGCCGATAGCCTCCCGCCATGCCTCGGTCAGCGTATCGAGGGTGACACTACGTCGCTCGGCGGTGAGCAGGTCGACACTGACGGTGGCCACATGAGGGCCCGCCTCTCGGGCGCTGAGGTTGTGGTTGAAGCGCACCTGTATCGCCTCGACCAGGGAGGCACCCTCCGGCTGTTCGGGTGAGTAGCGCGCGTCCAGCTCGCGCATCGCCGTCTCGATCCGCTCGGCCACCGCCTCGGTGCGCGCCAGGGGCGTCCCCTGGGGCATCAGGATGCGCGCCTCCAGCACGTCGCCATCGATATCCGGCATCGCCTCACTACCCACGTGCCCCCCGGCCATGAAGCCGGCGGAGGCCAGAATCACCGTCAGCAGCAGGCCCAACACCGCATGCCGAAAGCGGATCGCCCGGTCGGCCAGCCCCCCGATGGCCTCGCGGAAATTTGCGAAATATCGCTCGAAGGCGGCCCGAAAGCGGGAGTCGTGACCATCGCCCAGGCTCCCCACGCTGCCTTTGAGGTGGTGAGGGAGAATCCAGAACGCCTCGATGAGGCTCGCCATTAGAGCTGCGATCAGCACTACCGGCAGCACCTCCAGCACTGCACCCAACTCCCCGGCCAGGAAGGAGAGCGGGGTGAACACTGCTACCGTGGTAAGAAATGACGAAAGCACCCCGGGCAGCACCTGGCGGGTTCCCTCGACCACTGCCTCCAGCGGCGACTTCCGGTGCAAGGCATGAGAGGCGATGTTGTCGGTGATGACGATGGCATCATCCATGACGATACCGATGGCCATCAACAGCGCCACCAGGGTGATCATGTTGAGCGACAGCCCGGTGAACGCCATCACAGCGAAAGCGCCCATGAAGGCAGCCGGCAGACCCAGCACCGCCCACAGCGCCAGGCGGGGGCGGAAGAACAGGCTCATCACGAGCACTACCAGTACCAGGCCCATCAAGCCGTTATCCACCAGCATCCGCAAGCGGTCTCGGACAATGCTGGTCGCATCCTGGGTCAGCGTCAGCGATATACCGCCGTCGAAGCGATGACGCTCGTCCTCGAGCAGCGACTCGAGCCGCTCCTTGACCGTCAGGGCATCTTCACGCAGCGCCTTGCTCACCTCCAGCACCAGCGCTGGCTCGCTGTTGAAGCGAAGCGTCTCTTCCGCGCGCTCACCGGCCTCGGTGATGGTGGCCAGCTCACCCAGAGTAAGCTCACCACCTCCGGCGTCAGAAACTACCACCAGCTCGGCCAGTTCGGTCATAGAGCGGCGCTGGTCGGTAAAACGCAGCAAAACATCGCGATTGGCCGTTTCCAGCGTGCCCAGCGGCAGATCCAGGCTCTGAGCGGAGATGCGTTGCGCCAGCTCCCGAGCCGAGAGGCCATGTTGGCCGAGTACTTCGCGGGGCACCTCGACCTGCCATTGGCGCTGGGACATGCCATGGATTGCCACGTCCGCCACGCCGGACAGCGCCATGATGCGCTCTTCCAGGCGCAGGGCGTACTCCTCGAGCTGACGAATGGGCATGTCGGCGGTTACTGCGACTGCGGCGACCAGGTCGCTGCGGTGCAGTTCGCGCACTACTGGGGGCTCGGCCCGTGCTGGCAGCTCAGTGATAGCACCGACTTCGGTATCGATCTCGCTCATGAAGCGTATGGCATCGCCACCGGCCTCCATGGTTGCGGTGGCGCTGGCCAGGTTGTCCTGGGCCACGCAGACAAACTCATCGAGGAATTCCACGCCCTTGACGGCATCGAACAGGCGCCGGCAGATTGCATCCTCGACGTCGGCGGCGCTGGCCCCGCGGTAGACCACCTCCACGGACACCTCAACCGGCCGATAATCGGGGAAAGTCTCGCGCTTGAGGTTGGGAGCGGCGAACAATCCGGCGGCCAGCAGCAGGATCAGCAGCAGGTTGGCAGCGGTGGGATGCCCGGCGAACCAGCGAATCATGGCCGCTCTCCCGACGATGTTTCACCCCGGGCCAGGGCGGCCAGGCGTGCCTCGGCAGCATCGTCTCGACGCACGGAAAGCGCCACTCCCTCGATGGCCGGCTGCAGGTCATCGAGGATTACGCGCTCCCCCGGGACCAAGCCCGCCTCGATAACCGCCAGCCCCCCCTGCTCAAAAGCCACGGAGACCGGGCGTCGCACCAGGCGACCCTGCTCGTCAGCCAGATAAAGCTCACCCTGATGGAGCGCCGACGCCGGCACTACCATCGAGGCCTCGGGACCGGGGGCCGTGAGCCGCACCCGGGTATACATATCGCGCTGCAGAGGCGGGCGATCGGGAGGCCGTGCACCTCGCCAGGGATGTTCGACCCTGACGACTATTCGCACGGCGCGGGTGGCCGGGTCGAGGCCGCTGGCCACGCGCACCACCCGGCCTGTCCAACCCACACCGGGCGCTCCGACCAGCTCCAGCTCCGCATCGATTGCATCAAGGTCGATGCGCTCGCTCAGATCCAGGGAGCCGGGCTCGAGCTCGGCCGGCGCCACACTACCCAGCAGGCGTCGCACCATGCTGAAAGGAAGCCTTGCCTCCACTTCGGCAGCTGCCAAGCTATCCGCCTCGAATAGGCTCTGGCCCACACTTACGAACTGGTGTAGCTCTACGTTCACTTCACTCAGACGCAAGTCGTAGGGCGCAACGAAACGGGTATCCGCCAGGTCACGGCGCGCCTGGGCCAGTCGAACCGATGCCCGCTCGCGCTGGGCCGGCAGCAAGGCCAGGGCATTCTCCAATGTGGCTACCGCCTGGCGCTGCCCCACCGTGCTGCGGCGCTGAGCATCACGTTGAGAAGTGGAGACAGAACCGGTATTCGCCAGGCGCTCGATTCGGGAAAGCTCCTGCTCGGCGAGATCAAGTGCCTGGCGTTCAAGGTCCAGCAAACGCCGGGTATTGGCCTCCTCTGCGTCTAGCTGAGTCAATTCCGCCTCGGCTTCAGCGATGGCCAGCTCATAGCGACTCGGGTCGAGGGCCAGCAGCAGGGTGCCCTTGCGCAATAGGGCACCGCTCTCCAGATGTGAATGACGTTCCACCACTCGGCCCGAGACGTTGGCCACCGCCTGCCAGGTCTCGGCGGGGCGCGCCACGCCATGGCCGCGCGCTTCGAGGCGGAACACCTGCGGCTGTGCCTCGATCACCGCCACCGCCTTAGGGGCAGGTGGGGATTCACTGTGCTCCGGGGTCTGACGGTTGAACACAAACATCACAAGAAGCACTACGCCGATGACCAGGCCAATGGCAACCGCCAATACACGCACCAGACGTTGAGCCAGGCCTGTCATGGGTGCGTACCTCGCTCTTTCTGGATGCCATTACAGTAAAGGTCGAACGCTCCTTGGGCCTGCTCGGTTATATGGTTCATGGTGCCGATCATCAGCGACTGCACGACCAGGCCCTGTATGGTGCCGATGAACTGCGTGGCTGCCGCCTCGACATCCAGCTCTCGAGGCAGTTCGCCGGCTTCCTGTGCCTCGATCAGCAATTTCTCGATCCGCTCACGGTAGAGGAACAGCAGTGAGCGAACCATACGACGGGCTGGTGTCGGCCGGGCATGCTGCAGTTGCCCCATCATAAGCCGAGGCACACCCGGGTGATCGACAATGAAGGCGATATGGGCATGGAACATTGCCTCAAGCGCAGCCAAAGGACTATCTGCCGAGGCAGCGGCTCTATCCAGCCGCTTGATTATACGCTCGGCTATCCGGCCGATGACCGCCTCCCAGACCGCGTCCTTGCTGGGAAAGTGGCGGAACAGTGCACCTTGGGTGACCTGCATGTGTTTGGCGATGCTGCCGGTCGTGATATTGGCGGGATCATCCTGCGCGCTCAATTCGATGACCGTATCGACAGTACGTTCCCGGCGCTCTTCGGCGGTTAGATTGCGTTTTCCTGACATTTCCGGCCTCGCAAGATAGTAACTAATTACTATCTTATACCGCGATTCCCCTCCCCCGCCAGGAATATCCCGCCTCGCCATGACCCTCATCAAAAGCCGCCGCTCCATAGTCGACTAGCATGGTCGGGTTTATCCAGACTGCGAGGAGAGCGACATGGAGCTCGTCTGCCCGGCCGGCAACCTGCCGGCCCTGAAGCGGGCGGTGGATGAAGGAGCCGATGCCGTCTACTTCGGCTTCCAGAACGCCACAAACGCCCGGCAGTTCGCCGGCCTCAACTTCACCGACAAACGCGCCCGCGAAGGCATCGACTACGCCCATGCCCGCGGCAAGCGAGTGTTCTGCGCCATCAATACCTACCCGCAGCCCGACGGCTGGGTCCAGTGGACCCGCGCCGTGGACCAGGCCGCCGAGCTCGGCGTCGACGCCCTGATCATGGCCGACATGGGGCTGCTCGATTATGCCGCCGGGCGCCATCCCGACCTCGCCCGTCACCTCTCGGTACAGGGCTCGGCGACCAGCCATGAGGCGCTGCGCTTTTATCACGATCAGTTCGGCATCAAGCGCGCCGTTCTGCCGCGGGTGCTCTCCATTACGCAGGTGCGCGACCTGGCCAAGCAGAGCCCGGTGGAGCTCGAGGTGTTCGCCTTCGGTAGCCTGTGCATCATGGCCGAGGGGCGCTGCTACCTGTCGTCCTACCTGACCGGCGAGTCGCCCAACACCCGCGGGGTCTGCTCGCCGGCGGCCCACGTGCGCTGGGAGGAGACGCCGCAGGGGCTGGAGTCCCGGCTCAACGGCGTGTTGATCGATCGCTACGGCGACGGCGAGCGCGCCGGCTACCCCACCCTGTGCAAGGGACGTTTCGATGTCGGCGGCGAGACCTATCACGCCATCGAGGAACCCACCAGCCTCAACACCCTGGAGCTGCTGCCGGAGCTGCGCGAACTGGGTATCAGCGCGGTGAAGATCGAAGGGCGCCAGCGCAGCCCGGCCTACGTGTCGAAGGTGGCCGGCATTTGGCGCCAGGCGCTGGACCGTCTGGAACGCACGCCCGAGCGCTTCCACCCCGACCCCGCCTGGATGGCCGGCTTGGGCGAAGTCTCCGAGGGCGCCACCACCACCCTGGGCGCCTACGAACGCCGCTGGAAATAGGAGGTTTCATGTCATCCGATTCCCTGCAGCTCGCCCTGGGCCCGGTGCTTTTCTACTGGACCCGCGAGCGCTACACCGACTTCTACCGCGAAGCTGCCGACTGGCCGGTGGAGATCGTCTATATGGGCGAGTCCGTCTGCTCGCGACGGCGCGACATGAAGCTCGACGACTGGCTCGGCATCGGCCGCGAGCTGGCCCAGAGCGGCAAGCAGGTGGTGCTGGCAAGCCAGACCCTGATCGAGTCCGAGGCCGACCTGCGCGACCTGCGCAAGCTGTGCGACAACGGTGAGTTCACCGTCGAGGCCAACGACCAGAGTGCGCTGCAGCGCCTGGCCGCCGCCGGCCTGCCCTTCGTCGCTGGCGCCGCACTGAACCTCTACAACCCGGCTTCCATCGGCGTGATGGCACGAGCCGGCATGCGCCGCTGGCAGGCGCCGGTGGAGATGTCGCGCGACGATCTCGACCGGCTGCTCGCCGACTGCGCCGCCGAAGGGCTCGATAAGCCCTGCGAGGTGTTCGCCTACGGCCACCTGCCGCTGGCCTGGTCGTCGCGCTGCTTCACCGCACGGCGCCACCAGAAGCCCAAGGATCGCTGCCAGTTCGTCTGCCAGAAGTACCCCGAGGGCTTGACGCTGCGCTCCCAGGAGTCCAAGGAAGTCTTCACCTTGAACGGCATCCAGACCCTCTCCGGTGCCTGCCAGGACCTGCGCCATGAAGTCAGCGACATGGCCGCGATGGGTGTGGCGGTGGCGCGCCTGAGCCCGCGTGCCGAAGGCATGGCCGAGGTGGTCGCCGCTTTCGACGCTGCGCGCCGCGGCGAGCTGCCCGCCGCCGACCCACTGGCGCTGGTCGAGGCCGAGTTCTGCGACGGTTACTGGCACGGCCGCCCGGGCATGGACAACACGCGCCTGCCCATTCCCTGACTGCTTCCCAGCCACCTCCGGAGGTCGCCATGAACCTGATCGCCACGGATGAGATCCCGATATCCATATCGTTGGACGGCATCCGCCTGCCGGTGGCGGGCATGACCCAGTTGACCACCCTGGACTATCCGGATCACCTGGCCTGCGTAGTGTTCCTGCAGGGCTGCCCGCTGCGCTGCGGTTACTGCGACAATAGCCAGCGGATGCCACCGCGACGCGGCGCCGAGTGCGAATGGCAGGCGGTACGGGAGTTTCTCGAGGAGCGCCGGGGGCTACTCGAGGCGGTCATCTTCAGCGGCGGGGAGCCAACGCTGCACAATGCTCTGCCAATCGCCATTCGTGAGGTTAAGGCAATGGGCTTCAAGGTGGGCTTGCACACCGCCGGCCCCTACCCCGCACGACTTTCAAGCTTGCTGACGCACCTCGACTGGGTGGGGCTCGACGTAAAGGGGCGCGGGCGCGACTTCGATCGTATCTGCGGGCGGTCGGGTATCTGGCAGCGCAACAGCCAGAGTCTGATAGCGCTGCTCGAAAGCGGCGTCAACTTCGAGTGCCGTACCACCGTCCATTGGCGCGACTTTGATCTGGCCGACGTGGAGCGTCTGGCACTGACCCTGGCCGACTGCGGCGTGCGCCGCTACGCCATCCAGGTGGCCCGTACCCTCGACTGCCTCGACCCGACCTACTGCCAGCCGGTCCCAGGCGCCCCGCCTCGGGCCATGCTCGCCGGGCTGGTCAAGCGCCTGGCGCCCAACTTCGAACGCATCGAGCTGCGCGAGTAGGCTGGCCGGAGTGACACAATGTACTTGAGCGTGGCCGACATCCTGCTAATGACCAGTATCCTGCAATCGCTCGTGCTCGCCGGCTTCCTGCTAACGCCTGAAAACAGCCATTTACTGAGCAACCGCCTGCTGATGGCGACAGTGCTTGCCTTTGCTGCAGGCTTGGCCGAAGTCTTCTTTTACAGCACGGGGCTGGCGCAGCGTTTCCTCAACCTGGCCTATCTGGGCACACTGATCGGCCTGCTGCAAGCGGGCCTGCTGTTCCTTTATGCAAAATCTCTGATGTATCAGGACTTTCGCCTGACTCCAGGGCACTGGATCCATACCCTTCTGTTCTGGATCGTCGGTGCCATCTTCCTGGTCGGGTACTACCTTCAACCGGACGAACTGAAGCGTCAGATCCTGATGGAGCGCGATCATCCGGGAATATTGACCTCACCGCTCCTAGCAGTAGCGATCCATCTGGTCTTTCTCGGATATCTGATTGCCACTATTCGCGAAATCACGGCTTTTGGCACAGGCGTGATGCAAATATTCTCCAACATCGAGAACAAGCAGCTGGCTTGGCTACGTGCTCTGTTGCTGGGCTATACAGCCGTCTGGAGTATCAGCTTGGTCTATTGTCTTTCGGCGCACGTGTTCAAGAGCAGCGCCAGCGTATGGTGGGTATCGATAGTGGGCGGGGTAACGGGCTTTCTGTTCATCAACTATTTGCTCCTTCACGCCCTGCGACAGCCCATAGTGTTCTCGGGCCTCAGTGCTGAAGAGTCCCGCTTGCTAACCAGCGGCAAGGAAATGACAACGGACCAGCTGGCCAATGCCGACCTGCTGATGAGGCTCAAGGATCATATGCAGCGCACCTCACCCTACCTCGACGCCAATCTGACCGTTCAACAGCTATCTCGACAGCTCAATGTGCCCACACGGGAACTGTCACGCGCCATCAACCAGGGGTTGGGGAAGAACTTCTTCGAATTCGTCAGCGATTACCGTATCGCCGAGGCGCGCAGGCGCCTGACTGCCGACACCCACCAGACCATACTACAAGTCATGTACGACTCCGGCTTCAACTCGAAGTCGGTCTTCAATACGGCATTCAAGAGAGCGACAGGCATGACGCCGCGCGAATATCGTGCACGACAATTGGCTGCTGACGGCGAGTGACCGGACCGACCGGCAATAGAGGAAGTACGACTTCTTGCCGCCACAGAACAGAACCCACAAGTATTTGATTTCAGCAATTCTTTTCGTTTTCTTGAAAGCGTTCGAGATCGCCTTGGCGAACGATTCGAATCCCCCGACTCCGTAGCATGAAGGACAGCCGAAGCACACAACCGGCTGTAACCCTTGAACCAAGGAGACCCATCATGACCTACCTTCGCCTACCCCTGCGTAAGACGCTGCTCGCCCTTGCCACTTCCTCCGTCTTGACCCTGGCCCTTGCTGCCCCCGCAATGGCCCACTGCGATGCCCTCGACGGTCCGGTCATCTCTGAAGCCAGAACTGCGCTCGAGTCGGGTGATGTCACCCCGATCCTGAAATGGGTTCCTGCCGAGGACGAGGCCCAGGTCAAGGCCATCTTCGACAAGGTCCTGGAAGTGCGTCGCAAGGGCGGAAGTGCCCGTGAACTGGCCGACCGACAGCTCTTCTCCGAACTGGTGGAAATTCATCGTGCTTCTGAGGGAGCCCCCTTCACCGGGATCAAGCCGGCCGGAGAGATCGACCCGGCAATTCAGGCCGCCGACAGTGCGCTCGAGGAGGGAAGTATCGACGCCTTCCTGGCGCGTATCGTAGAGAAGTTCGAGCACGATGCTCGCTCCGCCTTCGAAGCGACCCTCGCGGCGAAACGCCAAGCAGACAACAGCACCGAGCAAGGCCGGGAGTTCGTCAAACAGTACGTACAGTATGTTCACTATCTCGAGGACGTACATAACGTCATCACAAGTATCAATGGGCATGGCCACTAGGGAACTACTGACGGCTAGCAACGGCTAACCGACCTATCGGAAGCCCAAATCACCTTATTCGACGCTGCTCGCAATGAACGCCTTACCGGCCGTCTTCGAGTCCCGCCCTGTGGCGGGGCTCGTCGTTAGCGATACCGGCAATTCGCCGTTTTCTGATCTGGGTCATTCCCTCTCGCTGTCGAAGGCACTAGCCTGCACACACCATATGTTGTGTATAGAAACACTAAACAGCAGCACATATAGGGAGATAACGGTGAACGCCCCCATTCGCCAGGCCGGCCCGCGCCGCATCGACGTCGCCTCGACCGTCAACGAATACCTCGAACGCGCCGACTGGCGCGTGCACGCCAACGCCAACCAGGGCTACTCCCTGGGTGGTCTGATCCTCAACGTCTCGGGCAAGCTGATCGCCAACTACTGGCTCGACGAGGTCTATCCGGCCGAAGTCGGCGCGGCCCACCGCGAAGGCGACCTGCACATCCATGACCTCGACATGCTGTGCGGCTACTGTGCCGGTTGGTCGTTGCGCCAGCTGCTGATCGAGGGCTTCAACGGCGTACCGGGACGCGCCGAGAGCGACCCGCCGCGCCACCTCTCCAGCGCGCTTGGGCAGATGGTCAACTTCCTCGGCACGCTGCAGAACGAGTGGGCCGGCGCCCAGGCCTTCAGCTCCTTCGATACCTACCTGGCCCCCTACGTGCGCAAGGACGCCCTCGACTATCCTGCGGTGAAGCAGGCGATCCAGGAGTTCATCTACAACCTCAACGTGCCATCGCGCTGGGGCAACCAGACGCCCTTCACCAACCTCACCTTCGATTGGGTGTGCTCGGCGGACCTGCGCGACCAGGTGCCGATCGTCGGCGGCAAGGAGCTGCCGTTCACCTACGGCGAGCTGCAAGCCGAGATGGATCTGATCAACCGCGCCTACCTGGAGGTGATGGAGGCCGGCGACCGCCAGGGACGGGTGTTCACCTTCCCCATCCCCACCTACAACATCACCCCGGATTTCGACTGGGAGAGCGACAACGCCGAGCGGCTGTTCGCGCTGACCGCCAAGTACGGCCTGCCCTACTTCCAGAACTTCCTCAACTCGGACCTGGAGCCGCACATGGTGCGCTCCATGTGCTGCCGCCTGCAGCTCGACCTCTCCGAACTGCTCAGGCGCGGCAACGGCCTGTTCGGCAGCGCCGAGCAGACCGGCTCGCTGGGCGTGGTGACGCTCAACTGCGCGCGGCTGGGCCATCGCTTCGCCGGCGACCGGGCGGGGCTGCTCGAAGAGCTGGACCGGCTGCTGGCACTGGCCCGCGACAGCCTGGAGCTCAAGCGTGGGTGTATCCAGCAGTGGATGGACGAGGGGCTCTACCCCTACACCCAGCGCTACCTCGGCACCCTGCGCAATCACTTCTCGACGCTGGGCGTGAACGGGTTCAACGAGATGGTGCGCAACTTCACCGACGATCGCTACGACATCACCACCCCGGAGGGGCGCCAGCTCGCCCTGGAAGTGCTCGACCATGTACGCGCCAGAATGCAGGAGTTCCAGGCCGAGACCGGTCACCTCTACAACCTGGAGGCGACCCCGGCGGAGGGCACCACCTACCGCTTCGCCCGCACCGACGCCGAGCGTTACCCCGGCATCCTTCAGGCCGGTACGCCGGAGGCGCCCTACTACACCAACTCCAGCCAGCTGCCGGTGGGGCACACCGATGATCCCTTCGAGGCCCTGATTCACCAGGACCCGCTGCAGACCCGCTACACCGGCGGCACCGTGCTGCACCTCTACATGCGCGAGCGGCTCTCCAGCGCCACCGCCTGCCGCAAGCTGGTGCACACTGCGCTGTCACGCTTTCGCCTGCCCTACATCACCGTAACGCCGACCTTCTCGATCTGCCCGGTGCACGGTTACCTGGCCGGCGAACACGAGTTCTGCCCCAAGTGCGACGAGGCACTGCTGGCAAGACGCGCCGCGGCCAGTCCGGCCTGAGCGCATTCTCAACCGCTGTGCTTCACACAGCATTTAAACCACCGCAAGGAGCCAACCCATGACAAACATCGAGACCCTGCCCACCGAACAACGCCAGCGCTGCGAGGTGTGGACCCGCGTAATGGGCTACCACCGCCCGGTCAGCCAGTTCAACGTCGGCAAGCGCGCCGAGCATCGCGAGCGTCGCCACTTCACCGAGCGGGCCGCCCTGACGTCCTGAGACATGCCACTGCCTGACGCTGCCGGGCTTCGTGCCCGGCACGAGCCCTCAGCTAGGTGAAAGAGCCCCTCAGCTAGGTGAAAGAGCCCTCAGCTAGGTGAAAGAGCCCCTCAGCCTGGTAAGGAGTTTCTTATGATCGCCACCGACCTCGACTCGTCCTTGCTTGCATCAGTCGACGGCATTCGCCTGCCCATTGCCGGCATGACCCAGATGACCACCCTGGACTATCCGGATCACCTGGCCTGCGTGGTGTTCCTGCAAGGCTGTCCGCTGCGCTGCGGCTACTGCCATAACGGCCATATGATGCCGCCGCGGCGCGGTGACGAGCGCGAGTGGCAGGCGGTACAGGAATTTCTCGAGGAGCGCCGGGGGCTGCTCGAGGCGGTGGTCTTCAGCGGCGGCGAGCCGACCCTGCACAATGCCCTGCCGGCCGCCGTCGCCGAGGTGAAGGCGATGGACTTCAAAGTCGGCTTGCATACCGCCGGACCCTACCCGGCGCGACTCTCGCGCCTGCTGCCGAGTCTCGACTGGGTGGGGCTCGACGTGAAGGGGCGCGGGCGCGACTTCGACCGCATCTGCGGGCGGCCGGGCATCTGGCAGCGCAACAGCCAGAGCCTGACGACGCTACTCGACAGCGGGGTCGACTTCGAATGCCGCACCACCGTGCACTGGCACGACTTCGAGCTGGCCGACGTGGAGCGCCTGGCCCTGACCCTGGCCGACTGCGGCGTGCGCCGCTATGCCGTCCAGGTGGCGCGCACCCGTCAGTGCCTCGACCCGGCCTACTGCCAGCCGGTGGAGAACGCCCCACCGCGGGCCATGCTCGCCGGGCTGGTCAGGCGACTGACGCCGCACTTCGAGCGTATCGAACTGCGCGAGTGAACCAAGCCGATGGCAACGTCATATCGCATCTTTAGGAACTTGGAAACTGTTACTAGAGTTACTAAAAAGACGTCACAGACATGGACTACCCTGATAGGGAATCCATGAGCCGTATGAGGAGATGGATATGCTCAACAAGCTGGGTATCGCCTTGTACTTTCTGTTCTGGGCAGCAGCCATCGTCGTGATTTTTGCCTTGGCTGCCGGGCTGTTCTATCTGGTCGCCATCGATCAGTATCCCCTCAGTTGGGACTTTGTCTCGGGCAGCTTGTTCTTTATCATCCTTGCGGTCATCTTCTTGGTCTGTGCCCAGGTATCGAGGCACTATTTGGCGGATAGAGGATCATCGCCACCTGACAGCAAGGTATCGTGAACTTCAGTAGCTGAGATTCTCCGGCCCGAAGGCATCGGGTAGCAGTTCGTTGATCGTATAGCGCTTGAGCAGGCTGCCCTCGGCGTCGAGTACCTGGATGCGGGTATTCTCGTCGGCGAATTCGCGGATGCGCTGGCGACAGTCTCCGCAGGGCGAGCAGAGATGCTCGCCGGGGCCGATGACGTAGACGCTGTACAGGCGACGCTCGCCGGCGCTGACCATGGCAGCAATGGCCGACGCCTCGGCGCACAAGCCCTTGTAGTGGGCAACCTCGACGTTGGCGCCGAAGAAACGCGCGCCGCTTTCGCTCTCGACCATGGCGCCCACCGGGTGACGAGAGTAGGGCGCGTAGGCGTTGCCGCGCGCCGCGATCAGCGCGGCGACAATGCTCGGGTCTATGCCCGGAACTGTATCCGGATCGATGTTGCTCATGCCGCCCCCGCCGCGTCGTCGCGCAGCACCGCTTCCAGCGCCACCTCGACCATCTCGTTGAAGCTGCGCTCGCGGGCTTCGCTGGGCAGCGACTCGCCCTTGAGAATATGGTCGGAGACGGTACAGATGGTCATCGCCCGACCACCGAACTCCGCCGCTACGCCGTAGAGCCCCGCCGCCTCCATCTCCACGCCGACGATGCCGTAGCGCTTCATCAGCGTGAACAGCTCCGCCCGGGGGTTGTAGAACAGGTCCGCTGAAAACAGGTTGCCCACTTTTACCGACACGCCCTGGGCCGCAGCGGCATCCACCGCATGGCGGGTCAGCTCGAAGTCGGCGATGGCAGCAAAGTCGTGGCCCATGAAGCGGGTGCGATTGACCGCCGAGTCGGTACTCGCGCCCAGGCCGATCACGACGTCGCGCACCGCCACGTCATCGCGCACTGCACCGCAGGAACCGACCCGGATCAGCCGCTTCACGCCATAGTCGGTGATCAACTCCTTGGCGTAGATGGAGACCGAGGGAATGCCCATGCCATGGCCCATCACCGAGATCTCGCGGCCGCGGTAGCGGCCGGTGAAGCCGAGCATGTTGCGCACGCTGTTCACCTCGCGCGCATCCTCGAGGAAGTTCTCGGCGATGTACTTGGCCCGCAGCGGGTCGCCGGGCATCAGCACGGTGTCGGCGAAGATGCCGCGTTCGCCCTGGATATGGGGAGTCGCCATGTCGAGGCTCCTATGCAGCGAGAGGGTCGGGGTGGAGAGGGCCGGGTTGAAGTGGAGAAGCAAGGAAGCTCGTGCCGTCGGCCATGGGCGCAAGGCCCAGATGGGCCGCCAGGCTCTGGCCGATATCGGCGAAGGTGTCGCGGTCGCCGAGCGAGCCGGACGCGAGCCCTGCGCCCACTGCCAGTACCGGCACCCGCTCGCGGGTGTGGTCGCTGCCGTGCCAGGTGGGGTCGCAGCCGTGGTCGGCGGTGAGGATCAGCAGGTCGTCGTCGCGCAGTTTGGCCAGCAGCTCCGGCAGGCGCGCATCGAAGGCTTCGAGTGCTGCGGCGTAGCCGGCCACGTCGCGGCGGTGGCCGTAGAGGGTGTCGAAGTCGACGAAATTGGTCATCACCAGCGAGCGCTCGCCGGCCTCGCCCAACGCGGCCAGGGTGGCGTCCATCAGCGCATTGTGGCCGCTGGCCTTGACCGTGCGCGTCACCCCGCAGTGGGCATAGATGTCGGCGATCTTGCCGATGGCGATCACTTCGCCGCCGTCGCTCTCGAGATTCTGCAGCACCGTGGGCGCGGGCGGTTCGACGCTGTAGTCGCGCCGGTTGGCGGTTCGGGCGAAGTCGTCGGCATTGCGACCGACGAAGGGCCGTGCGATCACCCGGCCGATATTGTACGGCTCGAGCAGGTGCCGGGCGGTTTCGCACAGGGCGTAGAGCCGCTCCAGGCCGAAGGCCTCCTCGTGGGCGGCGATCTGGAACACCGAGTCGCCCGAGGTATAGACGATGGGTTTGCCGCTGGCCACGTGCTCCTCACCGAGCCGGGCGATGATCTCGGTGCCCGAGGCGTGGCAGTTGCCCAGCACGCCGGGCAGCCCAGCCTCACGCTCGAGCGCCTGAAGCAGCTCGGGCGGGAAGCTGTCCTCGAGATCGAAGAAGTAGCCCCAGTCGAAACGCACCGGCACGCCGGAGATCTCCCAGTGGCCGGAAGGGGTGTCCTTGCCCGAGGAAATTTCCCGGGCGTGGCCATAGGCGCCGGTCACCTCGCTGGGCGGCGTTACGCCTTCGGCCCAGGCACCGCTACTCTCACGGTGGGCATGGAACAGCCCCAGCCGCGCCAGGTTGGGCAGCACCAGCGAGCCCTGGCGTTCAGCGCCATCGCACTGCCCGCGGGCGCAGGCGGCGGCGATATGGCCCAGGGTGTCGGCCCCGGCGTCGCCGAAGTCCACCGCATCCGGCGCTCCGCCGATGCCGAAGGAGTCGAGTACCAGCACGATGGCACGGGTCATGGCGCCTCCCGACGAATTACGTCTTGGATGAGTGTAGGCGGTGTGACATCAGCGGTCGCGACGTCGTTCACTTCGATGGCCGCGCGCAGTTGTGCAGCGGCGCGCTCGGCATCGGCTTCGCTTCGCGCATGCACCCAGGCCAGCGGGCGCTCGCCATCGACCGCCTCGCCGATGGCAGCGATGCCGGTCAGCCCGACCGCGGGGTCGATGGCGTCCTGCGGCGCACGGCGTCCACCGCCCAGCGCTACCACGGCGAGGCCCACGGCGCGGGTATCCATTCGCGCGATGCGGCCGCTACGCTCGGCATGCACGGGGCGAACGATGGGCGCCTGGGGCAGGTAGCGGTCGTAGCGTTCGAGTATATCGTTGGGGCCGCCCAGGCCCGCCACCATGCGCGCGAAGCGTTCAGCGGCGGCGCCCGAGGCGAGCCGTTCGTCGAGCATCGCCAAGACCGCCTCGCGGCTTGACGCGAGCCTGCCGGCCAGCAGCAGTTCGGCGGCAAGCTCGCGGGTCACCTCGAGTAGGCGTCCGCCCCGCTTTTCGCCCGTCTGTTTACAAGTCAACAGCGCGATGGCCTCGCGCACCTCGACGGCATTGCCGGCGCAGGGTGCCAGCGGCTGGCTCATGTCGGTGAGCAGCGCAGTGGTCGGCGTGCCGGCCCGACTGGCCACCTCGGCGATCGTCTCCGCCAGTTCCCGTGACTTCTCCAGGGTGGGCATGAAGGCGCCGCTGCCGGTCTTGACGTCCATCACCAGGGCGTCGAGGCCGCAGGCGAGCTTCTTGCCCAGTATCGAGCTGACGATCAGCGGCAGCGACTCCACCGTGGCGGTAACGTCGCGGATGGCATAGAGCCGCCGGTCGGCCGGCGCCAGCTCGGCGGTCTGGCCGACGATGGCTACGCCGACCTCGCGCACAAGTCGGCGAAAGCGCTCCCGCGAGGGCGCGATGTCGTAGCCGGGAATCGCCTCGAGCTTGTCCAGGGTGCCGCCGGTGTGGCCCAGGCCGCGGCCGGAGACCATCGGTACGCAGCCGCCGCAGGCGGCGACCCACGGCCCCAGCACCAGCGAGACGAGATCGCCCACTCCGCCGGTGGAGTGCTTGTCGAGCACCGGCCCGGGCAGGTCCAGTTCCGGGCCGAGGCCGCGCCATGCCAGCACTTCGCCGGAGTCACGCACGGCCTCGGTCAACGCCACCGTCTCGGCGGCGTTCATGCCGTTGAGGTACATCGCCATGGCCAGCGCCCCGACCTGCGCATCGGAGAGGCTCTCATCGGCAATACCGCCCACCAGTTCACGGATCGCCTCGGGCGAGAGCGCCTCGCCGTCGCGCTTGGCGCGGATCAGTTCCTGGGGCAGTGCTCGGGCCGGCATCAGTAGCCCTCCACGGGCCCCTCGCCCTCAGCAACGCCGAGGGTTTCGAGCAGGCTGCCGAGCAGGCCCGAGGCGCCAAAGCGGAAGTGCGCCGGAGTGATCCACTCAGCCCCCATCACCTGCTCGGCGAGCTGCAGATAGGCGGCGGCATCCTCAGCGGTGCGTACGCCGCCGGCGGCCTTGAACCCCACGTCGCGCCCGCTCGCCTTGATCGCGGTGAGCAAGATCTTGGCCGCGTCCAGGGTCGCATTGACCTGCACCTTGCCGGTGGAGGTCTTGAGGAAGTCGGCGCCGCCGTCGATGGCGAGCATGCCGGCTCGGTCGATCAGCCCCGCCTGCTTGAGCTCGCCGGTTTCCAGAATGACCTTGAGCACGGCGTTACCGCACTCGCGCTTGCACGCCTCGACCAACTTACGGCCGACATCGGCATCGCCCGCCATCAGCGCACGGTAGGGGAAGACCACGTCGACCTCGTCGGCGCCCGCGGCAATGGCCGCGCGGGTCTCGGCGGCGGCGCGTTCGATATTGGCCTCGCCATGGGGGAAGTTGGTCACCGTGGCCACTTTCACCTGGCCGTCCAGGCCCTGCTCGGCCAGCGCCTCACGAGCGGTATCGATGAAGGCCGGGTAGATGCACACCGCCGCCGGATGCCCCACCGGCGTATTGGCACGAGCACACAGTTCGCGAATGCCGGCATCGCTGTCGTCGTCGTTGAGGCTGGTGAGGTCCATCAGCGTCAGGGCCTGGCGCGCGGCCCGCTGCAGTTCGGTCATGGCATTACCTGTCGAAGCAAGAACGATTCCATGGCAGCCATCAGATCACGCCCCCCAAGGAGAGGAAGAACCCGGCGATGGCCGCCGACATCAGATTGGAGAGCGTGCCGGCCAGCACCGCCTTGACGCCGAAGCGGGCAATGTCGTGGCGCCGGCTCGGGGCGATGCTGCCCAGGCCGCCGAGCAGGATGGCGATCGACGAGAGGTTGGCGAAGCCGCACAGGGCGAAGGAGAGGATGGCGACGGTATGCCCGCTCATGGCCTGGCCGGTATTGACCACCATCGACGTGCCTTCGATATAGGGCGACAGATTGATGAAGGCGACGAACTCGTTGACCACCAGCTTCTGGCCGATGAAGGAGCCGGCCAGTGTCGCCTCCTCCCAGGGTACGCCGAGGACGAAGGCGAGCGGCGCGAACAGCCAGCCCAGGATCAGCTCCAGGCTCAGTTCCTCGACGCCGATCCAGCCGCCCACGCCGCCGAGCATGCCGTTGATCAGCGCGATCAGGCCGATGAAGGCGAGCAGCATGGCACCGACGTTGGCCGCCAGGCGCAGCCCCGAGGTAGCGCCGGTGGCCGCTGCGTCGAGGATGTTGACCGGCTTGTCCTCTTCCTCGATGACCTGATTAGCCTCCTCGGCGTCGTCTACCGGCTCCTGGGTCTCGGGCATGATCAGCTTGGCGAACAGCAACCCGCCGGGGGCGGCCATGAACGAGGCCGCGACGAGATACTCCATGGGAATGCCCAGCGCCGCGTAGCCGGCCAACACCGAGCCGGCCACCGAGGCCAGCCCGCCGCACATCACCGCGAACAGCTGCGAGGGGGTCATGCGGGCGATGAAGGGGCGTACCACCAGGGGAGCCTCGGTCTGACCGACGAAGATGTTGGCGGTGGCCGAGAGCGATTCGGTGCGCGAGGTGCCCAGCGCTTTCTGCAGTGCCCCGCCGAGAATGCGGATTATCCACTGCATGATGCCGATGTAGTAGAGCACGGCGATCAGCGAGGAGAAGAAGATGATGACCGGCAATACCTTGATGGCGAAGACGAAGCCGATGTTCTCGACGTCGGCCAGGCCACCGAAGAGGAAGTTGATGCCGTCGTTGGCGTAAAGCACTACTTGGCTGACGCCGGCGGAGATGGTCTGCAGCACCGCCTGGCCGAACGGCACGTAGAGCACGAAGGCGCCGATACCGGCCTGGATGGCGAAGGCGCCACCCACGGTTCGCAGGCGAATGTCGCGCCGATTGGTGGAGAAGACGAGAGCGATGGCGATCAACGTCGCCATGCCGACCAGGCTCATGATGGCGGTCATGGAGGGTCCTTCCGTTCGTGCTGGGTGGCCGCGACAGGGGGCGCACCTGGTTATAGTAGGAAATGCACTGAGGTCGCGCGAAAATGTTAAATATATAACATTTATTGTGACAATTCCAACATTCAGCCGCCCAGACGCAACGAAGCCGCCAAGCAAAATGCGTGGCGGCTTCGTCGACGTGATCATAGAGGAAACTTGTCAAATGACTGGGCTTCTCCAGTCATAGGTTTACTTCGAGTGGTCCAGCAACCGCCGGGACCAGGCGTGTGGCAAGATTAACCGCAACAGTAGCGGCCAGTGTTCCGAAGTCATACCTGATAGGCGAAGTGCCCCAAGCGTGGGGCGTACAGGGTACCCCCACCTCTTATTCTCCATTCCCCAGTCAAGCAATTTGCGATTCACAGCCGCTAGTAGCCAACGCCACTCGCGTCGAGTGAGTCGCTTTCGATACGTGCCGGGAAGATCCCGGGCCGGATGAGGCGGCAAGATGTTACCCCAGCGCAGCCCACCCTCGGCCTCTTGCCAAAGGCTGGTCACGGTATCGTCGTAGTGGATCGCATCGAGTTCACAGAGCGCCTTGAGCCAGAAATAGTCTTCGCCTCCGTGAGAGTACTGCTCGGGAAACCCACCTAATGCCAGGAAGCGCTGGCGTCGCAGACAAGCAGCATAGGGATGAATGAAATCTTCATGAGCATAGGCCGCTAGCGCATCCAGCCGACCCAGTACGCCTTGCGGGAGCGGGGACACCTTGATCAAGCCTCGCTGTCCGCTCATACACTGATAGGCATTGATAAACAGTTCTATATCGGGATGTCGGGCCATTGCCTCGGCCATGCGTGACAAGTGATCGAAGAGCAGCAGATCCCGTGCGTTAAAAAACATTAGCCAATCACCTATGGCGATCCGCGCTCCATCATTACACGCCACGAGAGGACCTGCGTCATAACGGGAGTGCAACAACTGCAACCGCCCCGCACGTTCGTGACGGAGCAGGAGCTCCAAGGAGCCATCCGTTGACCCTTCGTCGACCGCGATCACTTCGATATCCTTGAACACTTGGCGGAACAGGGACGGGAGTGACGTTTTCAGGTTTTGCGCTTCGTTATAGACGGGTATCACTACCGATATCAAAGGCATGCCATAACATTCCCTGCTCCAATTCAAGTTAATGCGGCAAGGACATTCAGGTTACAGTGGAGGTGTTCGCGTGCTGTCTGATTTTGTCGCCAATACAAAGCTGAAAATCTACTAGCAAAAAGTGATGAAACAGCTAGTGCCTAGGCCTCCATCAGGTTGAGTGGCCTAATACATTGCCCCGTTTAGCCAAAAAGCAAGCAGTGCGCGGCAGACTCTCTGTGCGTCTCGAACTTCTCCATCGCACAGAGCCGGGTGATGTTTTTTTCGGCAGGCGTATTCCCCTGCTTGAGGTGGGGTGGAAAAACCTCATCGCCTGGCTCAGCATAGGCCGGCCGAAGCGATCTTAGCGTACTTCGAAGCCAGGCTCTTCGAAGCAAACAAGGTGGGAGCAGCGAATGAACGACCGCAGCGCCATGCGTTTGGCCCGTCTTCAGCAGGCGCTCGCCGTCGGCGGTACCCTCCATCTTCGTGAAGCCGCTCGCCTGTGCGGTGTCTCGGAGATGACCATTCGCCGCGACGTGGCCGCTAGCGACGGAGCCATGACCCTGCTCGGCGGACGCCTGATACTGGCGAGCAATCCGCACTATGTGCCGGCCTACGATCTCGACAGTCAAAAAGACAGACATGCCCTGGCCAAGCGCCGCCTGTGCGAGCGGGCTACCGGCTTCATCGAAGATGGCGATACCCTGTTCATCGACTGCGGCACCACCCTGCTACCGCTGATGGGCATGCTTGCTGCCCGCGAGCGGCTCACCGTGGTGACCTATGCGCTCAACGTAGCCAATGCAGCCAGCCTGATACCGGATCTGCGCCTGGTGCTGCTGGGCGGCCTCTATCATGCCACTTCGCAATCCTTCGGCAGCGACGACATGAGTACAGCGATCAAACGCCTGGGCATCAATCGCGCCTTCATCTCGGCGGCCGGCGTTCACGCCGAGCGCGGCGTGAGCTGCTTCCACTTCCACGAGGTGGCACCCAAGCAGGCCGCCATCGCCTGTGCCGAGCAGCGCCTGCTGGTGGCCGACAAGAGCAAGGTCGGCCAGGTCCGCCCCGCCTACTTCGCCAAGCTCAACGACTTCGACGTAGTGATCACCGACGGCGACATGGCACTGAAGCCGGAGAGCGGCGGCCCAAGAATCGTCGCCGCCTGACACCCAGACACGACAAAGCCGGACCAAGTCCGGCTTCGTGAGGGATATGGCCGAGCGCAGCCAGTTTTCGTCCAAGCCTAGCCGCACTTGGACCAGCCGCAACCGGCATAACAAGTGGGGCAGCCATCCATCATGATCAGCTCGCCGCGACACTCGGGGCAGTGCCCCACCACCGTGGGACCGTCCCCCTTCCCCGTCTCCGACGCCTTGGCCTGAACCTGCTGCTCGGCGCGGGCCTCCTCCTCGGGGGTGGGCGGCTGCCAGGGATGACCGTGCGCCAGGCGATGGGCGTAGCGGCTGACCAGCTCCTCCGCCGGCACCTGGTTGCCATCCTGATCGAGGAAGCCGCGCCGGTAGAGGATCTGCTGGATCGACCAGGCGATGGCGGCAACTTCTGAGTCGTGGAACATCGGCTTGCCCCAGCGGTTCATGCCGCAGCGTACCAGGCCCTTGTCCCAGGCCACCTTGCGCAGGTCGGCCACCGCCTGGGTGACGTAGCCGCCGCGGGCGGCCAGCGACAGGCTACGCATGGTAGCTGTGATCCACTGGTGCTCGCTGGAGAGCTGGCCGGAGGGGAAGAAGAACTCCACCGGGCGCTCGATCACCACGCGCTTGCCGTCGAGTACGCCTTCAACCGGCATGAACGACACCAAGAGGTAGACCTTCTTGCGGCCCTCGGCGCCGACGTAGGAGATTTTCTCGGAAACGGCCTCCAGTGTTCCTTCCGGGCGCGAGGGAATGCGCACCGTGAGCGGGTTCTCGTCGGCCAGCGGCACCTCTTGCACCGCCTTCTTGACGCTGTAGGAAACGATCTTGGACTTGATTTCGACGGCCATCAGTAGGCTCCTTCAATACTTGTCTTCACGACGCAGAAACGAATCGAGCGGTTACCACTTTCCATAGGTACCCTCTTTCAGTGCGTCATAGAGATTGGCCGCGTTGTGCTCCTCGCCGTCGTAGACCACCTTTTCGTCGCCGGTAAGCTCCAGCGTCTCGCCGTTCTCGAGTTCGAACACGTAGGTGGTGTTCTTGAGATCGTCCTCGCGCACCAGTACGCCCTGGAACGCCTCCGGGTTGAAGCGGAAGGTGGTGCAGCCCTTGAGCTTGCTCTCGTAGGCATCAAGGTAGAGATCCTTGAACTGCTCGAAGGGAAACTCGGTGGGCACGTTGACCGTCTTGGAGATCGCCGAGTCGACCCAGGCCTGGGCTGCCGCCTGCACTGCCACGTGCTGCGTCGGGGTCACCGCGTCCGCGGTGATGAAGTAGTCGGGCAGGTCGCTCTCCACCGCATCGCCGGCAATGAAATGGCGGTAGGCGGCGAGCTCGAAGGAGACCACTTCCACCTGCTCCTTGGTCTTCTTGCCCGACTGGATCACGTTACGGAAGTAGCGGTGCGAGAACGACGGCTCGATGCCGTTGGAGGCGTTGTTGCCCAGCGACAGCGAGATGGTGCCGGTCGGCGCGATGGAGCTGTGGTGGGTGAAACGCGCACCGTGCTCGGCCAGCGCCGCGACCAGTTCCGGCTCCACCTCGGCGACCTTCTGCATGTAGCGACTGTAGCGTGCGTGCAGGATCCGCCCCGGCACCTTGTCGCCGATCTCGTAGCCGTCCTTCGCCAGCTCCGGGCGCTCGCGCATCATCTTCGGCGTGATCTCGAAGTCCTCGGCCAGAACCGGCGCCATGCCCTTCTCGCGGGAGAGCTCGAGCGCCTGCTTCCAGCCCTCGATGGCCAGATTCCGGCTCACCTCCTCGGTGAAGGCGAGCGACTCGGGCGAGCCGTAGGGAATCTTGAGCATGGTCAGGGTCGAACCGAGGCCGAGGAAGCCCATGCCGTGGCGGCGCTTGGCCTCGATCTCGCGGCGCTGGCCCTCGAGCGGTAGACCGCTGATCTCGACCACGTTGTCGAGCATACGAGTGAAGATCGCCACCACCTGGCGGTAGCGCTCCCAGTCGAATCGCGGCTTCTTGCCGAAGGGGTCGATGACGAAGCGGGTCAGGTTGACCGAGCCGAGCAGGCAGGCGCCTTCCGGGGGCAGAGGCTGCTCGCCGCAAGGGTTGGTAGCGCGGATCTCCTCGCAGAACCAGTTATTGTTCATGCGGTTGACCTGGTCGATCAGGATGAAGCCCGGCTCGGCGAAGTCGTAGGTGGAACGCATGATCGTATCCCACAGCTCGCGCGCCTTGATCACCTCGACGATACGACAGGCCACGCGCCCCTCGGCGTCGACGCTGTAGCCCTCCTCGATCACCGGCCAGTCGCGATAGATCAAATCCTCGGGCTTGACGTCCTCTTTCTCGCCGGCGTGCAGCGGGAAGGCCAGCGGCCAATCGGTGTCGTTCTTCACCGCTTCCATGAACTCGTCGGTGATCAGCAGGCTGAGGTTGAACTGGCGTAGCCGGCCGGCTTCGCGCTTGGCCTCGATGAAGCTGCGCACGTCGGGGTGGCCGACGTCGAAGGTGCCCATCTGCGCACCGCGGCGACCGCCCGCCGAGGCCACCGTGAAGCACATCTTGTCGTAGATATCCATGAACGCCAGCGGGCCGTTGGTTCCGGCGCCGGCACCGAACACGAAGGCGCCCTTGTGGCGCAGAGTAGAGAACTCGTAGCCAATGCCGCAGCCCGCTTTGAGCGTCATGCCGGCATCCACCACCGAGGAGAGAATGTCGTGCATGGAGTCGCGGATGGTGCGCGAGACGGTGCAGTTGATCAGGCTTACCGCCGGCTTGTAGTCCTCGGCGCCGGCGTTGGACATGATGCGCCCGGCGGGAATGGCACCGTGCTCCAGCGCCCAGCGGAACCTGGGCAGCCACTCGGTGGCCTTGTCGCCTTCCACCGCGGCCAGGGCGCGCGCGACACGGTCCCAGGTCGCTGCCACGTCCTTGTCGACGGGGCGTCCATGACGATCCTTGAGGCGATACTTGGAGTCCCAGATATCGCGTGAGGGCACTTGCATAGGCACCTCGTTGGATGTCTTGACGGCCTTGGTGGAAGTACTCATGCAGGGGATCTCCAGTAAGGGTCAAAAGTTCAAATCGTTCAACGTTCCTGGCGTGCCATGCGTTCGAAGCGCACCAGCCATTCTCCGAGCCGGCCCTGGGCCAGCCCTTCCTCGCGGCCATCCAGCAGGTTCTTGACCATCAGCCCGAGCTCGGTGTCGCCCTCGATCACCAGCCGGCGCTGGAAAAACAGCGCGTCGGGATCCTCGCGCCGGGTCGCCAGGCACAGGAATTCGCGCCAGCCGCCGCGAATGGTGGCCTCGCCCGCCTCCGAGCTGAGCCTGAAGCGCTCCTCTTCGAGGGTCAGCGTCAGGATCATGCCCAGATCCTCGACATGCAGCGAGATCCGCCGCCCCTCGAGCGCATCGAACTCGCCCTCGGCCAAGGGTTCGGCGAAGGTGCGATTGAGCAGCGGCTCGATCAATTGGCGCTTCAGCGTGAGCGGCACGCGCGGGTCGATGGCGCGAATCAGGCGGATCGGGGCGGGCGGACGTGGCAAACGCGACAGGGGCAGCGGAAACATAGCGACTCTCCGAAGGAGCGAACCAGTGGATTCGGCGCGACCACAGGCCGCGAAACCGTCCATCCTAAGCCCGACGCCGCCCATCTGCACTGATATGCGTCAAGCTCGTGCCAGTGCCCCCGACCGGGGCCTTGGCTACCATATATAGCCAAGCCTGGCGGATCAAGCACCACATCTAGACTTTATTTTAAACGGTAGCGCTTGCATTTCGGTAACTGCCTGATCCCCAAGCGCCAGTATCGGGAAGCTGGCACGGCGATAGGCAAGGATGGCAGCGAAGCGTTGACGAAGGTGGCACGAAGGCAGAGTCTCAAGAAATGCCGGGACGACGGAAAGCGGCCGGAGCGCTGCGATGCGACGCTCCGGCACGTGCCGGCAAGAGGCTCTTCACAGTGATCTCAGTGACTGATCAAAGGTACTGATAGCGAAGAAGGCGGTACTTGATGCGCTCGAGGATGACCTGGTCGATCACCGCCGCGAGCACGGCGATGACCAGAATATTGGTCATCACGCCGGTCATGTCGGCGATCTCGCCCGAGTAGGCCAGCGACTTGCCGAGCCCGGCGCTGAAGCCGACGATCATTTCGGCCGAAATCAACGCACGCCAGGCGTTGCCGAAGGCGAGCTGGGCGCCGGTGATCAGCTCCGGCGTCACCGCCGGGAAGTAGACGCGCTTGAGCATCTGCATGCGTGACGCGCCCATCACCCGCGCGGCATCGATATGTACCCGCTCGACGCTTTCGGTGGCATTCATCACGCTCAGCGCCGTGGGGAAAAAGGCGCCCACCGCCACCACCACGATGATCGGCAGGTTACCGAAGCCCATCAGGATCAGGAACAGCGGTACCCAGGCGATCGAGGGGATCGACTGCAGGATGATGATGGCAGCCTTGAGAGTGCTGCGCACCGCATTCAACGTCCCGCCGACCAGCCCCAGTACGATGCCGGCCAGCAGGGCCGCGCCGTAGCCCGCCCCCAGCCGTCCCATACTGTTGCTGAGCCCGTGATAGAACTCGGCACTGCCCAGCTCACGCCACAGGCGCACCAGCGCCACGGGCACGTCGGGCATCAGGAAGCTCGGCAGGAACCAGGCGGCCACCTGCCAGAAGAACAGGATCAGGACGATCGCCAGTACGTAGGCCCGCTTGCTGGCCACGCCGGTCGCGGTATTGCCCATGCTCACAGTTCGCGCTCTTCCTGCCAGGAGAGATCCAGCAGTGCATCCACGTCGAAGGTCTCACCCTCGAGAATGCCCTGGGCCTGCATGATCTCGGCCAGCTCCTTCATGCGCCCGATGTCGTCCTCGGTCAGCTCGGCGCTGAAGTTGTTGGTGGCGATGGCCTGAGCGATCACCTCCTCGCTGGGCACCGTGCTGCCGTCACGCGCTTCGATCACCTCGTCGTTGACGAAGTAGTGGGTGATGTAGGGCGCAGCCTCCTCCGGTGAGCTCTCGAGCATGTCGATTGCCTCGCGCTGAGCATCCATCGCCGCCCACAGCACATCGCGACGGTTCTCCAGCGTCTCGGCGGAAGTGATCACCACCATGCACGGGAACGGCCATACCTCACCGATCTCGTAGATCTCCTTGACCGGCGCCTGAAGCTGGGCGATGCGCGCATAGGGCTCGAACAGGAAGGCGGCGTCCACGCGCCCGCCGGCCAGCGACTGGACCGCCACCGAAGGCGCCACGCCCATGATGTTGAGGTCGTCGGGGCTGAGCCCGGCATCGGCCAGGGTCACGCCCTTGAGCACGATGTCCGCGGTGCTACCCTGCTTCTGCGATGCCAGGCTCTTGCCGGCCAGATCGGCCACCTCGTCGATGCCGGCGTCCTCGCGGGCCAGCAGCGCATGGTAGCCACGCTGGGCGCCGCCGACGATGCGCAGGTCGGCACCGCGGCCGGCCCAGGTAAAGGCATTGGAGAAGCCAAGCACGCCGAGGTCGAGCTGGCCGCCGACGATGCCCTTGATCAGGTCGGTACCCGAGCTGAATTCGATCAGCTCGGCATCGAGTCCGTACTTCTCGTAGAGCCCGGCCTCCTGGGCGAGCATCACCTGGGCGTCGTCCATCACGCGCACATAGCCGACCCGGAGCGGTTCGTTGGCGAACAGCGGAGCGGCCAGCAGCAGAGACAGCAGGGGAGCGATGAGCCAACGTGTCATTGCACGTCTCCTTTCTCGGTTTGACGTTCGGTTTCCTGAGCCTGCGTATCGATGCCGAGCAGCGATAGCACCTCCCGGCGAATCCCGGCGAAGGCCGACAGGTCATGGGTTTTGGGGATGTGACCGAGGGTGATTTCCTTGAGCACTCGTGCCGGGCGGTGGCTGAAGACCAGCACGCGGTCGGCGAGATAGAGCGCCTCGTCGACGTCGTGAGTGACCAGCACCACGGTTGGGCGCTCCTCCTCGATCAGATCCTTGAGCACGCTCTGCAGCGTCAAGCGGGTCAACGCATCGAGGGCGCCGAAGGGCTCGTCGAGCAGCAGCACCTTGGGCCGGGCGATGAAGGCTCTGGCCAGGGCGCAGCGCTGGCGCATGCCCCCCGAGACCTGATGCGGGTAGTAGGCCTCGAAGCCGTCGAGCTTGACCCGCGCCAGCCACTGAACGGCCAGTTTATGGGCTTCGCCCGCCGGCCGCCCTTGGAACTCCAGCGCAAGGGCAACGTTTTGCCTGAGCGTCATCCACGGATAGAGCGCATGCTCCTGGAAAACCAGGGTGCGCTCGGGCGCTGGCCGCTCGACCGAACGACCGTCGGCTTTCACCTGGCCCCCGGTCGCGCTCTGCAGGCCCGCGACCATGTGCAACAGCGTCGACTTGCCGCAGCCGGACGGACCGACCAGGGCAACGATTTCGCCGTCGCGAATGGTTGTGTCGAAGGTGTCGATCACCTTCAGGTCGCCGAAGGACTTGGTGACCCGTTCGAACTGAAGCTGCATATGAGCGTCCGGAACAACTATATATTCAAAAATGGAATACTAGACAGTTCAGTATATAACCATTTTGCCGATCTTGAAAAGCCGAAGGCTACTTTATTCCCAGCCGGCGTGCCAGCTTGTGCAGGTTGCTTGGGTCGACGTCGAGCCGCCTGGCAGCTCCCGCCCAGCTGCCGTCGCAAGCCGCCAGGGCCGTGCGTATGGCGTGGCGTTGCACCTCGGCCACTTGCGCCTTCAATGCCGGCCCCGCGGCAGTGGTCTCGGGCACAGCGGGCTGCGCTACGCCGCCCACAGACCTCACGGCGGGAAGGTCGAGCCACTCCGGTACAAGGGTGACGATGTCGTCACGCCGCGCTCCGTGGCCCAGCGCCTTGATCGCCGCACGGCTGATCACGTGCTCGAGCTCGCGGACATTGCCGGGCCAGGCGTAATCGAGCAGAGCCGTCTCGGCCGCCGGCGCCAGACGCAGGCTGCGAACGCCCAGCCGGGCGCGGTTGATCTCGAGGAAGTGACCGGCCAGCACCAGCACGTCGCTGTCGCGCTCGCGCAGCGGCGGAATCGCCACCGGGTAGACCGACAGCCGGTGATAGAGGTCGGCGCGAAAGTGGCCGTCGCGCACGCCGTCGGCCAGATGCCGGTTGGTGGCGGCGATGATGCGCACGTCGACCCGCCGCGGGGTGTCCTCGCCCAGGCGCTGGATCTCACCGTTCTGCAGCGCACGCAGCAGCTTGGCCTGGATCGGCAGCGGCAACTCACCCACCTCGTCGAGAAACAGGGTGCCGCCGTCGGCGGCCTCGAAGCGCCCCGCCCGGTCGGCCGTGGCTCCCGAGAAGGCTCCCTTGACGTGACCGAACAGCTCGCTCTCTGCCAGCGTCTCCGGCAGCGCCGCGCAGTTGACCTGAACCAGCGGCTGCTCACGGCGCGGCGAGCGTTGGTGCAGGCGACGAGCAAACAGCTCCTTGCCCACGCCGGTCTCACCGCTGAGCAGCACCGGCAGGTCGGACTCGCCCACCACGTCGAGCTCGTGCAGCAAGCGTTGCAGTACCGCACTGTGCCCGAGAATCTCGCCTCCCTCTCCTGGCGCTGAAAGAGTGGGCACGCCCTGGCGCGCCATCCGCAGCGCACGCACTTCCTGCTCCAGGCGAGAAACGCGCACCGCGGCCTCGACCAGCAGGGCATAGCGCTCCAGCAAGAGACCGGACGCCTCGTCGAAAGTACCGGCCACCAGAGCATCCAGGGTCAGCACGCCCCAGGGCTCCCCCTCGACGTGCAGGCTGATACCCATGCAGTCGTGCACATGCAGCGGTTCATCCGGCTGTTGCTCGACCAGCCCGTCGTAGGGATCGGGCAGTGTCGAGTCCGGCGGGAACAGCGTCGAGCGGCGGCTGGTGAGGATGGTGGCCAGGCGGGGATGACGGGCCACGTCGAAGCGCCGCCCCAGCGCCTCGCGTACCAGGCCGTCCACGGCCACCGGCGCCAGCACGTCGTCCTGCAGCCGCAGCAGGCACACCGCGCCGCAGTGAAACCCCTCGCGCAAGGTACGTACCAGGCGCTGCAAGCGCACAGCGCTGGGCAGGTCGGCGGCGAGATCGGCAAGAAGCGAGTGATCGAGCATGGTTTAATTTACCCAGCAAAGGTGTAATTAACCTTACCCGACTAGGGTATTTTTCACCACTGACTAACTTAACTGATTGAAATAAAAACCTTGGCACGGCGATTGCTTAGACAGGAAGACATCATCATTAGAGGAATATCGTATGAGCCTGCTGGAACAGTCCGTTGGACGCATCGCCCTTTCGCTGCCTGGCGCCACCCGTATTTTTCATACTCACAGCATCGACTTCTGCTGCGGCGGGCGCATCAGCCTGAGCCAGGCCGCCGAGCGGGCCGGCCTGCACGTTGACAAGCTGGTGGCCGAACTCGAAGCGCTACCGGCCGTCAGCAGCGAGCAGCGCGACTGGCGCGAGGCCAGCAACGACGAGCTGATCGACCATATCCTCACCCGTTATCACGACGTGCACCGCGAGCAGCTACCTGAGCTGATCCGCATGGCGCGCCGGGTCGAGCAAGTCCACGGCGACCACGACAGCTGCCCCAACGGGCTTGCCGACCTGCTGCTGGTGATCTATCAGGAGATGGAGAGCCATATGCAGAAGGAGGAGCAGATCCTCTTTCCCATGCTGCGCCGTGGCCTGGGCGCCCAGGCCCAGGGGCCAATTGCGGTGATGCGCCATGAGCACGACGACCATGGCGAGAACCTCGAGCAGGTGATGCGACTGACCAACGACATCACCCCGCCCAAGGGGGCCTGTACCACCTGGCGCGCTCTGTATACCGGTCTGCGCGAGTTCCGTGAAGACCTGATGGAGCACATTCACCTGGAGAACAATCTGCTGTTCGAACGGGCCGTCTGACATCGGTTCGTGCCGCCGCCCGCTTTGCCGGGCGGCGTTTTTCCCGCCTCGACACCCCTGCGTAAAGGAGTCCCCATGCGCTTCTGGAAACGCGCCCCAACCTCAGCGAGCGCCGCCTCGCCAGACGACGCCGCCACACCGCTCGACGAACGCGACCGGATGCAGGCGAGGATCGATACCCTGGAAGCCGAGCAACGGCTCCACCAACACCTTTTCTCCAACCTCACGGGCTTTGGCGACTCCATGGTCGCACTGCGTGAATCCTTTTCCGAACTCTCCGGCCTATTGGTGGACAACCAGCGCATCACCGATCATACCGCCAGCGAATCATTGCAGAGCCAGGAGGCGCTCAACGCCATAATCGACGCACTGCGAGCACTCAATCAGCGCATCGGCCAAGCCGCCGAGGATGTCTCCTCGCTGCGAGGCGACGCCGATCGCATCGGTAATTTCGTCCACCTGATCGAGGAGATTTCGCTACAGACGACGCTTTTGGCCTTCAACGCCAGCATCGAGGCCGCCCGCGCCGGCGATGCCGGGCGCGGCTTCGCCGTGGTCGCGACCGAGGTACGAGAATTAGCGACTCGTACCGGTTCCGCGACCGAAGAGATCGGCAGCCTCACCGGCAATATTCTCGGCCAGACTGGCAGCGTCGATGGCAGCATGCACCACAACGCCGGTGAAGCCGAGCGTTTGAGTTCCGAAGCCAATCGAGTGATGCAACGCACCGAACAGTTGCTGCACCTGACTCAGGAGAGCAGCCAGGCGTTGGCTTTCTCGGCCATGCTCAGTGAGGTGGAACTGGCCAACCTGGAAGAGCTCGAGGTCAAGCTGGAGGTGTATCGCATTTTGATGGGACTATCAGCGAAGACCGCAGCGGAACTCCCGGACGAAACCCAGTGTGCTCTGGGCCGTTGGTATTACGAGGGTACCGGTAGTGCCCGCTTCCATAGCGACGAGGATTTTCAGGCGCTCGAAGCGCCCCACCGGGAGGTGCACCGCCAGGCGATCCAGGCCGTGAGCCTGTTCCATGCCGGCGAGACCGAGGAAGCGATGCAGGCCCTGGCCAGGATGGAGGCGGCCAACCTCGATGTCATGAAGCGGCTGCGCTATATCATGCGCAAGTATCGGCCCCGCAAGGATAGCCATGCGGTCATGCCCCAGGAGAAGGCCGCCGCGCTTCACGCACCTGCCTGAGCGACAAACACTGGCAGAGCGCGGAACGGTGCCCCGCAGGGCGCCGTCCTCATCTGGAACCAGGGCAAATCACACCGTGCGCGAGAAGCGGCCTTCGTGCGGCGTCAGGTAAGCATCGAAGGCCATCGCCATGTTGCGCATCATCAAGCGGCCGGCGGGTAGCACTTCGATGGTGTCGTCGCGGATCGTCAGCAGGCCGTCCGCCTGCATCTCCTCGAGTTCGTCGAGGGCATCGGCGAAGTAGTCGCGGAAGGCGATGTCGTGGCGCGCTTCGATGGCGTCGAAGTCGATGCGGCCGTGGCACATGAGGGCATTGATCACATCGCGGCGCAGGCGGTCATCGTCGTTGAGGCGATAACCGCGCATCACCGGCAGCCGTCCACTCTCAAGGCGCGCCTGGTACTGAGCGGTCTCCTTGACGTTCTGGCTGTAGCTGTCGCCGACCTTGCCGATGGAAGTGATCCCCAGGCCGATCATGTCGCAGTCAGCATGGGTCGAATAGCCCTGGAAGTTGCGCTGCAGGGTACCGTTCTCCTTGGCCAGGCTCAGCTCATCGCCAGGCAGGGCGAAGTGGTCCATGCCGATGTAAACGTAGCCGGCCGCGGTCAGGCGGCGAATGGTCAATTCCAGCAGTTCCAGCTTGCGCTCGGGCGGTGGCATGTCCTCGGGGCGGATCAACCGCTGGGCCTTGAACAGCTCCGGCAGGTGGGCATAGCTGTAGGCGGCGATGCGATCAGGGCGCAGGGCGATGATCTTGTCGAGCGTCGCATCGAAGCTTGCCACCGTCTGCAACGGCAGGCCGTAGATCAGGTCGACGCTGACCGACTGGAAGCCGGCTTCGCGCGCCGCCGCCACCAGTTCGACCACCTGCTCCTCGCTCTGCACGCGGTTGACCGCCTTCTGCACGTCGGGGTCGAAATCCTGTACGCCGAAACTCAGCCGATTGAAGCCGAGCTCGTGAAGCTCGTGGATCTGGGGCGGCGTGACCGTGCGCGGGTCGACCTCCAGCGAGAACTCGCGTTCGGCGGCCTCGGCGAAATGGAAGGCCTCGTCGAGGGCCGCCATCAGCTCGCCGAGCTGGGCATTGCTCAGGTAGGTGGGCGTGCCGCCGCCAAGGTGCAGTTGGGTCATGCGTCGACTCTCGTCGAACAGCTCACCCTGCACGTGGATCTCCTGCTTCAGCCACTCGAGATACTCGGCCGCCCGTTCGGTGTTGTGAGTGATGATCTTATTGCAGGCACAGTAGTAGCACAGGCTCTTGCAGAACGGGATGTGCACGTAGACCGACAGCGGCTTGGGCGCGGCGACGCGGTTGCTGCGCTCGGCAGCGGCGCGATAGTCGTCCTCGGCGAAGGCCGCATGGAACTGTGGCGCCGTCGGATAGGACGTATAGCGAGGGCCCGGACGGTCGTACTTCTCTACTAGCGGGCGATTGAACAGCAGGTCGTCTTGCATGATCGGAACAGCCTCTTGAAACGTCGGCATGGCAAGCCAGGCCTCATGCCCGACAGTATGACATTCGGCGAGAGATAGCGTCTCGACAGCTCGCCTTTCTATTGTCCGGGGTCAAGTCTCGCTTCCCGGGCCAAGTGAGTTAGCCGAGCCAAGTCTGCCGGCAGGCAACCGCTCGGGGATCCGGCCCAACCACGCGGTCAGGCGCCAGGCCACCAGCAGCCAACCCAGGCTCCAGGCTGCTGCCGAGCACCACAGCAGTGTCAGCCAGGCGCTGCCAGCCTCGATCGCCCACAGCCGCAACACGGCAGCGGTAGCGAACAGTCCGGCCAATGGAAGCAGCGCCCATTCGCTCTCGGGGCGCTGTTTCGCTCGTGAGATGACGTGACGCAGCATGATACCGCTGGCAAGCGTACCCAACGCCCCCACGGTAAAGGCGTGCAGCGCCGTGCTGGCGTGTTCCGGCGCCCACCAGCGGTGCGCCAGCAGCAACAACCCGATGGCAATCCAGGCATAGCCCAGCATCAGTACTTGCAGATCGGGTCTTGCCGCACACCGCGCCGGTTCCCAGCGCAGAATACGCCACAGCACCAGCAGCGCTGCCGACAGCGTCAGCAACGCGGCCAGGGGATGCAGCGCCTCCCACGGCGCCAGGAAGGCCGCCATTCCCAGCAGCACGATCAAGGCCGCCTCGATCCGCGGCTGCACACCAGCGCCAGCCTGCCGAGACGCTTTCATCAGGTGCCCATTGACCGCCGGCGCGATGACGCGCCCGCCCATGAACATCATCAGCAGCACCAGCCACAGCACGCTCTGATGCATCAGCGGCGTTGTGCTCGGCATGTCGTCGAGATAGCGCCAGGTCAGGGTCACCACGGCCAGCAGGCAGATCAACCCCAGCAGCGGCGAGAGCAACCGGTTGCGCCATTTCTTGGCGGCTATGAAGCGCGGCACCAGGCGTGCGGCCACCCACAAAGCGAATACGCCATCGGCCAACGAAGCCACTACCGCTCCAGGCCAGTCCAGCACCCCAAGCCGCCCTACCAGCCACAGCGACACCAGCACGAGGAGTTGCCGCCGCGGAACGGGCCCCAGCAAATAGCCGGCGATTACCGCCAGGGCAAAACCGAACAGCATCTCGCGAGCATGGGCGGCCGGCGATGCCAGTTGCACCAGCTCCCAACGGTGAAACAGCGCCAGCAGGGAGAGCGGCACCATCAGGGCGGCATGCAGTGCCGCCAGCGGGAACAGCCAGCGCCAGGCGGGCAGCCGGAGAGAACTGGAGCCGGTTGCAGCGACACCGGACTTGGCAAGAACGTTAAACATGTATATAAAATACTACTTAGTACCATCGTTGGAAACCGCCGCGAGGGAGCCATGAGAAACGGAGCCACGAGGAACAACGCTTCACGCCTGGCCTGGCTCACCCTGGCCTATGGCAGTATCGGCCTGGGTGCCGTCGGCGCCGTGCTCCCGCTGCTGCCGACTACCCCGTTTCTGCTATTGGCCGCCTGGGCGGCGCCCAAGGCCTCGCCGCGCCTGGCACGCTGGCTCTGGCAGCAGCCACGGCTGGGCCCGATCCTGCAGGCCTGGCAGCATCAGCGTGCCGTTCCCAGGCGGGCCAAACGTACGGCAGCGATGCTGCTGGCGCTGAGCTGGTCGATACTATGGTTAAGCGGCATGACTGGCCATGTACTGGCCGCGACGGCAGCGATCTTCTGCTGTGTGACCGCTTTCGTCTGGACGCGACCCGATGCCACACCCCTCGGCGGCGGACGCCACGAGGTGAGTAGTACTGCTATGATAAGAAGGCTTTAGCGTACTTAAATTGATGCTTATCAAGCCAATACTGGACTTGCCATGCACCTGACCCGCTACACCGACTATGCGCTGCGCGTGCTGATCTTCCTCGCCGTCAAGGGCGAGAAGCGCTCCACGATACATGAAATCGCAGAAAGCTTCGGCGTCTCGCGCAACCACCTTATGAAGGTGGTGCAGGACCTCAGCCACCGCGGCTACATCACCACCATCCGCGGCAAGAACGGCGGGCTGTTGCTCAATCGACGACCGGAAGAGATCACCCTCGGCGGCCTGGTAAGGGACACCGAGCACGAACTTGGCTTGGTGGAATGCTTCCGCGACAGTAACGACTGCGTCATTACGCCGGCCTGCCGGCTCAAGCCGATTCTCAATGAGGCCATGGATGCCTTCATGGGCGTTCTGGATCAATATACGCTGGCCGACATGCTCGGCAGGCGCCAGCCACAGCTCGCCCGTTTGATGCAGATTACTACCAGCCCCGTCTGATTGTGCCAAGATTCGTTTTGGCGTGTATCGAGACCGGACGCCAAACGGATTCCTTGCGCTCAGTACTGGCAAGACCGTGAACTAAAAGCATCTGGAGAAAACCATGACGAAAATGATTGCCGCCCTGCTCGCCGGTGCCGCAACCCTGGCCGTTACCGCTTCCGCTCAGGCGGAAGCCGACGGCGAGGCCGTTTACAATCAGGCCTGCATGGCCTGCCATATGACCGGCGCCGCCGGTGCCCCGATCCGTGGAGATGAAGCCGCCTGGGCACCTCGCGTGGAGAAAGGCATCGACACCCTCTATACCCACGCCATCGAAGGTTTCAATGCCATGCCGCCCAAGGGAGGCCAGATGGGCCTGAGTGACGAGGAAGTCAAGGCTGCGGTCGACTTCATGGTCGAGCCGGTCATCTAAACCCAGCGGCTCAGCAACGGTTGGCGCATGCGTGCGCCAATCTGACAGGGTGCCATGCCGTGAATACGCCATGGCGCCCTGTATTTCGTTTCCCCCAACCTCCCCGAATCACCCTTCCCCTCCTTCTCGCCACCCTACCTCCTTGGGATTACTCCCTTAGGCTCCGCTCCCCTCCACCTGGCTCATGACCCACGTCAATTTCCGCTTCAGGAGCAGCTGGCATGATAGGACCCAACGACAAAAGACATATTTTAAATACCTGTTAATCGAGCCTGTATTGGCCGTACAGGTGCGGAAACAAGGAATGCCCATGCCTATCCGGCGCAGCGCCCCGTCTCCCCTGGCTCTTACCTGGCTGATCGGTCTGCTGATGCTGCTCTTGCCCCTGCCGGCCATGGCCATCGAGCTAGGGCAGGTTAGCCCCGGCTTTCCCCAGGCGGCTCAGCTAACCGATACCGAAGGCAGCCTTCCCATCATGACGGTGCAGGACGACGCGGGAGAACCGCTGGGTTACGTCTTCGAAAGCGTCGATATTGCCCCCATCCCCGCCTATTCGGGCAAGCCGGTCAACCTGCTGGTGGGTATCGACCTGGAAGGCCGCATCGTCCTGGCGGATATTCTCTCTCACGAGGAACCCATCATGCTGGTGGGCATCCCTGAAGAGAAGCTGGAAAGGTTTGCCGATGCGCACATGGGCGCCCACGTCAACGACCGCTTGAAAGTGGGCGACAACCTGGATGCCATTTCCGGAGCTACCGTGACTGTCATCGTGGTCAGCGATACCATCCTGCGCGCGGCGCGCAAGGTTGCCGCCGAGCAGGGTCTGATCACCGACCCCTCCGCTGCGCCTCCGGCCCGCGTGCTCAAGGACGTCTATACGCCTGCCGACTGGGAGACGCTCACCGGTGACGGCACCATTCGCCGTTTCCAGCTGACCCACGGCGAAGTGGACGAGACCTTCGTCGGCACGCCCGCCGAGAATTACCTGCATACGCCGCAGCCGGCGGATCGTACCTTCATCGAGATGTTCTATACCTACCTCAACCCGCCTACCGCTGGCCGCAACCTGCTGGGCGATACCGGATACGAGCAGTTGATGACTGAACTCGACGAGGGCGAGCACGCCATTGCGGTGATGGGCCGCGGTGACTACTCCTTCAAGGGTTCGGGCTACGTGCGCGGCGGCATCTTCGACCGCCTGGAGCTCAGCCAGGGCAATACCACCGTCAGCTTTCACGACAGCGACCATATCCGCCTGGGCAGCCTCGGCATCGCCGGTGCACCCGACTTCGCCGAACGCGATATTTTCATCATCCGCGAGAATGCCGCCTTCGACCCGGGCCGGCCGTGGCAGCTGGAACTGCTGGTGCGCCGCGCCTCGGGCCCGCTGGACACCGAATTCAGTCGCTTCAGTGCCGACTACAGCGTTCCCGAGTCCTATATCGAACGACCCGAACCGCCCAAGGAGGAGGCGATCTGGGTCCAGGTGTGGCGCGACAAGGCGTTCCAGATCGCCATCCTTGGCGCCGGCCTGGTGGTACTCACCGGGATCATGCTGTTCCAGGACGTGCTGGTGCGCTACCCGCACATCATGCGTCCGCTGCGCCTTGGCTTTCTGGTCTATACCTTGGTGTTCATCGGTTGGTACTCGCTGGCGCAGCTCTCGGTGGTCAATGTACTCACCTTCACCAATTCTCTGATCACCGGCTTCAGTTGGGGGTCGTTCCTGATCGACCCGATGATGTTCATCCTATGGTCGTTCGTGGCGGTGAGCCTGCTGCTCTGGGGCCGCGGCGTGTTTTGTGGCTGGCTGTGTCCGTTCGGCGCGCTGCAGGACCTGGTCAACAAGGCCGCGCGCAAGCTCGGCGTCAAGCAGTACGAACTACCCTTCGGCCTGCACGAGCGGCTGTGGGCGATCAAGTACATCATCCTGCTGGCACTGTTCGCCGTCTCGCTGCATTCGCTGGGCACCGCCGAGCGCTACGCCGAGGTAGAGCCGTTCAAGACCGCCATTACCCTGCGCTTCCAGCGCGAGTGGGGCTTCATGCTCTACGCCCTGGGCCTGGTCGCGGTCTCGGCGTTCACCCACAAGGCCTACTGCCGCTACGTCTGCCCGCTGGGCGCCGGGCTTGCCATTCCCGCCCGCCTGCGCCTGTTCGACTGGCTCAAGCGTCACCGCGGCAGCTGCGGTACGCCCTGCCAGATCTGCGCCAACGAATGCGAAGTGGCCGCCATCCATCCCGACGGCCGCATCAACGCCAACGAGTGCCACTACTGCCTCGACTGCCAGATCACCTACCACGACGACCGCCGCTGCCCGCCGATGATCAAGCGCCGCAAGCGCTACGAGAAAGCGGCGCGCGTATCGGGCGCCAAGGACCACGTCGAGATTCACGAACCCGCCAATGCCGTCGACCGGCTGCAGCGTATTCCGACCCACCAAGAGGACTGAACCATGAGTGACAAGAAGCAGATCGAGAACCTCGGTCGCCGGCATTTCCTGCGCAACAGCGCGGTGACCGGTGTCGCCGGGGCCGGCCTGGCCAGCGGTTTCGGCGCCAGCGCGCTGATGAGCAGCCGCCAGGCCCAGGCTGCCGCGGGCGCCGAAGGAAGCGTGGCACCGGGCGAACTCGACGAATACTACGGCTTCTGGAGCGGCGGCCACTCCGGCGAGGTGCGCGTGCTGGGCGTGCCCTCCATGCGCGAGCTGATGCGCATTCCGGTGTTCAACGTCGACAGCGCCACCGGCTGGGGCATCACCAACGAGTCCAGGCGCATCCTGGGCGAGTCTGCGCGTTTCCTCAACGGTGACAGCCACCATCCTCACGTCTCGATGACAGACGGCCGCTATGACGGCAAGTACCTGTTCATCAACGACAAGGCCAACACCCGCGTGGCGCGCATCCGTCTCGACATCATGAAGACGGACAAGATCACCACCATCCCCAACGTCCAGGCGATCCACGGCCTGCGCCTGCAGAAGGTGCCCCACACCAAGTACGTGTTCTGCAATGCCGAGATGCCGATCCCGCAGATCAATGACGGCCGCGACCTGGAGAACCCGGAGAACTACTGGACCATGTTCAACGCGGTGGACGCGGAGAGCATGGACGTGGCCTGGCAGGTGATCGTCGACGGCAACCTCGACAACACCGACGCCGACTACACCGGCCGCTTCGTCGCCTCCACCTGCTACAACTCGGAAAAGGGCATGACGCTCTCCGAGACCATGCGCGCCGAGCGCGACTGGGTGGTGGTGTTCGACGTCGAGGCGATAGAGGCCGCCGTCGCCGCCGGCCAGTACGAGACCCTGGGCGACTCCCCGGTGCCGGTGCTCGACGGCCGCAAGGGCTCCCAGCTGACCCGCTATATCCCGGTACCCAAGAACCCGCACGGCCTGAACACCTCGCCGGACGGCAAGTACTTCATGGCCAACGGCAAGCTGTCACCGACCGTGAGCATTATCGCGATCGACAAGCTGCCCGAGCTGTTCGAAGACGCCATCGAGCCGCGCGACACCGTGGTCGGCGAGCCCGAGCTGGGCCTGGGGCCGCTACATACCACCTTCGACGGTCGCGGCAACGCCTACACCACGCTGTTCATCGACAGCCAGATAGCCAAGTGGAACATCGAGGACGCCATTCGCCACTACAACGGTGAAGAGGTGAACTACATCCGCCAGAAGCTGGACGTGCACTACCAGCCCGGCCACAACCACGCCAGCCTCACCGAGTCGCGCGACGCCGACGGCAAGTGGCTGGTGGTGCTGTGCAAGTTCTCCAAGGACCGCTTCCTGCCGGTGGGCCCGCTGCGCCCCGAGAACGACCAGCTGATCGATATCTCCGGCGAGGAGATGAAGCTGGTTCATGATGGCCCGACCTACGCCGAGCCGCACGACTGCATTCTGTTGCGTGCCGACCAGGTCAATCCGGTACGCCTGTGGCAGCGAGACGACGCCTTCTTCGCCGAGACGGTCGCCATGGCTGAGGCCGATGGGGTCAATGTCGAGCGCGATAACAAGGTCATCCGCGACGGTAACAAGGTACGCGTTTACATGACCTCCGTCGCCCCGACATTCGGCCTGACCGAGTTCAAGGTCAAGCAGGGCGACGAAGTCACCGTGGTGGTCACCAACCTCGACCAGGTGGAAGACCTGACCCACGGCTTCTGCATGGTCAACCACGGAGTCCAGATGGAGATCGGCCCGCAGCAGACCGCCAGCGTCACCTTCGTTGCCGACAAGCCCGGGGTGCACTGGTACTACTGCAACTGGTTCTGCCACGCCATGCATATGGAAATGACCGGCCGCATGCTGGTCGAGAAGGCCTGATCGCCCTCGGGGCCGGGCATGCCCGGCCCCGAGACTTTGGAGAAACGTATGACCCGACGACCGATAATCGGCGTCCTGACCCTGATTCTGACCGCCTGGCTGGTAATGCCGGGCGAGTTGCTGGCCGCCGATTGGCGGGCCAGCCCGGGCGAATCGCTGCAGACGCTGGTGGATCGCGCCAGCGCCGGCGACCGCCTGCTATTGCCCGCGGGCCGCTACCCCGGCCAGTTGACTATCGACCGCTCGCTCACCGTAAAGGCCGAGCCCGGTGCCGTAATCGATGCCGGCGGCAGCGGTCACGGCGTGATCCTCGAAGCCCCCGGCAGTGTGATCGACGGCCTCACCGTCGAGAACTGGGGCCGCGACCTCACCGCCATGGACAGCGGCATCCTGGTGGAGAGCGCCGCCACCGGCAGCGTCATTCGCCACTCGCATCTCGAAGGTCCCGGTTTCGGCATTCGCCTCGATTCGGTGAACGAGGTCGAAGTGCTGGATAACGTCATTCGCGGCGACACTTCGCTGCGCTCGCAGGACCGCGGCAACGGTATACACTTGTTCAATGTGCGCAACGCCCGGGTGGAAGGCAACGAGATCCGCGACGTGCGCGACGGCATCTACATCGACACCAGCAGCCAGAGCCTGCTGCGCCGCAACGTGATGCGGGACCTGCGCTACGGCGTGCACTACATGTACGCCCACGACAATCGCCTGGAAGAGAACCTGACCCGCAACACCCGCACCGGCTACGCGCTGATGCAGTCGCGCCACCTGACGGTTCTCGACAACCGTTCCGAGGGTGACCTCAACTACGGCATCCTGATGAACAACATCACCTACTCCACGCTGCGCGGTAACCGAATCAGCGGCGTGCGCCAACCGTTGGACGCCAGCGGCGAGGGAATGGTCAGCGGCGCCGAAGGCAAGGCACTGTTCGTCTATAACGCCCAGTTCAACCGCTTCGAGGGTAACCGCCTGGCAGAGAGCGACATCGGCATCCACCTGACCGCCGGCTCCGAGGAAAACAGCGTGGTCGGCAACGCCTTCGTCGACAACCGCCAGCAGGTGATGTACGTGGCCACTCGGACCCAGGAGTGGTCGGAGGAGGGCCGCGGCAACTACTGGAGCGACTACCTGGGCTGGGACCTGGCCGGCGACGGCTTGGGCGATACGCCCTACGAACCCAACGATGCCATGGACCGCTTGCTGTGGCGCTACCCTGTGGCGCGGCTGCTGATGCACAGCCCCGCGGTGCTGACCCTGCGCTGGGTGCAGCGCCAGTTTCCCGTCTTCCGCCCCCAGGGCGTGAAGGACAGCGCCCCCCTGATGACAGAACCCGACTTCGGAGACACCGACTCATGACCGCGGTGATCGAATTCCACGGCGTGACCCGACGCGACGGCGACGTGGTACGCCTCGATGCCCTCGACCTCACGGTCAGCGAAGGCGAAGTCCTCGCCCTGCTCGGCCACAACGGCGCCGGCAAGACCACTACCATGAAGCTGATCCTGGGGCTGCTCTCGCCCAGTGAAGGCTCGATTTCCGTACTCGGCGGCGCCCCCGATGGGGCTCATGCCGAGACGCTGCGGCGCCGACTGGGGTACCTGCCCGAGAATGTCAGCTTCTACGAACAGCTCAGCGGCCGCGAGGTACTGGAGTTCTTCGCCCGGCTCAAGCGCGTCGACCGGCGCCAGGTGGGCCAGTTGCTCGAGCAGGTCGGCCTGGGTGCGGCGGCCAAGCGCCGCGTCAAGACCTACTCCAGGGGCATGCGCCAGCGTCTGGGCCTGGCCCAGGCGCTGCTCGGCGAGCCGCGCCTGCTGCTGCTCGACGAACCCACCACCGGACTCGACCCCGCCGCCACCCGCGATTTCTACGAGACGGTGCGCAGCCTGCGCGAGCGCGGCTGCACGGTGCTGCTCTCATCCCACGTGCTGCCTGGCGTGGAGCCCTACATCGACCGCGCGCTTATCCTCGGCGGCGGTCGTCGCCTGGCGCTGGGCAGCCTCGAGACCCTGCGTGCCGAGGCAGCGCTGCCAACGACCATTCGCGCCCGCGGCCGGCTGGAAGGCGCCGACTGGAAGCAGCCCTGGAACGACGCGCGCATCCAGGCCCGGCCGCTCAACGGTCACGAGGTGTCGCTCTCGGTGCCGGCCGACGCCAAGCTCGCCGTGCTGCGACACCTCACCGCCCAGCCCGGCGTCGAGGACGTCGAACTGCTGCCGCCCACGCTGGAACACCTGTATACCCATTTCTCCGCCGGGCTCGCGCCCCGTGAGCGAGGAGACGCCCAATGAACGCCATTCTGACCCTGGCCGGCAAGGAATTCCGCGACGGCATGCGCAACCGCTGGGTGCTGGCCATCACCCTGGTGCTGGCCCTGCTCGCCGTGGGCATCGCCTGGTTCGGCGCCGCCGCCAGCGGCGGGCTGGGCTTCACCTCGCTGGCCACGACGCTGGTCAGCCTCGCCACCCTGGCGGTGTTCCTGATCCCGCTGATCGCCCTGCTGCTGGCCTACGACGCCGTGGTCGGCGAGCAGGAAGCAGGTACCCTGCTGCTGCTGCTCACCTACCCGGTCAGCCGCAGTTCTCTGTTGCTGGGCAAGTTCCTCGGTCACGGCCTGATTCTTGGCAGCGCCACGGCGCTCGGCTTCGGCATTGCCGGCGTGGTAATCGCGGTGGGCGCGGAAGGGGTGGCGCTGGGCGAGCTCGCTGCCGGCATGGGCCTGCTGATCGCCAGTAGCGTGCTGCTGGGCTGGGTGTTCATCGCCTTCGCCTACCTGATCAGCGTGTGGGTGAGCGAGAAGGCACGCGCCGCCGGCCTGGCGCTGGTGGTGTGGTTCCTGTTCGTGCTGGTGTTCGACCTGGGGCTATTGGCGCTGTTGGTCAGCGTCAAGCAGGGCGGCGACTGGCTGCCCTGGCTGCTGCTGCTCAACCCCACCGAGCTGTTCCGCCTGATCAACCTGGCCGGCTTCGAGGCAGCGCGCAGTTATACCGGCCTGACCTCCATTGCCGTGGGTGGTGCCTTCCGCCCCACCGTCCTGCTGCCGCTGTTGATGGCCTGGGTGCTGGTGCCCCTGGGTCTGGCGCTGCTGCGCTTCCGTCATCGCTCGGCCTGAGCCCGCTTTTCCTATCGGAGGAAACTGATGTCCCGCTTCCTGCTGCTTCCCCTGCTCCTGCTGTCGCTGCTGCTTGCCGGCTGCGGAGAGTCGGAGCCCGTCGCCCTGGCCGCTGCCGAGCCCATCGAGTCCGGCGACAGCTGCCACGTATGCGGCATGCTGATCAGCGAGCACCCCGGCCCCAAGGGCGAGGCCTTCCTCGACAAGCAGGGCTCGGCGCTGAAATTCTGTTCCACGGCGGAGCTGTTCACCTTCCTGCGCCAACCGGAGAACGAGACCCGCCTCTCCCACGCCTACGTGCATGACGTCGCCGCCGCACCCTGGGCCACGCCCGACGACGAGGCCTTCGTTCTCGCCAGCGAGGCGTGGTATGTGGCGGGTCACGACCAGCGAGGCTCCATGGGCCACACGCTGGCCTCGTTCAAGCAGCAGAGCGACGCCGAGACCTTCCGCGCGGAGCACGGCGGAGAGCTGTACGCCTATGCCGACATCGACCTCGAACTGCTCGCCCGCCTGAGCCGCGGTGAGCTGGGCGGCGATGAGGCGATGGGCGACATGGCTGGCCACGGCAGTGATTCTGGCGCGATGCATGCCACCAGCGGGACACACTGAGCCCGGCGGGACAGCTTTACCGCTTCGTGCTAGGCTCGGGCGCAGTTCACTCCAGAGGCCCCCGCATGCGCTCGATCGTCCCGTTCGCCCCCGTATTGGTCGGCCTGGCCCTGGCCGGCCCGGCCTCGGCCACCAACTACAACGTCAGCGATGCCGAGCAGCACGAGAACTGGCACTCCGTGGTGTTGACGCTAGGCGAGGAGCGCCATTTTCGCGCGCTTGAGCAGACCAGCTACAGCGACTCGATCCTGAGCTTCAACTACACCGCCGGCGTGTGCGATCTGCCGTGGCTCGAAGTGCGCGTCGAGCTGCAGGAGCACCAACCCGAGAGCCGTGTGGCCAACCTGGTGCCCGGCGACCTGCGGGTGGATCACGAAACCATCCACAGCGGCATGGCGGAGTTCATCACCCAGCGCGGCGACCGCGGCTTCTACGTCAATTTCTATCTCGATACCCAGGACCAACTGACCGACGAGATGCGTGGCGGCGAGACACTGCGGCTGCGCCTGGACCGCGGCGACGGGGACTACTGGTTCATGAGCTTCGACCTGGCGGGGGCCGAAGCCGCCATTTCCCGCGCCGAGCGGCTGTGCGAGGCGGCAGGCTGATGGCGACATTGCTGTTTCGGCTGGCCAACGTCACCGAGGAGGAGGTCTGGGAAGTGCGCCGGCTGCTCGACGAGCACGGCTTCGACACCTACGAGACCCAGGCCGGTTTCTGGCGCCTGGGGGTCGACGCCATCTGGCTGCGCGACCCCGCGCAGCTGGAGGCGGCACGCGAGGTGCTCGAACGCTACCAGGCCGGGCGGCAAGCGCGCGCTCAGCAGGAGCATGCCGCCCGCGTCGCGCAGGGAAACGCACCGACCCTGTGGCGTCGCCTATGGCAGCATCCCGTGCAGATGCTGCTGGTGGTGTTGGCGGTACTGGCCATTCTGGCCCTCACATTGGCGCCCTTCCTCGGACTGATCGAGCGCATCGGCAGCGACTGAGCGCTTGACGGAAAAGCGAAACGGCCGCCAGCAGGCGGCCGTGACAGGTTCTGCGGCTCTCAACGAAACCGCTGCGTATCCAGGTACTCCACCGACAGGTAATCCTCGAAGGTCCACAGCCGCACGAAGCGTCCTCGATGGTCCGCCTCGTCGCCATCGCCACCCCACACCATCAGGCTCTGGGGCGTTTCCGGCATCTCCCCCTGGAGCTGCTCGAACCACCAGGCGGCCATCTCCTCCTCCCAGGGTTCACCGTGGTTCGCCACGAGCCGCTCGATGACCCGCTCGCGCTCTGCCACGTCGGGATGGAAAGTCACCACCAGTGCCAGAGCGTCGTCGCCGGCCGGGAACACGTAGCGCAAGTCGGTCTGCGGTGCGTCCTCGTCCTGCAATTCGCCATCGATGAGGCGGTCGCCCTCCTCGGTCTCGAAGCCGGCAAGGTTGACCACGGCGGCGTCGCGGTCAAGCTCGGTCATGACCTCGCCGTATGACATCCCGAACTCGGCGCTGCGATAGCCCGTCGGACCTTCCGCTGCCAGGGCCGTGGTAAAGGCCAGAGCGGCCAGGCTACCGCCGAGCCAGGCTGACGCTTGCATGTATCGTCTCATTGACGCTCCTCTAGCATGAACGGCTGCGAGTGCGGCCAAGCCGGCGTTCGCAGCGAATGTCGACATGTTCCCGATCATTCAGCCGGCACCACCGTGATCACCCCCTCCATGTCGCGATTTTCGTGCGGGCGGCAGTGGTAGGGGTAGGTGCCGGGCTCGTCGAAGGTGCGCTCCCAGCTCTCCCCAGGGAACAGCCGCTCCGAGCCCTGTTCCTCATCGGCAAAGTAGACGTCGTGGCTGGTACGCTTCTCGGCATTGACCCAGCGCACCGTGGCACCGGCCGTCACCTCGAGTTCGGCGGGGTGATATTCGTAGTCGCGCATCTCCACTTCGGTCACATCGTCGCCGGCCTGCACCACCCCGCTCAGCAGCAGGGTGGCCAGGGCGGTCGCGCCGAATGTCAGTCCGATACTCTGTCGCATGAGCGTCTCCTCCCCGGCCGGCGCGTCAACGAGTGACGCGCGTGGCATTGATCTCCACCATGTCTTCGCCGAAGGTCTCTTCCGGAGTCTCGGCGCCGAAGGCGAGGCCGTACTGGAAGGAGACGTGGTGGAAGCGCGAACCGGCATGGTCGTCGTGCAGCGCCACGTTGAGGCTATAGAGACTCGACAGGTCGAGCGGCTTGTCGCCTTCCGTACCGGTCTTGAGTGCCCGGGTCAGGTAGGCGGTCCACACCCCGTCCTGCTCTTCGGCGCTGAACACGATGGCCTGGCTATCGCTGAAGTGCCGCTCGTCGAGGACATAGCCCGACTCGACCGAGCTGTCGCCGCTGTTGTAGCGCGCCAGATCGAGGTAGACGCCGCCGTCGAGGAGCTCCTGAATCTCGGCTTCCTCCTTGAGCTTGTCCCAGCCGCCGCGCGCCGCGCCACGACGCCCTTTGATCTCGATCTCGGTGCGGCTCTCGGCGAGGTACTTGGTGACACCGTTGCCACTGGTCAGATCGAGGCGTTCGGCCAGATCGCTCGCCACCAGCGTCGCGGCATCCGGGGCATCCGGCATGTAGGCCGAATCGTGGTGACAGCTCGCCCAGCAGCCCCCCTGCTCGGCCAGCTCGACGCGCTCGTCGGAGAGGCCCACGGTCAGCTTGAAGGGGTTGTTCGGGTCCATCATGCCGCCGTCGACGAAGGGTAGCGGGGCATGTTCGCCCTCCTGCCACTGAAACTGCATGTAGAGGTACTCGTCATCGAAAGCGGCTTTTACGCTCATCGGCACGTGGCCTCGCTTGTCGCCGAGGTCGAAAGTCTCGATCTTCTCGCCGGCGACGGCCAGCGCGCCGATATCCGCCTCTTCGCCCTGGTGGCACCAGATGCAGCGGTCGCCGAACTTGACCGCCCGGCCGCCGCCATGCTCGCTGCCGTCCTGGATCCATTCGATGGAGGCCTGGCCGGGCAGAAAGAGCGTCAGGTCGGTGGCCGGTACCGACTCCCAGTCGAGCGATGCGGCCAGGTTCTCGTCGACCGTGGCGGCCTCACCGAGATCCTCGCTTTCCAACGGTACCTCGGTGGCCTCGGCCTCTTCCGCGACTTCGACGACGTCGAAGCGACCCGCCCAAACCGGTGACTCATCCCACGCCTCAGGCAACTGGTGAGCGATGCCTTGGTGGCATTCGATACAGGTCATGCCCTGTTCGAAGGCACGGGCGTGCTCGCGTGAGGCGCGGGCGGCCTGCTGTTCCAGATCCATCGCCGACCAGTCGTGACAGTTGCGGCACTCGCGCGAATCGGTGCGCAGCATCGAACGCCAGACGTTCTCGGCCAGGTGGAGACGTTTGGCCTCGAACTCCTCCTCGGTGTCGATGGAGCCCAGCATCCAGTGCCACACCTCGCGGCTGGCCTGGATCTTGCGGATCATCTTCGGCCCCCAGGCGTCCGGCACATGGCAATCCGAACAGATCGCCCCCACGCCGGTGGCGTTCTGGTAATGGGGACGTTCCTGGTATTCCTCGTGAACCCAGTTCATCTCATGGCAGGAGGTGGTACAGAAGGTATAGCTGTTGGTGGCTTCCATCACGGTGTTGAAACCGCCCCAGAATATGATGCCGGCAATAAAGAAGAGCACGGCGGCACCCAGCGATGCCCCCAGGATGGTGATCTTGCGCCAATTGCGTGGACGCTCCCCCATGGTCTTTCTCCCCAATGTCATGATGCGAGTGCTTGCCCTCGCCTGCCGCCGCCCTGGTCGTGGCTGTTCGTTTCGGCCCCTTCACCAGGCGCTTCGCTCGATGCAAAGTGTCTGGTGAAGGGGCCGGGGTTCCCCATGGGGCCCCCGGCGGTTACGGCTAGGATCAGCCGACGTGGTTCTTGCGGTTGTAGACGTTGAACTTACCGGTCGGCGTGTTGAGGCCCTCGACGACCGCCTTGACTTCCAACGTCTTGTCGTCGAAAACGACGATGGCGCCATCGTTCTGGTGACCGTCGCCGCGCGCCCAGATGGAGACCCATACCTCGGTGCCGGTCTGGTCGTACTCCATGTGCACCGCCACGGCATCGTGCTCCAGCGGCCGGTCGGCAACGTGGATCGGCGTCAGCTCGCGGGTCTCCTTGTTCATGACCATGACCCACTGGTTGACGTCGGGCTCGGGGTGCATGGCCTGGTCGATCCAGACATTGTCGGAATCGGGGTGGGTGCGCACGAACAGCCCCGGGCCGTCGGTCTCGATCTGGTCGCAGATCTGCCAGGCCTGGTCGGGATGCCCTTCGGGATCGTTGCCCCAGAAGGTCAGCAGGCCTTCACCCAGGTGAGTGGTGCCGGCCACGGGACCGCACTCGGGATCGACCCAGTTGGCGCCCGGGCCCGGGTGAGGCTTGGTGCCGGTCTCCAGCATGCTGACCAGCTTGCGCGTCTCGGTGTCGATGAAGACCATCTTGTCGCTCATGTTGGCGGCAATCTGGAAGTAGCGACCTGTGGGATCGAAGAAGCCGTCGTGCAGGTACTCGGCGGTTTCCATCTGGTCGATGCGCAGGTTGTCGATGTCGCTGTAGTCGACCTGCCAGACCTGACCGGACTCCTTGACGTTGACCAGGAAGGTCGGTGCGTGCGGGGTGTTGTAGAGCGCCGCAACGCGAGCCTCGTTCCTGAAGTTGCCCTCGGTGTCGTAGCTGCGGGTGGAGACGACCTTGAGCGGCTCCATGGTCTCGGCATCGGCGATCACGAAGTGCGGCGGCCAGTAGGAGCCGCCGATGACGTACTTGTCCTTCCACTCGCCATAGTGGGAAACCGCCACGTCGCGGGCGTCATAGCCGATGAACACTTCGGCGGTGACCTGGGGCGGGTTCATCCACAGGTCGATTTTGGAGAGACGGCCGTCACGGCCCTGGACGTACCAGAAGCGACCGTCGGAGCTCTCCTTGGCCACGTGTACGGCATAGCCGGTCTCGACCTCGGTGACCAGCTCCTTGGTGTCGGCGTCGATAATGCCCATGGCGCCACGGTCACGCAGGATGGTGACCATGAAGTTTTCCCAGTTCAGATCGTGCTGGGGCTCGGTGGGCAGATCCTCCGGTGCGACGAAGACCTGCCAGCGCTCCTTCATGTCGGCCAGCGACATTTCCGGCGGCTGGACCGGGTCGTGCTGGACGTACTTCGAAATCAGCGTGATGTCATCCTCGGAAAGAATGCCATCGAAGTTATTCATGCCGCCTTCGGTCCCCAGCGTGATGATGCTCTCCAGACGACGCTGACCCAGCTCCTGGGTGTTCTCGGGCAGCAGGTCGGGGCCGGTCGCGCCATTACGCGTGGTGCCGTGGCAGCCGGCACAGCGCTGGAAGTAAATATTGCTGGCGTGATCCATTTCTTCAGCGGACAGCTCCGGTGCCGCGGCCTGGGCGGTTCCCACCATGGCCGCCAGCGGGAAGCTGAGGGCGAAGATCCCCTTGCTCAAAGCTCTCTTGTGCATAACACGTGCCTCGCTTGGTTTCCCCTTCGGGTAGTGGCTGGCGGGTGCCCGGCATGACCTGTTCTTCTGCGTGCTAGCGACCATGAGCTTGAGCTACCCCCCACCTGCCGCCATTAGTAGCAATTTTGCTTTCCGCCTCACTTGACCACTGTCAATTGATGCATCCAGGAGTTGACTTATGTCAGAGGAGAGGAAAAGAAATCACGGCCCGCTGGGCGGACCGGATCGAGAGGGGAACAAAGGGGGCGGTTAGTGGGCGGGACTTAGCGACACGGGCGCGGCGCGGCGGCACACGGCGAACCCAGCGCCGCGCTTGGCAAAGGAGTGAGTAACGTTTCCTCGGCGGCGTTGGCGAAGCGCCGCAGTGCGGCGATGTCCTCCACGTGCACGCAGTTGCGCTCGCAGCTGACGCCGACGTCGCGTAGCCGCGCCATGGCCCGCGAAAAGCTTTCCGGCTTCATGCCCAGCCGGCCGGCGATCAGCAGCTTGTCGCAGGGCAGGCAGACGGTGGCCTGGTCGACACCCACGGGGCACAGCGAGACGATGAAGGCCGCCAGGCGCTGGTAGGTGGGCTGCAGCGTGAGCTGGTCGAGCTGGCGCACCAAGGAGCGCAGCATGCCGGAGAGGTTGGCGAGCATATTGAGCGCCAGGCCGTGGTTGCGCTCCAGGGTGGTGAGGAAGTGGTCGGCAGGAAACACCAGCAGCCGGGCATCCTCGGCCACCGCGGCGTTGACCGGAAATCCCAGGCGGTCGAACATCGCCGCCTCGGCAAAGGATTCCCCGCGGGTGAACAGCCCCACCATGCATTCGTTGCCGTCGGGGCTCTCGCGGAACAGCTTGATCCAGCCGCCTAGCACCACATAGAAGCGATCCGCCGGTTCGCCCTTGCTGAACAACAGCGCGCCGCGACGGTAGCTGCGCTCCACGGCGCCGTCGGTGAGCAACGCCAGGGTCTCGTCCTCGAGCCCGACGAACAGAGGTACCTGGCGCACGGCTTGCAGCGCCTCACGGCTCAATGTCTTCATCATGTCTCGCTCCTTGCCGACGCCCCGCCGGGGAGGCTGTCGTCGGCCTGGTCAAGCTGGCCGAGATTGCCGCGGATCACCTCGACTCCGGGGGATTCCGGCGGCAGCAGTACCAGCAGCCGCTGCCAATGGTTTCGCGCTTCGTCCGGCGAGTTCTGCTGCAGCGCCAGGGTGCCGGCCAGCCACAGCGCCTGGATGTGATCGGGATCGAGCGCCAGGGCGCGCTCGATCAGGCCTTCGGGCTCACCGGCCAGGCCGCCGTGTCGCTCGGCCAGGACGTCGGCATAGCGTGTCAGCAGGTCGGGGTCCTGGTCGCCACCGTGGCGCATCGCCTCGCGAAAGGCGCGCTCCGCCGCCGGCAGGTCGTCGAGGAACACCAAGGTGCGGCCCAGCAGTACCCAGCTCCCAAGGTGGGTTGGGTCCTGCGCCAGGCGCCCCTGCAGCTGCTGCGCCAAGTGCTGGAACTCACGCTGCAGGGCGGCTTCGGAGGGCGGTTCGGTCTCGGGGACGGATGCCGAAGTCCCCGCCGGCAGTTGGGTGGCGAAGACTTCTTCCGCATGCCCCACCGTCAGGTAGAGACCGATGGCCATGAACGGCAGCAGTGCGATACTGACCCAGGCGGCCACCAACGGCACGCGCGCCGAGCCAATCCCCTGATTGCCCTGAGGTTCATCGCTGTCGACGGCGCCGCTATCGAGCAGCTCGCGCTCGAGATCGGCCAGGGCGTTGTCGTACTGGGCACGGGTCAACAAGCCCGCCGTCATGTCCTGTTCGAGTTCGCGCACGCGGTCGCGGTGAACGACCAGATTGGTCGCACGTCGCGACGGGTTCTCCGCGCGTGGTGCGCGCAGCAGAGGGGTGACCACGAAGCCCAGCGCTACCAGACACAGGCCCAAGGCCAGCAGCAGGAATGTTCCGTTCATCGTAGCCTCCCGGCGTCATCGCCATGGCGAAGTCGATCGAGCATGGCCCGCTCCCGTGCGCTGAACTCGGGACACTGCGCCATGCGCCGACGACCCGCGACGATACGCCACCAGATCAGACCGCCGCCCAGCAGCAACAGGAAGGGACTGGCCCACAGCAGCGCGGTATTGGCCTGCAGCGCCGGCCGATAGCGCACGTAGTCGCCGTAGCGCTGTACCAGAAATTCGACGATCGCCTCGGCGTCGTGCCCGGCCAGGGTCATGTCGTAGACCCGGCGACGCATGTCGGCGGCGAGCTCGGCGTTGGATTCATGGATGGTCTCGCTCTGGCACACCGTACAGCGCAGCTCGCGCACCAGGGTGTCGTATTGGCGCTGCTGGGCCGCGCTGCCGAACTCCAGTGGCTGGCCGATGGCCAGTGCCATGGCAAGCCCTGCGGGCAGCAGCCAGACGAGCAACAACCAAATCATGCGTTGGATCATGATTGCGCCACCCTCCTGACTTCGCTGGCCCGCTGCTCGGCGCGCAGGGTCTCGACCAGCGGCAGCACCTCGTCGAGCAGCAACTGGCGCGTCAATGGCCCGATGCGCTTGTAGCGGATCACCCCCTCGGCATCGAGCACGTAGGTTTCCGGCGTGGCATAGACGCCCCAGTCGATGCCGGCGTCTCCCTTGGGGTCGTAGGCGATGGTGCGATAGGGATTGTCGCTGACGCTGAGGTAGCGTAGCGCCGCGTCGCGCTCGTCACGGTAGTTGAAGGCATGGATCGGTATGCCACCGCGCGCGAGCTCCATCAGTAGCGGCTTCTCGGCACGGCAGGTGCTGCACCACGTGGCCCAGACATTGACCAGCGTTACCTCGCCGATGAAGTCCTGCTCGGTAAGAAGACGCTCGGCATCCTCCAGCGACTCCAGCGTGAACGGCGGTGCCGGCTTGCCCACCAGCGGCGAGGGCAGGTCGCGGCTGTTCAGGCCCAGGCCAACGAACAGCAGCCCGAGAAGGGCGCTCGAGGCCGCCAGCGTAATCAGCATGCGCAGTTTCATTGGCTTGCGATCTCCAAGGGGTGGCTGGCCGCAGGCTGCCGCTGCATGCGGGACGAGCGATTGGCGGCCAGGCGATAGCGCTTGTCGACGGCCGTCAGCAGGCCACCCAGGGCAAGCAGGATGGCGCCGAACCACATCCAAACCATGTAGGGCTTGTAGTAGAGCCGGAAACTCCAGGCGTCGCCCTCCAGCCGCTCACCCAGCGAGACGTAGACGTCGCGAGTAACGGCGCGATGCAGCGAGGCTTGGTTCATGGGCGTCTGAGCGTGGGTGTCGTAGTAGCGCCGCTGTGGCTGCAGCAGGGCGACCGGGCGACCCTCGCGAGTCACCTCGACGGTGGCCTGGTCGGCCTCCCAGTTGCCACCACGCACGCTCGCCATGCGCTGCAGGGTGAAGTCGAAACCTGCCACTGAGGCGCTCTCGCCCGGGGCCAGGCGCACGTCTCGCTCGACCTCGTAGGTGTTGACCATGGCGATCGCCACCACCACCAGCGCCAGCCCCACGTGGGCCAGGTGCATACCGAGAAAGCTCGGGCGCAGGACCCGCCTGAGCCGGGTCGGCCAAGGCTGCCGCGCGGAACCCAACCGCTTGCGCACGTCGAGCAGCGCCGTCAGCACGATCCAGACGGCCAGCATCAGTGAAAGCGCGGTCATGGGGTACCAGGCACCGAGCGCGAGTGGCCACAGCCCGCCGGCCACCACACTGACCAGGAGTGCCCAGCGCAGCTGGCGGAAGGTCTCCCTGGGATTCGCCTGCTTCCAGGCTACCGCCGGGCCGAGGCCGACAAGCAGCAACAGCGGCAGCATCAACGGGGCGAAGACGCTATCGAAGTAGGGCGGGCCCACCGAGATCTTGCCCAGGCCGAAGGCATCCAGCGCCAGCGGATAGAGGGTGCCGATAAACACCGCCGCACAGGCCACCGTCAGCAGCACATTGTTGGCCAGCAGCAGCGACTCGCGCGAATACCCGGCGAAGGCACCGCCGAGCCCTACCTTCGGTGCCCGCCAGGCGTAGACCGACAGCGCACCGAGCAGGGTCAGGCTCAGCATGCCGAGCAGGAACACACCGCGCTCGGGGTCGGTGGCGAAGGCGTGCACCGACGTGATAACGCCGGAGCGGACGATGAAGGCACCGAGTACGGTCAGCGCAAAGGTGACGATGGCAAGCATCAGGGTCCAGACCTTGAAGCCGCCGCGCTTCTCGGTCACCGCCAGAGAATGGATCAGCGCCGTTGCGGTGAGCCAGGGCAGGAAGGAGGCGTTCTCCACCGGGTCCCAGAACCACCAGCCGCCCCAGCCCAGCTCGTAGTAGGCCCACCAGGCGCCTACGGCGATGCCCAGGGTGAGAAAGACCCAGGCCACCGTGGTCCAGGGCCGTGACCAGCGCGCCCAGGCGCTATCGAGCCGGCCCCCGAGCAGCGCGCCGATGGCGAAGGCGAAGATCACCGCGGTCCCCACGTAGCCCATGTAGAGCAGCGGCGGGTGCAGGATCATGCCCGGATCCTGCAGCAGCGGGTTCATGCCGCGCCCGTCCACAGGCCCCGGAATGACCCGCTCGAAGGGGTTGGAAGTGAATAGAGTGAAGGCGATGAAGCCCACGCCGACCATGCCCAGCACCGCCAGCACCCGGGCCAGCATCTCGCGAGGCAGCGACCGGCTGAACAACGCCACGGCAACACCCCACGCTCCCAGCAGGAACACCCACAGCAGCAGCGAGCCCTCATGGCCGCCCCACACGGCGGTGATGCGATAGCTCAGCGGCTGGCCCAGGCTCGAGTGGCCGGCCACGTAGCGCACCGTGAAGTCGCTGACCACGAAGGCCCAGATCAGCACGGCAAACGATAGCGCCAGGAAGACGAACTGGCCGCTGGCCAGGAAGCGAGCGGTGCGCATCAGGCGGGCATCGCCTAGCTGGGCACCCACCAGCGGCAAGACGCTCTGGGCCAGCGCCAGGCATAGCGCCAACACAAGCGCAAAGTTTCCGAGTTCCGCCACCATGGGCCGGCACCTCCCGCATTCCGGCACCGCGCCTGGGCGAACTGCCGGTCACTGAAGAATATTCATGACCGAGGCAAGCGGAGCTGGGTGGGGTGATTCGGTACTGCCTCGGCCGGTATGCAGGCATGGTCCGGCTATCGCTTTAAAAAAACCATACCCAGTACTTCTTTTCCCAGGCGGGTTGTGATCCACGTCAAACAATCGGGTGTGGCCGGATGTCACGCCCGGGATCGCACGGCGAAAGCCTGACAGCGAGCGCAACTGAACGTAAGCTAGGCACACCCTTTTCACCACGCCATTCATTACCGAACATTCATCGCCGAACATTCAGGAGCTCCTCTGTGCTGAAGCGAACCCTGCTTTCTCTGCTCGCCGCCGCCAGCCTGCCGCTGGTTGTCGCTCATGCCAACGCGGCCGACGTGGTGCTGCAAACCAATCACGGCCCCATCGCCATCGAACTGTTCGAGGAGCAGGCGCCCAAGAGCGTCGAGAACTTCCTCACCTACGTGGAGGAAGGCCACTACGACGGTACCCAGTTCCATCGCGTCATTGACGGCTTCATGATCCAGGGCGGTGGCTTCGACAAGGACTTCCAGCAGAAGCCGACCCGCTCACCGATCACCAACGAGGCCGACAATGGCCTGCGCAACGAGCGCGGCACCCTGGCCATGGCACGCACCGGCGACCCGCACTCGGCTACCGCGCAGTTCTTCATCAACGTCAACGACAACGGCTTCCTCGACCACCAGGGCACCCACTCCGGCCAGGCCTGGGGCTACGCGGTGTTCGGCCGTGTGGTGGAGGGCATGGACGTGGTCGACGCCATCAAGCGGGTGCCCACCGGCAGCCGCGGCCCGTTTCAAGACGTGCCGCGCGAGCCCGTAATCATCGAGCGCGCCGAGCTGCAGTGATCACCTAGCTACCCGCGAAGGCAATAGCGCCCCGCCATCCGGAGATGGCAGGGCGCTGCCGGTTGTTTAACCCTTCAGTGCGTTACTGCGATGTCTCGACAAGTTCACCCATCATTTCCTGAAGCTTTTCAGCTGAGGGTGCTCCCCTGACACGACGAATGTTCTCCCCGTCCCGATAAAACGTGACCGGCGTGGCGAAGAGCTGCGCGTCACGCATGAGTCGATTATTTTCAGTGACCCATTGCTTGCTCTCGTCGGTAATGTCGCCGTCCGGCATCGCTCCCGTCCGATAGTGCTCGGCAACCGCTGCACCGGGGTCCTCAGCGCTGAGCAGGGCGGCAGCCTTCTCGGGACTGTCCGCCATGAGAATTCCCACCATCACGTGGCGGACCTGAACCTTGCCGCTTTCGATCCAGGGCTGGGCGTCCTCCCAGAACTTGCGACAATAAGGACAGTTGGGATCGCTGAAGGTGTAGATCACTCGCGGGGCGTCAGGATCGCCATCGCGGATCCAATGATGATCGGCCATCTTTTCCCAGAGCTCGGCGTTTTGAGATCCGTTGACGATCTGCTCCAGTGCTTCTGCCGACACATCACGGCCCTGGGCGTCGATCAACGTTCCTACCAGCGCATGCTCGCCATCGGGAGTCAGGTAGGCCGCAATGGCCTGACCACGCGCACTGCCGGCATAACCCTTGAGCCCACCCGGGGCGTCGAATTCGCCCTGGATCGTAAGCCCCTGCTGCTCGAGTTGCTCGATGGGCGCGGGCCAGTCGGTAGCGAAGGCCGATCCACTCATGGCCAGCGCAAGGCCGGTACCGATGCCCAACACGAGTCGATGCGAAATGCCATGCTGTTTGTAGTCTTGCACGTTTCTTTTCTCCATCCAGTGATAAGAGGTGATTACCTGTGTCGCGGAGGCGCTGGGGTATGGCGGGGAAAGCCCCAAACGCTGCCAAGGCTTCATGCATCGCTCCCATCGTTGCGCCGAGTCCCCTTCCTGGCGCGGTCGTAGCGCTCGAGGAAAGTTTCAGCGTCCAGTTCACCGATGATGCGTTCGCCGCGACGCTCCTGTCCGTCTTGACCGAACCACATCAATGTCGGTGGGCCGACGACGCCAAAGTTCTGCATGATGGCCTTATCTTCAGCATCGTAAGCGGTGACATCGACCCTCAACCGCTGCACGTCCTGCAGTTCGGTCTGGACTGTGGAGTCGCCAAAGACTTCCTGCTCGATCACTTCGCAGGAAACGCACCAGTCGGCGGTAAACTCGACGAGCGTCATCTGCCCTACATTCGAGGCCATCGCCACGCGTTCTTCGAGTGATGCCAGATCGGCGACTTCATCGAATTCAAGCGGCTCGCTCGCTTCCGATGCGACAGCCGTGCCGTCGCCAATCGGGGAATAGACATCCAGCGGACGCCAGGGATCGTCCGCTCCACCAGCGGCCCCGATCAGGATCAGTGCACTCCACAAACCAATGACCGCCGCGCTGGCGTTGCCGGCCTGAGGCAACGGACCCGCGCTGGCATTGCGTGCCAGCGCTCGCATCGCCACGGCAAAACAGAGCCCCAACGCGCCCCACAGCCCCAACACGATGGGCTCGGGTAAGATGCGCTCAACGAACCAGATCGCCATGCCCAGCAGGACGAAGCCGAAGGCGCCGCGCACGCGTCCCATCCAGGCACCAGGCTTGGGCAAAAGCCGATTGCCCACGGTGCCGATGAGAATCAACGGCGCCCCCATGCCCAGGCCGAGTGCCAGCAATGCCGTACCGCCGAGCCAAGGATTACCGCTTTCCGCGATAAACAGTAGCGCGCCGGCCAGCGGCGCGGTCATGCAGGGTCCGACGAGCAGTGCGGAAAGCACGCCCATGGCAGCGACACCTTTCAGTCGCCCGCCACGCTGGCGAGAGAGGCCCGCATCAAGGCGCTGGCGTATCGCGCCGGGCAGTTCCAGTTCAAACAAACCGAACATTGCCAGCGCCAGCACGACGAACAGTGCCGAAAACATGCCGATGAACCAGACATTCTGGAACAGAATCTGCAAGTTGGCGCCGGCCAGCGCGGCGGCGACGCCCAAGGCAGCGTAGGTGACTGCCATGGGCAGCACATAGGCGAGAGAGAGCATGAGCCCGGCCGCACGCCTGGGAGTGCCCTGCTCGCGTTGACCAATGATCAGGCTCGAGAGGATGGGTATCATCGGCAGCACGCAAGGGGTGAAAGTCAGCAGCAGCCCCATGCCGAAGAAGAGAGCCAGCGTCCAGACTGCATTGCCGTCGGCAAGCCGAGCGGCCAGGCGCTGATCCTCAGCCTGACCGTTCGCTGCTGCGAGATCCGGTGAGTCACTCGCACTGGACGCAACCGGACGGGCCGTGCCGGTATCGGAAGTACTCATGTCGCCCGCACTGCTGGCTTCGGCAGTTTCGAGCTCGAAGGTTCGTTGCTGCGGCGGATAGCACAGGCCAGCATCGGCGCACCCTTGCCAACTCAAGGTGATCGAATCTTCACCTTCGAGTGTGGCCTGCATTGTCAGTGTGTTGCGATAGACCTCTGAGCGACCGAAATATTCATCTTCGATCGTCTCGCCTGCGGGCAGGTCGAGCGGTAGTTCGCGCCCGTCGGCTTCCACGGCGAGGCGGTGACGGTAGAGGTAATATCCGGGCTCGATCTGCCAATCGATGGTCAACGCCTCACCGTCCTGGTTCAGGGTTGGCTGGAAAGCTTGGTCGGGCGGCAGGAAGTCATCTTGCTGGCCGAACAAGCCTTGCGCCAATGCCTCGCTCGCCAAGCTGAGGCTCGACAGCACGACCAACAAGAGGATATGCACGATCCCTGCCGCCATTCGATGTCGCATGAACTTCTCCCGTTGAGTCACCGACTGGCGGGGCTATTCAAATCTAGAGAGATACGCCAGTTGCCAATCGGGACATGCCAGTGCCGATATATTCCACTTAAGACTATCAATATGAAATTAAGTGAACATGACCTGGCGTGAACAAACGAGAACGATCCAATCCCGCTACCGCGTGAGTACAGAAGCCCATCGCAAAGGCGCCTCGCCACCCGAAGGTAGAGAGGCGCCTATGTCAGATTCGCCGCGTTGCCGCCGGCTTTTTAGGTCAGTCGCGCTTGATCAGAAAGCGGCGGCGAACATACAGCACCAGTACGGCCCCGGCCGCCCCCAGGCTATTGGCCAGGATATCGGCCCAGTCGCCGCCACTGCGCCCCGGCACCGGGACCTGCAGGTATTCGATGCAGATGCCGTAGAGCGCCACGGCGATGAAGGTGCGCACCAGCGGCAGCCCCGCCAGACCGGCCAACCCCGCCAATCCGGCATAGCCGACGAAGTGGTTGAGCTTGTCCCACGGCAGGCTGTCGGGCATTTCGTTGCCCGGTGTCAGGCTGCCGAGGGCAATGACCACGGCAGCCACAACGGCCGACACCGCCCACAGGCGGTGTCGCTTTCTATCCTCCCCCCAGGCCAGCCGCCGCAGCCAGCCGGGTTCAGGCATTGTGATGCTGGATGGCACGGTGGTAGCGCGGGCTCAGCTCGTGCAGCGCCTCCATGAAGGCGGTGACGTTGTCCGGGTCGGTGAACTGGCTAATGCCGTGGCCCAGGTTGAACACGTGGCCCGGCCCGTGGCCGTAGCTGTCGAGGACACGCCCCACCTCGGCGCGGATGGCCGCCGGACGCGCGAACAGCACGTTGGGATCGAGGTTGCCCTGCAGCGCCACCTTGTGACCCACCCGGGCGCGGGCGTCCGACAGCTCGGTGGTCCAGTCGATGCCCACGGCATCCGGGCCCGCCAGGGCGATATCCTCGAGCCACTGGCCGCCGTTCTTGGTGAACAGGATCACCGGCACGCGACGCCCCTCGTGCTCGCGGATCAGCCCGGCGACGATCTGCTCCATGTAGCGCAGCGAGAACTCCAGGTAGGCCGGCGTGGAAAGCGCCCCGCCCCAGGTGTCGAAGATCTGCACTGCCTGGGCGCCGGCACGTATCTGGGCGTTCAGGTAGTCGGTCACCGCAGTTGCCAGGGTATCGAGCAGGTCGTGCATCGCGCTGGGCGTGTCGTAGAGCATGGTCTTCACGTGGCGGAAGTCCTTGCTCGAGCTACCTTCCACCATGTAGGTGGCCAGGGTCCAGGGGCTGCCGGAGAAGCCGATAAGCGGCACTCGGCCGTTCAGCTCACGGCGAATGGTCGATACCGCACGCATCACGTAGTCGAGGTCGCGCTCGGCATCGGGCACCTTGAGCGCCTCGACATCCTGCGCCGTGCGCACCGGCTTACGGAACTTGGGCCCCTCGCCCGTCTCGAAGTAGAGCCCCAGCCCCATGGCGTCGGGAATGGTGAGGATGTCCGAGAACAGGATGGCGGCATCCAGCGGATAGCGCTCCAGCGGCTGCAGCGTGACCTCGCAGGCCAAGTCATGGTTGCGGCACAGGTCCATGAAGTCACCGGCTTCGGCGCGGGTGGCGCGATACTCCGGCAGGTAGCGGCCGGCCTGACGCATCATCCATACCGGAGTGCGGTCTACCGGTTGACGCATCAGGGCGCGCAGAAAGCGATCGTTCTTGAGATCCATGCAGGCAGTCATCCACAGGAAATGTCGGCCCATTGTAGCGCATCATTTTTCGCGCGGCTTGACCCGGGCCAAGATCGATGTCGGCGCACATTCGTGAGCCCCGCCCCCGTTCCTGTTAGAATGCGAGATTCACTTCCGGCATCGCCGTGGTCTGACCGAGGTACCCCGTGACCATTCGATTCATCGCCGCCTCCCGGCTGCCCACCCCCTGGGCCACCTTCACCATGCACGGTTTCGAGGACGAGGCCACCGGCAAGGATCACATCGCCCTGACGCTGGGCGACGTGGCCGACGGCGAGCCGGTGCTCGGCCGGGTGCACTCGGAGTGCCTGACCGGCGACGCGCTGTTCTCCATGCGCTGCGACTGTGGTTACCAGTTGCAGGAAGCACTCAAGCGGATTGCCGATGAAGGCCGCGGCGTGCTGCTCTACCTGCGCCAGGAGGGCCGCGGCATCGGCCTGCTCAACAAGATCCGCGCCTACCACCTGCAGGACCAGGGTGCCGATACCGTGGAAGCCAACGAGCAGCTCGGCTTCGGCGCCGACATGCGCCGCTACGATCTCTGCGTACCGATGCTGGGACATCTGGGCATTTCGAGCCTGCGGCTGATGACCAACAATCCGCGCAAGGTCGACGCCCTGACCCAGGCCGGCGTCACTATCGCGGAACGCGTGCCGCTGACCACGGGTCTAAATCCCCACAACGAGCAATATCTCTCCACCAAGGCCGGCAAGCTGGGCCACATGATGGTGCTCGGCGACTTCACTCAGGCCAGCGACGTGGATATCGAACGCAAGCCCTGAGCCGACACGGCATCGGGGCGCCCAGACGGAGACGCCATGCCACAGACGGGAAGCCCCGGCGGCCATCGCCACCACCTGGTCGAGGAGCTGCTCAACAGCATCAGCCACGGCATCGGCGCGGCGCTGAGCCTGGCCGGCGTGATCGTGCTGCTGGTACTGGCCAGCATGGCTGCCCACGTGGATCCGTGGAAGATCGTCGGCATCAGCCTCTACGGCGTGACCCTGGTACTGCTCTACACCGCCTCGACGCTCTACCACGGCGTTCGCCATCCACGACTCAAGCGTGCTTTCCAACAGCTGGACCACTGTGCCATCTACCTGCTGATCGCCGGCACCTATACGCCCTTTCTGCTGGTCAACATGCGCAGTACCACCGGCTGGACGCTGTTCGCCATCGTCTGGAGCCTGGCGCTGGCCGGCATCGCCTGCAAGCTGGCCTGGCCTCACCGCTTCAGCGTGCTGCGGGTGGCGATCTACCTGGTCATGGGCTGGCTGATCGTCTTCGCCGGCGACGAGCTGAGCGCCAGCCTGCCCACGGCCGGCATCGCCCTGCTCGCTGCCGGCGGCATCACCTATACCCTGGGCGTGATCTTCTTCGCCGTCAGCGCGATTCCCTTCAACCACGCCATCTGGCATCTGTTCGTGCTGGGCGGCAGCACCTTCCACTACTTCGCGGTCTATGCCGCGGTGCTGCCGTCAGGGAGCTGAGCCGGCGTAATCCACCGTTACTGCCGAAGCCGCTGCGAGCGCAAGTCACCTTCCTTGAAGCCATTTCTAAAAAGAACCAACACTTTTTCATGCGAATTTGATCCAGGTTAACGTCAGAGACGGTCGAGGGTTGGCACAGTAAAGGCGTACTGAGCACGGAGGCTCAGCCAGGGACGACGAGTCAGGACGACTCATATCCAGGGACGCTCGGGTCGGAAGGATGCCCGAGGCAGAGGTAAGGAAGCGAAGATCCAGCCCGGCCGCAAGGCCGGGCTTTTGTTTGGGCTCTCGTAGCCAGCCAATCAGCATAGGCACGCCATAGCGCAAGCCATTCCTCTTACAGTAGCTCTTCGCTTGCCGCCGATGCTGGCTGTCGTGTGCCGCGTGCCCATCCCCAGCCGACGGCGATTTCGACCTCTCGGAGCCCTTCCATCTGAAGGGCCTCAGGCAGTAGCGGTGTACGCGGGCCTACGAGGGCAGCTATGTTAGTAAAAGGTGGGACTGGCGTTCCCTGCCGCCGAGACCCGACAAAGAATAAGCAAGGAGAGCTTCATATGCGCACACTTTTCACGTTCTTGTGCCTGATAGCTTGGTTGCTGACAGGCTCGGCAATCGCCCAGGAGGTCAACCCTCCGGCAGCATCCGAAACCGACCCCGAGTCGGAATTGCTCACGGCCTGGGGACCGCGCGTCGAAAGCGAGGTGTTCGAATATACGACCGGAGGCGAGACCTACCAGGGCTACCTGGCACGCAACGTCAATGATGAGAAACCACGGCCGGCCGTACTGGTGGTGCACGAGTGGTGGGGGCTCGACGATTATGCTCGCACACGCGCCGACCAGCTCGCCGCTCTCGGCTTCGTGGCATTGGCGGTGGATATGTACGGCGGTGGTCAGGTCGCCACGCATCCCGACCAAGCGGGCGAATTCTCCTCGGAAGTTTTGCAGGATTGGCCAGCCGCTCGTGCCAGGTTCGAAGCGGCCATGACCCAGCTAAGCCAACACCCGGCCGTGGCTGATACCGGCATGGCGGCCATTGGTTACTGCTTCGGCGGCAGCGTCGTCATGAACATGGCATTGTCCGGCATGCCGCTCGAGGCCGTTATCAGCTTTCACGGCGATCCCACGCCGGCTGTCCCTACTCCCGGGGAATTCAGCGGTGCAGTACAGATCCATACTGGCGGCGCGGACTCGCTCGTCAAGCGTGAAACCCTGGCAGCCATGGCGCTTGCGCTCAAGGCACAGGGCGCCGATGTCGATGTCATTACCTATCCCCAGGCCCTCCATGGCTTCACCAACCCCGGCGCCGACGCGCTGAGCGAAGAACATGGCTTGCCGATTGGCTACAATGCCGCCGCCGACGCCTCCTCCTGGCAGGCTGCGCTGCTATTGCTGGACAGTACCCTCAATCAATAACTGCTCTGCTTGCCTCAACAGCAGCTGCGCCCTCCCCTCATTGACGGCTTGAGAGCGCGGGAGGCAGCTCGCGCGGCAAGCCGTCAATCATCACGAATCTTACGCACGACACTCGACACCACCGATACCCCTGTGAGCCTGGCCGCCCCGCGGCCACTGGCAAGCTGCTGCGTGCCCGTCCGATGACGACAGGGAAGCACTGGGCCGCACCGGGCCCGACCGACGGGAGGCCGAATCGAACATCTTGTAAGCCATGTCTTACAAAATTTATCGGCAATATCTTACACGCCGCTTGCGCCAGGTTAACGTCACAAGGCTGCCCTAGTTGGCACACTAGAGGCGTACTGAGCACGGAGGCTCAGCCAGGGACGACGAGTCAGGACGACTCAATCCAAGGACGCTCGGGTCGGAAGGATGCCCGAGGAGGATGTAAGGAAGCGAAGATCCAGCCCGGCCGCAAGGCCGGGCCTTTCGTTTCCGCTCCACCGGCTGAGCGCAAAGCCATGCTCTTAAGCATTTGTGGTTCTAGTTACGCTTAATCAAACGGCAAGCCTTATCTAGCCAATAATGCGATATCACAACAAAGACTGCTAACGGCCAAGAGCGGACGATCAGTGTTCTTGTGCGTGTGATCAACGGCCTCGATGACATGCTGGGCAGCAACATTTGCATCCATCAACTCTTCCGCCAAACTTCGTTCGTGCAGCCGCTGTCGCCGGGCCGCAGGAAGCATGGATACCCAAAGGCAGACGGTTGTGGTCGGCTGGGGGATGCGGACATCCAGTCGTATGGATTTCGTGATTTCCATTCTTGTCTGTATTCGTATTCGCGTAGTAACGTGGCATTCATTCTCACCTTTTCTATCTAGTGGCGAATGGCGAAGAATGCAGTTTCAGTCGTGGCGTCATATCCACACTGCAGCGCCAGCTGTTGCACTATCTTCATCAGCATATACTAACATTCCTTATTCGGCCAGAAGCGGCCTTACAGGTGATTCTGATTAACATTGAAGGCAGCGGTACTCTTTTACGCGTTACGCGCCAGCGGACGTGATTTGTTAAGTTGCTGCGATATAACTTCACTCGCAATATTTTTTTGCCAAGTGATTGGAGGGAATGAATCTTTCTTTTTCAGCGCGTATCGGTTTGCATAATCTCAGAAAATATTTGCACTTTCTTCAATCATCTACTTTCCTAATTTCTTTGAAAAGCGCCCAGCGCTATAACTTCTTCCGGCGATGAATGCGTTTAGCCTGCTGATGTTACAGGCCATCATGATGAATTGGCAGGGTGGCCGCAAGGCGCAAGGTCACGGCCGGCTATCGATACAGGGTGTCGAGCTTGTTGACCTTGAGCACTGAGTCGCTAGTTTGAATTCAAATGTTGAAAGCATTCAGCAGTCGATAGTTTAGAGTGCTTATTTTTGAAATGGAACTATTTTCATTTTTTTAGCTAGGTGGTCGATGAATAGTCGTATCCGGGCTGGGAGATTTTGGCTATAAGGGTAAACTGCATAAATATCAGCATTTGGTAGCTGGTATTCACTAAGTAGTCTTATTAGCTGTCCTTCTTTTAAGTGATGATAAATATCCCATTCGGCACGGATGGCTATGCCATGACCTCGCAATGTCCAGCTCAATACGCTTTCCCCATCATTCGAACTTAATGTTCCCCTTACGCGCACATGGTGCACTTCATCATGTTTGCTGAAGCTCCAGTTGCCATATGTGTCCTCGTTTTGCCTGAGAATAATGCAGTTATGATCAGATAGTTCTCGAGGGTGCTTAGGTTCTATGTGTCTATTCAGATAAAGGGGTGAAGCACAAACAAAACGTTGATGAGATGCTATCTTCTTGGCATGTAAACCAGAGTCAGGGAGTGAGCCAAACCGAATGCCAACATCAAATGAGTTGGCTATAAGGTTCAGTGGCTGGTCTGAAAGGTGGAGCTGGCACTCCACTTTTGGATATTCTTCAATAAAATCAGCTACGAATCTCGAGACGTACTTTCTACCAAACCCGAAAGGTGCATTGATGCGAATCAGCCCCTCTGCTTCGTCACTTTCCTGCTTCAAAATATAATTCATCTCTTCGATCGTAGATGTGACTTTTTTTGCATATTCCAGATAAATATTGCCGTTGGGTGTCAGGCTCATGGCGCGGGTTGATCGCGTAACAAGTTGGCACCCGATATTTTTCTCAATGTTGGCGAGCCGCTTGCTGGCAGCCGCAGGGGTAATGTCCAGCTCCCTTGCCGCCTTAGAAATACTTCCTGCCTGGCAAAGAAATATAAAGAACTCGAAGTCTGTGCTCGACATGAGTGTTAACCCCAGGGTTGTTTCTGAATTAACTCACAGTATATTGCATGCCGGTATGCGTGTCACCTAGTGTCGGGAGGGCAGACGGGATGTTTCCAGGCAAGAGAAAATACAGAGTTGATAAACATCAAGTAGGAGCTGTCAGTATGCGTAGTCATCGTGTAGCCGTCATTCCGGGAGACGGGATTGGCCTTGAGGTGATCGAGGCAGGAAAGAAAGTGCTGGAGGCACTGGCGCAAAAGAGTGGTGATTTTACATTCCAGTTCGAAGATTTTGACTGGAGCTCTCAGCGTTATCTTGAGAAAGGCGAATATATTCCCGAAGGTGGACTGGAGAAGCTGGCAAAGTTCGACGCGATTTATTTTGGTGCTGTTGGCAGCCAGGATGTTCCCGATCATGTTTCGCTCTGGGAGTTGCGGCTCGCGATCTGTCAAGGCTTCGATCAGTATGCGAACGTGCGTCCCGCCCGGGTGCTTCCAGGCGTCAATAGCCGGCTGAAGGGGGCCGAAGAAATCGACTGGGTCATCGTCAGGGAAAACAGTGAGGGGGAATACTCCGGCAACGGGGGGCGGGTGCACCAAGGGCATGCCGAGGAGGTCGGTACCGAGGTGTCCGTTTTTACTCGCAAGGGCATCGAGCGTATTCACCGTTTTGCATTTGAACTCGCCCAGAGTCGTCCTTGCAAGAAGCTCACCCTGGTCACCAAGTCCAATGCTCAGCGCCATGGCATGGTGCTTTGGGATGAGGTCTTTTTCGAGGTCGCCAAGGAATTTCCGGATGTGGACATTGATCGTGAGCTGGTCGATGCGGTGACCACCCGGATGGTGCTGAAGCCCGAGACGATGGATGTCATCGTAGCCACCAACCTGCATGCAGACATCCTGTCTGACCTCGCCGCCGCCCTCTCGGGCAGCCTGGGTATTGCACCGACCGCCAACCTGAATCCGGAGAAGACCTTTCCGTCCATGTTCGAGCCCATCCATGGGTCGGCCTTCGATATCGCCGGGAAGGGCATCGCTAACCCAGTGGGATCCTTCTGGACCGCGGCCATGTTGCTCGACCACCTCGGAGAAACCACGGCCTCCGAAAGGCTAATGGCCGCGATCGAGCGGCTGACTGCCTCCGGCCTGCAGACGAAGGATCTGGGTGGTTCGGCGACCACGCGCGATGTCACCCAGGCGATCTGTTCCGATATCGAACAGCAGTAGTCGTGTGTGCCAGGGGTTACAAGAGTGGCGTTTGGTGATAGCCCCCGCTTCAGGTTGGCCGGTCTGCTTGGGTACATCCTGTCAAACAGTACCGTGCACTGACACGAGCCGGCCAAACCGGGAACGATATGTTCTGAACTCCTCGACAGGGACTTAATTACATGAAGATCGTCATCGCTCCTGATAGCTACAAGGGATCCGTGTCGGCGCGGTTGGCTGCCGCCACCATGGCGGAAGGAGTCTTGCGGGCTTTGCCTGATGCCGAGGTAGTGCAGTGCCCGATGGGAGATGGTGGCGAAGGGACGCTCTCGGCTCTCGTGACGTGCACGGGGGCTGAGGTGCGTTACGCAGAAGTTCTCGATGCCTATGGAGAACTCAGGCGTGCCGCCTGGGGATGGAACCCTGGAACTCTGACTGCTTATCTGGAGCTGGCTGAAGCCTGCGGATTGCAGTGCTTGGACATCTCAAAACACTCGATTCTGGACAGTACCACCTATGGCGTCGGGCAGCTTGTCAGAGAGACCCTTGATGCAGGGGCGAGATCGCTTGTCCTGACGCTTGGCGGTAGTGCAACGAACGATGCCGGTGCAGGAATGATGGTCGCTTTGGGTGGCCGCCTGCTTGATCGAAACGGTCTTGAGTTACCACTCGGGGCCGGCAATCTGACCAAGGTCGATAGGGTCGATCTTTCTGGCTTAGATCCACGTCTAGAAGACTTGGATGTCATGGCTGCTGTCGATGTCGATAATCCGTTGCTCGGACCGAATGGAGCGAGTTCGATTTATGGCCCTCAGAAGGGAGCCACTGCCATGGACGTGAAGTATCTGGACGACGCATTGGAAACCTTTGCTGCCAAAGTTGCCTCCGCAGCCGGGGCTGATTACAAGGATTATCCTGGCGCAGGCGCAGCCGGAGGAATGGGGTATGCCGCCAAGGCTCTGTTCAAGGCGACACTCAAACCCGGGATTCAGGTTGTCATGGAGCAAGTTGGTTTTGAACGAGCACTCGATGGCACTGATCTGGTGATCACCGGGGAGGGCCGGTTGGATGGTCAGAGCCTGGCAGGAAAGACCCCTTTGGGTATCTCCCGGGTGGCCAGTAAAAAAGGGATTCCTGTAGTGGTTATTGCCGGTCAGCTAGGTGATGGATGGCGCGCTAGCTATCAACATGGAGTGACAGCGGCGTTTTCGTTGACTGATGGCCCAATGAGCCTTCAAGAGGCCGTCAATAACTCTTCTTTGCTGTTGGCCGATCGGTGTGAGGCCGTCGCAAGGTTGTACTCTTTCTAATTTATATTGGGAGGTGGTTGTTATTTATTAAACAAATAGTTACTTATTTTTAACAAACACAAGATATATGGAGTATGCGCCATGAGATTCTATAAAATTGCAGCCGCAGCCCTGTGTGCAAGCGTCGCCGGTGGAACCTTCGCTGAAGTAGAGAAACATGACTGGCCAAACAGGGCGGTCTCAATGACGAAGTGCAACACCTGACCCATCAGGTATCGTGTTGCCATGCCTCATTGCTATCGCCACCTCACTGCTGAAGACCGAGCCGCCATCATGATGATGCGAACCACCCACTCGATCCGGGCCATCGCCGCTCACTTGGGGCGCGCGCCAAGTACCGTGTCACGGGAGCTTGCTCGCCATACGGTCGATGCCAGCAGAGGCTACGATGCCAGCCTGGCAGGCTATAGAGCTCGGTTGGCGCGTCACCGGCCACGTCAGCAACCAAAGCTGCATCCCGGCAGCGAGCTATTCGATTTAGTCGCCTATCTGCTGCGCCAGTACTGGTCACCGCAGCAGATCGCCAGCACACTGTCACTCATGTTTCCTGATGATAATCGCCGCCAGGTCTCCCACGAGACCATCTACAACGCGCTCTATGTGATGCCCCGAGGCTCTCTCAAGAAAGAGCTCATCGCCTGCTTGCGGCAGGGCAACGGCAAGCGTCGGCCGCGCAGCCGGGGTAAAGACCGGCGTGGCCAGATCCCGGACCTGGTTAGCATTCATATGCGGCCGCCCGAGATCGAAGACCGCCTGATGCCCGGCCACTGGGAAGGTGACCTGATCATGGGAGCCAACAACCGATCCGCTGTCGGCACGCTGGTGGAGCGCACCACGCGCCTGGTGATACTGGCCAAACTGGACGGCACGACGGCCACCGCCGCTGCCATCGGGTTCAGCGACAAGCTGAACGAGGTCCCACGCGCCTTGCGGCTCTCCATGACCTACGACCAGGGCAGGGAGATGATGCAGCATGCCGAGATCACACAACGGACCGGGACGGCCATCTATTTCGCCGATCCCCATAGCCCGTGGCAACGAGGCTCTAACGAAAATACCAACGGTTTGTTGCGGCAGTACCTGCCGAAGGGCACGGACCTGTCGGTCTATAGCCAGGAAGAGCTCGATGCCATTGCGGATTCCTTGAACACACGACCGCGCAAGACATTGGACTGGCGAACGCCTCTGGAAGTCTATTCCGAGGTGCTCAAGAAATCGGTCGCTGGACCGGGCACCCTTCAATAGTGTTGCGCTTGGAACTTGAGACCGCCCAGTCTGTCCATTGCGACCGGCAGCCAGGGCGCTACCTACTACATTTATGGTTCGGGGTGGGGAAACCTGGTCGGCGAAGAAACCGGCTCGACATTCGGGGCTGAGGTCACCGGTGGCCCGGTGCAGAACGTGACCCTCGTCCAGATGGGAGAGAGTGATTTCGGCATGGTCACGACAGGCCCTGCTTATCAAGCATGGAAAGGCAACAGCGAATTGGCTCCCGGTGTCGAGCATACCGATATTCGTGCCGTCTTCCCGATGTATCAAACTGCCTTGCAGGTCATAGCCCTAGAGGGGTCAGGTATCGACTCGATTTCTGACTTGGATGGCAAAACAGTCGGGATCGGTCCGGCGGGGGGTACCGGTGATATGTACTTCCCCCAGTTGTTCGACAAGCTGGGCATCACTGTTGAAGCTCAGAACGGTGGAGCTGCGGATCAAGCTGGACAAGTTCAGGATGGATTGATCGATGCTTTTGCCTTCGCTTCGGGTATCCCCGTATCTGCCTTCAGCCAACTCGAAGCACAGGCCGATGTCAATATCTTCTCCTTCTCGGAAGAGGAAATGGCCCAAGTGCTGGGTGACTATCCAGAACTCAGCCAATCAGCGATCCCAGCATCGGCATACAGCAGCCTGGATGAAGACGTACCGGCCATTTCGCTGTGGAATTTTGCCATCACGAACAAGGACATGTCCGAGTCACTGGTCTATGAAGTGACCAAGACGGTTATGGAAAATCAGAAACGAATGAAGCAGGTGCATGGATCGGCACGTGAGACGTTGCCAGAAAACTTCGTGCACAACACGCTCATTCCCTGGCATCCGGGCGCAGTTCGCTGGTTCGAAGAGAACGGCTACGACATTCCGGAAGACCTGCGTGGCTGATCACCTGAGACATGTGCGCCGGTCGGAAGGCCGGCGCCTTGCAACGTGATTCAACTGGGCAACCGTAACCACAAAGGTGATCTGGCATGACCCAAGTTACCCTAACTGAAGATGCAACAGGAAAGATCGGTAATGAAGGTGTCGCTGACATACCGCTTTCTCACAATGAGCGTGTGCTCTCAGGCATGCTTGGCAAGACAGTGTTTCTTGCTTGCGTGTTTTTTACCGTCTTGCATCTTTATGCGCTCAACATCGCACCCATAGAGACATGGACGTTTCGTATCATTCACGTGGCGGGTGGCCTGGCGATCGGATTTGCCATAACCGCTGCCATGAGTCTGGATCGTAGTGATGGAGCGTCGAAAGTCACCCGCCGAGAGTGGCTGGCACTAATACCCGCTATGCTGGCCCTCGGTTATGCCACTTTCTGCATGCTCTACGCCTGGTTCCTGCGCGAGGCACATGGTGCGGCTCCTGCCAGCTGGATTATGGTGCATTTCAGCTGGTCGTTGTCAGCCGCGGCGGCGATCGCACTTGTTGGCAGTTGGGTATGGCGGAGCTCTAGCCGCTCGATAAACTGGGCAGACCTCATATTGATTGTCGTCTCGACGCTTGTCGCTGCCTATCTAATGCTGGTTCTCGGGCGTTGGCGTATGTCGGCGGGCATGCCCATGGCCAACCAAGCTGACATGATGGTTGCCGCTGTGGGGGTGGCGCTGATCATGGAGCTGACCCGTCGCGTGGCAGGCCTGGCACTTATCATCATCACGTCCGTTTTCCTGGTCTACTCCTTCGCAGGGCCCTTCCTGCCGGGGATGCTTGAGCATCGCGGCTACTCGGCATCGCGCTTCTTCACTTATCTCTACACGGATAACGGGGTGCTAGGTCCGACGACCGCCGTCTCGTCCACTTACATTATCCTGTTCATCACCTTCGCGGCCTTCTTGCAGGCATCGCGTGTTGGTGATTACTTCGTCAACTTTGCCTTCGCCGTAGCAGGGCGTGCTCGCGGGGGGCCAGCCAAGGTAGCGGTCTTTGCCTCTGGATTGATGGGGATGATTAACGGCACCTCCGCCGGCAACGTCGTGGCTACGGGCTCTATGACCATCCCGCTGATGAAGAAAGTGGGGTATCACCCGCGCAGTGCCGGCGGAATTGAAGCGGCCGCCTCCACCGGGGGGCAGATCGTCCCACCGATCATGGGCGCCGGCGCCTTTATCATGGCTGAGGTAACCGGGATTCCCTATACCGACATCGCCATCGCTGCCCTGATTCCTGCTGCGCTCTACTTCCTCTCCATTTTTCTGATGGTAGACCTGGAAGCTCGTCGAGACGGCATGCAGGGTTTGCCTAGGGAGCAACTTCCGGTCTTCGGAAAGTTAATCAAGCAGGTATATCTGTTCCTTCCCATCATCATCCTGATCACCACCCTTTTCATGGGGTATTCGGTGATTCGGGCTGGAACCTTGGCAATGCTAAGTGCTGCAGTAGTGTCTTGGTTCACTCCTCACTGGATGGGGCCTAAGGCACTACTTAATGCGCTTTCGCTCGGTGCGCGGATGGCCATCCCGCTGATTGCTGTTTGCGCCTGTGCTGGCATCATCGTGGGGGTCATCTCCTTGACTGGCATTGGGGCACGTTTCGCCTCCATGTTGCTGGGCATCGCCGATGCCAGCCACCTTTTGGCGCTGTTCTTCGCCATGTGCATCTCGATCCTGTTGGGGATGGGCATGCCCACCACGGCAGCTTATGCAGTGGCCGCTTCGGTTGTGGCGCCTGGTCTGCAGGAAATCGGGATCTCGCCGTTGGTGTCCCACTTCTTCGTGTTCTATTACGCAGTGCTCTCAGCAATCACCCCTCCTGTGGCACTCGCTGGTTACGCCGCAGCGGCAATCTCCGGCACCGACCCACTGAAAACCGCCGTTACTTCCTTCAAGTTCGGTCTTTCTGCCTTCATCGTGCCGTTCATGTTCTTCTATAGCCCGGCATTGCTGATGGATGGCACTGGGCTTGAGATTCTGCGTGTGGCGATTACCGCAGGGGTTGGCATCTACCTGCTGGCGGCCGCCGTCCAGGGCTGGTTCCTAAATGGTCGCGTCAACCCGGCGCAGCGCGCCATGTTGCTTGCAGCGGCGCTATTGATGATTGCAGGGGGATGGATGACTGACCTGCTCGGCGTTGGCATCGGTGTACTGGTGTTTACGTGGCAGATCACATCGATGAAATGCAAGCTCAAGGCCCCCGCGTGACGTGCACATATTTAGAAATGGGGTTGAGGCTGATTGGTAATGTTTCACTCTGCCGTTCTTCTCAGCCCCACACTGACTTTATTGAGGCCCCTCATGTCAACAATTGCTGATATTCGCGCCCTCGAGGTGCTCGATTCACGCGGCAACCCCACCGTGCAGGCCGAGGTGCGCCTGGAGAGCGGTGCCTTGGGCGTGGCCTGCGCACCCAGCGGAGCCTCAACCGGCTCTCGCGAAGCACTGGAGTTGCGTGACGGAGACGAGAGCCGCTATTTGGGCAAGGGCGTGCTGAGGGCTGTGGAGACCGTAAGCACTACCATCCGCGAGCGCCTAGTGGGTATGGACTCTCGGAACCAGCGCGGCCTCGACGACGCCATGCTGGCCCTCGACGGCACCGACAACAAGGCCAATCTTGGCGCCAATGCCATCCTCGCGGTGTCGCTGGCCGCCGCCAAGGCCGCCGCCAACACCAAGGGTGTGCCGCTCTACGCGCATATCGCTGATCTCTACGGTCAGCCGGGGCAGTACCGGATACCGGTGCCGATGATGAACATCCTCAATGGCGGCGAGCATGCCGACAATAACGTCGACATCCAAGAGTTCATGATCCAGCCAGTGGCTGCGGAGAGCTTCCGTGAGGGTCTGCGCATGGGCGCCGAGGTCTTCCACGCGTTGAAGAAGGTGCTCTCGGCTAAGGGCCTTTCCACTGCGGTTGGCGATGAGGGGGGCTTCGCCCCCAACCTGGCCTCCAACGCCGAGGCACTGGCGGTGATCAAGCAGGCCGTCGAGGACGCCGGCTATGCGCTGGGCCGCGACGTGGTCCTGGCGCTGGACTGTGCCTCATCCGAGTTCTTCAAGGACGGCCAGTACGCCCTAGCAGGCGAGGGCAAGGCCTTCGACGCCGCCGGCTTCGTCGACTACCTGGCCGAGCTGTGCGACCAGTACCCCATCGTCTCCATCGAGGATGGCATGGACGAGTCCGACTGGGAGGGCTGGAAGGCGCTAACCGACAAGCTGGGCGACAAGGTGCAGCTGGTGGGCGACGACCTCTTCGTCACCAACACCCGCATCCTCAAGCGCGGCATCGACGAGAAGATCGGTAACTCCATCCTGATCAAGTTCAACCAGATCGGCTCGCTCTCCGAGACCCTGGAGGCCATTCGCATGGCCCAGGATGCCGGCTTTACCGCGGTGATCTCCCACCGCTCCGGCGAGACCGAGGACACCACCATCGCCGACCTCGCCGTGGGCACCTGCGCCGGCCAGATCAAGACTGGCTCGTTGAGCCGCTCGGACCGCGTCGCCAAGTACAACCGCCTGCTGGTGATCGAGAACGAACTGGAATATCCCCACAGGGCTTCACATCAATTCACCGCACCCTTGTTTGGCATCCTATGACTAAATTATTGCGCTCTACTATTCGGCGCACCAAGATCGTCGCCACCCTGGGACCGGCCAGCGACCGCGAGGGCGTGTTGGAAGCGATGATCGAGGCCGGTGTCGACGTGGTGCGCCTCAACTTCTCCCACGGCGCCCCCGAGGATCATCGCCGCCGGCTCACCCAGGTGCGCGAGATCGCCGATCGCCTGGGACGCAGCGTCGCCGCCCTTGGCGATCTGCAGGGCCCGAAGATTCGCGTCGCCCGCTTCGCCCAGGGTGCCGTGACACTCGACGAGGGCGTACCTTTCGTGCTCGACATGGCGCTGGACGGCGCGGCCGGCGACGCCGAGCGCGTCGGCTGCGACTACAAGCAGTTGATCGAGGACGTCAGCGCCGGCGACCGCCTGCTGCTCGACGATGGCCGCGTGGTGCTCGATGTCGACCGCATCGAGGGGCAGGCCATTCACACCCGCGTGGTGGTCGGCGGCAAGCTCTCCAACAACAAGGGCATTAACAAGCAGGGCGGCGGACTCTCGGCGCCGGCGCTCACCGACAAGGACCGTGCCGACCTCAAGACCGCCATCGACATCGGCGTCGACTACCTGGCCGTCTCCTTCCCGCGCTCGGCCGCCGACATGCACGAAGCCCGTGAGCTGCTGGGCGAGGCGGGCCGCGAGATCGGCCTGGTCGCCAAGCTCGAGCGCGCCGAGGCGGTGGCTGACGACGTCACCCTCGATGGCATCATCGAGGCCTGCGAGGCGGTGATGGTGGCACGCGGTGATCTCGGCGTGGAGATCGGCGACGCCCGCCTGATCGGCACCCAGAAGCGCATCATCAAGCATGCCCGCTCGCTGAATCGTGCGGTGATCACCGCGACCCAGATGATGGAGTCGATGATCGAATCGCCCCTGCCGACCCGTGCCGAGGTGTTCGACGTCGCCAATGCGGTGCTCGACGGCACCGACGCGGTGATGCTCTCCGCCGAGACCGCCGCCGGTGATTTCCCGGTGGAAACCATCGAGGCCATGGATCGCGTCTGCCTGGGAGCCGAGCGCGAGCGCATCGCCCAGAAATCCGGCCACCGCATGTATGAAGGTTTTTCGCGGGTCGACGAGACCATTGCGCTGTCCGCCATGTATGCCGCCAACCACCTCTCCGGAGTGGCCGCCATCGCCTGCATGACTTCCTCCGGCTATACGCCGCTGATCGCGTCGCGAATTCGCTCGGGGCTGCCGATCGTCGGCCTGGCCCACAGCGCCATCGCCCAGCGGCGCATGGCGCTCTATCGTGGCGTGGTATCGCTACCTTTCGACACCGGCGACATGACACCCACCGAGCTCAACGAGCGTGCCCTGGCCCTGTTGCAGGAGAAGGGCATTGCCGAGCCCGGCGATCATGTCATGCTGACCCGGGGCGATCACATGAACGCCCACGGCGGCACCAACACCCTGAAGATTCTGGAAGTTCAGTAGCGAGACCAACGGAAGGAAAACATGCGCAAGATCGGTTTCATTGGCCTGGGCATCATGGGCCGCCCATGGCGCGCCATCTGCTGGACGCCGGCCGTGAGCTGGTGACAGTCAAGCGCGGCCCCTTCGATGCCACCCTCGCCGACAAGGGCATGAGCGAGGTGGAGACCCCCGCGGCGGTGGCCGCCGAGGCCGAGGTGATCATCACCATGGTGCCCGACACCCCCGACGTCGAGGAGGTGCTGTTCGGCGAGGGCCTCAGGCTCGGCACCCTGGTGATCGACATGAGCTCCACCGCCCCGCTGGACACCCAGAACTTCGCCCGCTGCATCCACGAGGCCGGCGGTGAGTAAGTCGATGCCCCGGTCTCCGGCGGAGAGGGAGGCGCCATCAACGCGGCGCTGACGATCATGGTGGGCGCCACCCAGGAGGGCTTCGAGCGCGCCATGCCGATCCTCGAGGTGATGGGCAAGACCATCTCCAACATCGGCAGCCACGGTGCCGGCCAGACCTGCAAGGTGGCCAACCAGATCGTGGTGGCACTGACCATCGAGGCGGTAGCCGAGGGCCTGCTGTTCACCTCCAAGGCGGGGGGCCGATGTGGCCAAGGTGCGCGAGTCGCTGCTCGGCGGCCTGGCCCAGTCGAAGGTCCTAGATGTCCATGGCGAGCGGATGATCAGCCGTTCCTTCGACCCGGGCTTTAAGGTCCGCCTGCACCAGAAGGGCCTCAACCTGGCCCTGGACGGGGCACGCAGCCTCAACCTGGCACTGCCAACGCCCAGAAGCTATTCCAGACCTGTGCCGCCCACGGCGGCGCCGACTGGGACCATGCCGGCTTCCTACGGGCCCTTGGAGAAGCTGGCCGATCATGAAATGGTCTAGTGAATGAGTCTGACTCAGTGCGCCAAGCTGAACGGCTATGAGCTCTACGTCTAGATGAAGGACGTGCTCAAACGGCTGCCGACGCAGAAGGCCAGCCAGCTCCACGAACTTCTGCCTCAGAACTGGAAGCCGTGCAACTGATCATACTGCCTCCGGCAGACAGCCGCTAACTGTTCAGAATGGTTGATCAGCATAGGCTAAAATTCAACTTACGGCCAGAAGCGGACATTTAGGAAATACTGATGCAAGGCCCAGCTCAGCGGGCAATTTGAAGTGTGACGGTATTTACCTGACAGTCGGCCGCTGAAAAGCAGAGTGGCCATAGTGCTCCCCGTGGGTTATAGAACGAGTGTCTGACGCTCGGCTGTAACACCATGAGGAAACGACTATGACCACCGAAGAAAAGGTAGCACGTCGCAAGCTCAGTCTCCTAGAACTGGCCAAGGATCTGCAGAACGTCAGCAAGGCCTGCAAGGTCATGGGCTACTCCCGGCAGCAGTTCTATGAGATCCGTCGCAACTATCAAACCTTCGGCTCTGAAGGGCTGATCGACAAGCTCCCCGGGCCACGGGGACCACACCCCAATCGCGTCAGCGAAGAGATCGAAACGGCTATCCTCGAGCACAGCCTGGCCTTCCCCACTCACGGTCCGGTTCGTGTCGCGCAAGAACTGGCGCTACGTGGCATTCAGGTCAGCTCTACGGGCGTCAGAGGCGTCTGGGGACGCCATGACTTGCTGACCCGTCATGAACGCCTTCTGCGGCTCGAGAGGGCCACACGCGAGCAGAAGATCGAGCTGACCGAAGATCAAGTCCGCCACCTGGAGCGGTTCAGCCCTGAGTTTCGTGAACGGCATATCGAAGTCCATCACACCGGCGAGCTGGTCGCTGTCGACACCTTCTTCGTCGGTACGCTCAAGGGGGTTGGCAAGGTCTATCTCCAGTCCGTCATCGACTGCTTCAGCCGCTACGCCTGGGGCCGCCTCTACACCAGCAAACTGCCCATCACGGCCGTGCATGTGCTCAATAATGACGTGCTGCCCTTCTTCGAGGCTCACAACGCCAAAGTCAGCACGGTACTCAGCGACAACGGCCGCGAGTTCTGCGGCCGTAAGGATCAGCATCCGTATGAGCTGTTCCTTCAGCTCGAAGAAATCGAGCACCGCACCACCAAGGTTCGCCGACCGCAGAGCAACGGCTTCGTCGAGCGGTTGCACCGCACCCTGCTGGACGAGCACTTTCGCATCCAGGGGCGCACCAAGTGGTACGAAGCCCTGGAAGAAATGCAGCAGGACCTGGACGACTATCTGGCCACCTACAACACGAAACGGCCGCATCAAGGCCGCAACATGAAGGGGGCGACGCCCTATGCCGTGTTCAAGAAAGGGCTCCCCAAAGAGACGAAGAAGGAACCCAGGAAAACGGCAGAAAACACTGCTTAACTATAGGGAGCCCATGGGGGCATGTGTCAGGTGAATACCATCACTGTACAGGCAATTTAAGCGAAGCGGAAATTGATCCGCTATAGCTGATTGTTATACGGAACTTTACTCATCAATGCCTTCCTGCTTTCGCCTTTCTTGTATTTCATGTTCTATTCTTTCCTTTTGGAGCTCCATTAAAGCTGATGGAAGTTTGAATGAAATAAAGCAAGAAATTGAAGCAATGAACATATATATGTATTCTAGAATCACTTGGGTGGTTGGAAATCTCCCTTTAACCACAATGGATGAAAAAATAAGAAACAAAGTTATCAGATACCCCTTAAACAACCATTTATGCCTGACCAACCTATTATAAGTAAGGTCACTACCCAATCTCGCCATCTGCCATCCACCTGAAGGCAGAGACTTTGGATCACCTATCAGTGTAATTACTGCTACGAGAAAACCAGCGAGAATAGAGAAAACTGTCACTATTACATTAATTGCATCCTGATTCCCATGAATCAAAGGCTGACCAAAATATGAAGCCAAGAAACTCCACAAAACAATGCAAACTCCATACTTGACTTTTTCCTTGTCAAGCTGAGCATTCATTGCTTGAACACACCATCAGCATTCAAGCGCTCATAATATTCTTTCAGCTTTGTCCAAGCTGATTCCTTGCTAAGAGACTTGCCTAGAGTCTTCACTCGGAAAGAATCTGAAACTCTGATTTCCTCAGACGTTATACGGTTATTTGCTCCGGTTATAATTACAAACCCGTTATCATCATCTTTTTCAAATTCTGAAATAACTTGTTCCGCCGTTCTCTCTAATCGCCTCCTTCCGACTTCGCCAAACTTAGGCTCTTTTAAGTGTCTTCTTGCCTCCATTCCATCAAATTTAATTGAAACCTTTATATTAAGATTCTCCTTTTCGGCGGTCTCAATGACGAAGTGCAACACCTGACCCATCAGGTATCGTGTTGCCATGCCTCATTGCTATCGCCACCTCACTGCTGAAGACCGAGCCGCCATCATGATGATGCGAACCACCCACTCGATCCGGGCCATCGCCGCTCACTTGGGGCGCGCGCCAAGTACCGTGTCACGGGAGCTTGCTCGCCATACGGTCGATGCCAGCAGAGGCTACGATGCCAGCCTGGCAGGCTATAGAGCTCGGTTGGCGCGTCACCGGCCACGTCAGCAACCAAAGCTGCATCCCGGCAGCGAGCTATTCGATTTAGTCGCCTATCTGCTGCGCCAGTACTGGTCACCGCAGCAGATCGCCAGCACACTGTCACTCATGTTTCCTGATGATAATCGCCGCCAGGTCTCCCACGAGACCATCTACAACGCGCTCTATGTGATGCCCCGAGGCTCTCTCAAGAAAGAGCTCATCGCCTGCTTGCGGCAGGGCAACGGCAAGCGTCGGCCGCGCAGCCGGGGTAAAGACCGGCGTGGCCAGATCCCGGACCTGGTTAGCATTCATATGCGGCCGCCCGAGATCGAAGACCGCCTGATGCCCGGCCACTGGGAAGGTGACCTGATCATGGGAGCCAACAACCGATCCGCTGTCGGCACGCTGGTGGAGCGCACCACGCGCCTGGTGATACTGGCCAAACTGGACGGCACGACGGCCACCGCCGCTGCCATCGGGTTCAGCGACAAGCTGAACGAGGTCCCACGCGCCTTGCGGCTCTCCATGACCTACGACCAGGGCAGGGAGATGATGCAGCATGCCGAGATCACACAACGGACCGGGACGGCCATCTATTTCGCCGATCCCCATAGCCCGTGGCAACGAGGCTCTAACGAAAATACCAACGGTTTGTTGCGGCAGTACCTGCCGAAGGGCACGGACCTGTCGGTCTATAGCCAGGAAGAGCTCGATGCCATTGCGGATTCCTTGAACACACGACCGCGCAAGACATTGGACTGGCGAACGCCTCTGGAAGTCTATTCCGAGGTGCTCAAGAAATCGGTCGCTGGACCGGGCACCCTTCAATAGTGTTGCGCTTGGAACTTGAGACCGCCTTCCTTTATATCTTTTAATTCTTTATCATTGCCGAATATCGCAGTCAGTTGATCGGCAACAAGCCTTTTAATCCCTGACACCTTTGGCTTTGTTTTATCAAGATGAATCAAGCTTGCCTCATAGAGCGATGCGTCAATATCTACTTCCTTAACACCCTCATCTCGAATCATTTTAAGCTTGCTTGCTTTTGCCACTTTATCTAGCTCGAATGTCTTGGCTATCTCTTTGCTATCACATGCACGAAGAACATGCCATATGTATGTTTCGACAACTTTCTCTCGGGCTCCAGATGGACAAAGTATCACATGATTTCCATTCACATAGACAAAAACATCACCATCCAGATAATCTTTTCCTGCAGGAGCATTCTGAGCAGTAACATTTGAAATTTTTGCAGCTTTATCTTTATCTATTGTAGAGGTCGCTTCGCCGGGAACATATGAGGCTATCTGCAGAAATAATCCATTATCATTTTTGAAGTTAGCCCCCCTGATCTCGGCACCTGAGCCTACCTCGAAAGTCCTTTTCCCTACGGTATCAAGCTCTTTATGAGCATCTTCCAAGAGCTTTTGAATGGTTGCCTTCCCTTGGCTATCCCACCTTGCCCTGCGGTAATAAAATTTCTTGGTTTTTAATTCCGGTTTTTTCCCAGCCACTTAAAATACCTCTGGATTAGTAATTTTGTGCTGATTGGTGGTATCACAGGTATTAGACCGCACGGTCTATGAACGTGCCTGCCGCCTTTCCGGCATGGCCGCTTTGGGTCGATAGCTGCCTTGCCTAAGTATTACCTCGCAACTAACAAGATACACAAAGAAACCTTAATTTATAAGCATCCAAGGCTTTTCTGACGAAAGTAGTATTCAACGTTAATTCAATTCGCAAAAAAACCGGCCTATGAGACCGGCTGCATAGAGAGAACGGAGTTGAAGATTTAGCTCAAACGCGCCCTTATCGCCGCTTCGATACCGGCAGCGTCCAGGCCACATTCGGCCAACAGCTCGGCGGGCTTGCCGTGCTCGACGAAGGCATCGGGCAAGCCCAGGTTGAGCATGGCAACCTTCATGCCTTCGGCGGCGAGCAGCTCATTGACACCGCTGCCGGCCCCGCCTGACACAACGTTCTCCTCGAGGGTGACCAGCAGGTCGTGCTCGGCCGCGGCTGCAAGGATCGATTCGCGGTCGAGCGGCTTGACCGAGCGCATGTTGACGTGGGAGGCATCGAGAGCCTCAGCAACTTCGGCCGCCGGGCCATTGAGGCTGCCGAACGCGAGCAGGGCAATGCGCTTGCCCGCCTTGGCGCCGCTCTCGCGCCGCCGTTCGGCCTTGCCGATCTCCAGCGGCTCGAGGTGCGTGGGGATCTCCACGCCCGGCCCCGTGCCGCGCGGGTAGCGCACTGCGGCCGGCCCAGGATAGTGATAGGCGGCACTGAGCATGGCGCGGCACTCGGCCTCGTCGGCCGGTGCCAGCACTACCATGCCGGGAATGCAACGCAGGAAGGAGAGGTCCATGCTGCCGTGGTGGGTGGGGCCATCCTCGCCCACCAGGCCGGCGCGATCGATGGCGAAAGTGACGTCGAGCCCCTGCACCGCCACGTCGTGAATCAGCTGATCGTAGCCGCGCTGCAGGAAGGTGGAGTATATCGCCACCACCGGCTTCATCGCCTCGCAGGCCATGCCGGCGGCCAGCGTTACCGCATGCTGCTCGGCGATGGCCACGTCGTAGTAGCGCTCGGGATACTCCTTGGAAAAGCGGATCAGGTCGGAACCTTCGCGCATCGCCGGGGTGATACCGATCAGCCGCTCGTCGGCCGCCGCCATGTCGCACAGCCATTCGCCGAAGACATTGCAGTACTTCAATTTCTTCTTGACCGGTACGGCGGGCTTGCTGATTGGCGCCTCGCCATTCTTTTCCAGCTTGGTGATGGCGTGGTAGCCGATGGGGTCGGCTTCGGCGGGCAGGAAGCCGCGCCCCTTGCGGGTCTTCACGTGCAGGAACTGCGGCCCGTCCAGGTCGCGTATGTTGCGCAGGGTCTGGATCAGGGTGGGCAGGTCGTGGCCGTCGAGCGGGCCGATGTAGTTGAAGCCCATCTCCTCGAACAGCGTGGCCGGGCTGACCATGCCCTTCATGTGCTCCTCGGTGCGTCGGGCGAGTTCCAGCGCGCCGGGGAGGCGAGAGAGAACGCGCTTGCCCTCCTCGCGGAAGGTCAGGTAGGGCTTGCTGGAGAGGATGCCCGCCAAGTAGCTGGCGATGCCACCGACGTTCTCGGAGATCGACATCTCGTTGTCATTGAGTACCACCAGCAAGTTGGCGTCCAGGTGGCCGGCGTGCGCCAACGCTTCGAAAGCCATGCCGGCGGTCAAGGCGCCATCGCCGATCACCGCACACACCCGGCGCCTGTCGCCGCGGGTGGCGCTTGCCAGCGCCATGCCCAGCGCTGCCGAGATCGAGGTGCTGGAGTGGCCCACGCCGAAGGTGTCGAAAGGCGATTCGGCGCGGCGCGGGAAGGCGGCCAGCCCGCCATACTGGCGAATGCTGGGCATCGCCTCACGGCGGCCGGTGAGGATTTTGTGCGGGTAGGCCTGGTGGCCAACGTCCCACACCAGGCGGTCATGCGGCGTCTCCAGAGCGTGGTGCAGCGCCACGGTGAGTTCCACCACGCCCAGGCCGGCGCCGAAATGGCCGCCGCTGCGTCCCACGCTGTAGAGCAGGTACGCGCGAAGTTCGTCGGCTACCTGCAGCAGTTGGGCACCGGTCATGGCCCGCAGTGATGCCGGCGTGTCCAGCGAATCGAGCAGCGGGGTCACCGGGCGCTCGACTGGTATTACGTCGTAGAGCTTCATGTGCGATTCGGTCGTCCTGGCTGTCATGCCATATGGCTAGTGGTCGCGCTCGATCATGTAGCGGGCCAGCTGCGCAAGCGGGTCGCCCGCTTCACCCAGCGGCGCCAACGCCACCAGCGCCTCCTCGGTCAACTCGCCGGCCCTGCGGCGGGCGCCTTCCAGCCCCAGCAGGGCGGGATAAGTGGGCTTTTCCCGTGCTGCATCGGCACCCGACGCCTTGCCCAGGGTCTGGGTATCGCCGGTGACGTCGAGGACGTCGTCGTGAATCTGAAAGGCCAGGCCGAGCGCCTCGGCGTATCGTTCCAGCGCCGCGACACGGGGGTCATGTTCATCCACCGCCGTCAGCGCGCCCATACGTACCGCGGCGCGAATCAGCGCACCGGTCTTGTGGGCATGCATGGTGGCCAGGGCCTCGACGTCAGGGTGGCCGCCAACGGCGGCCAGGTCCAGTGCCTGGCCGCCGACCATGCCGTCGCGGCCGGCGGCCGTGGCCAGGGTGAGGATCAGCGCGGGCAGGCGCGGATGAGCGGCACCGGCGAGTACCTCGAAGGCCAGCGTCTGCAAGGCGTCGCCGGCGAGTATCGCCGTGGCCTCGTCGAAGGCGCGGTGGACCGTGGGCTGGCCGCGGCGCAGGTCGTCGTCGTCCATGGCCGGCAAGTCGTCGTGCACCAGCGAGTAGGAATGGATCAGCTCGACCGCGGCAGCCGGCGCATCGAGCGCCTCATCGGAGGCGCCCAGTGCTCGCCCGGCCAGGTAGACCAGTAGCGGACGCAGGCGCTTTCCGCCCACCAGCAGACCATGGCGCATGGCCTCCTCCAAGCGCGGTGCCGCAGGTTGACGGCGCTCAAAAGCCCGGGCCAGGAAGGCATCGACGCGCGCCCGGTCGGCGGCCAGGAGAACCGCGAGCGAGTCAGCGTTCACTATCATCCTCCGCAGCCGGGGCATCGAAGGGGGCGAAGTCAATGCTGCCGTCGGGACGCTCGATCAGGGTACGCACCCGCAACTCGGCCTCGTCCAGGCGACGCTGGGCATCGCGGGTCAGGCGCACGCCCTGCTCGAAGGCGGCAAGCGAACCCTCCAGCGACAGCTCGCCGGACTCCAGCTGTTCTACCAGCCGTTCCAGTCTCTCCACGGTCGCCGCGAAATCGACTTCGGCGTCCTCGCTCACCGCCATCTCGCCCGCCGCTTGCTTGTCACGTTCGGCCATGACACCTCTAACTCGTCGCCGCTGTTTTCAGGAGCCACAGTATACACGCACTGCCCCGGGGGTCGTCTGCCTGCGCCGCGCAACGTGCAGCGCCCTCATCTTCGCGACGCAGCATTTTCATCTTAGTTGGTAGCGATTGTGTTAACATGAGCGCCCTGTTTCCAGCACGCGGCGCACCAAGAAGGGGTTGATTCGACCATGGCCAAAACGTCCCTGGACAAGAGCAAGATCAAGATCCTGCTGCTCGAGGGCGTCCACCAAAGCGCGGTGGACAATTTCCTGAATGCCGGTTACACCAATATCGAGCACCTGACCACCTCGCTCGACGAGGCCTCGCTGGTCGACAAGATTCGTGACGTGCACTTCCTCGGCATTCGCTCGCGCACCCAGCTCAACGAGCGGGTCTTCGCCGCCGCCGAGAAGCTCAGCGCCGTGGGTTGCTTCTGCATCGGTACCAACCAGGTCGACCTCAATGCGGCGCTTACGCGCGGCATCCCGGTGTTCAACGCCCCCTACTCCAACACTCGCTCGGTGGCGGAGCTAGTGCTGGCCGAGGCCATCATGCTGCTTCGCGGCATTCCCGAGAAGAACGCCCGCGCCCACCAGGGCGGCTGGCTCAAGAGCGCCAAGGCCTCCCACGAGGCCCGCGGCAAGACGCTGGGCATCGTCGGCTACGGCAACATCGGCGCCCAGCTCTCCGTGCTGGCCGAGTCGCTCGGCTTCAACGTCATTTTCTATGACGTGGTGACCAAACTCGGCATGGGCAATGCCAACCAGGTGGCAAGCCTCGAGGAACTCCTGGCCCGGGCCGATGTGGTCAGCCTGCACGTGCCCGAACTGCCCTCCACCAAGTGGATGATCGCCAAGGATCAACTGGCGCTGATGAAGCCCAGCGGCATCCTGATCAACGCCTCCCGCGGTAGCGTGGTGGTGATCGAGGACCTGGCCGAGGCACTCGCGGCCGGTCGCCTCTACGGTGCCGCCATCGACGTCTTCCCGGTGGAGCCCAAGGGCAACGACGAAGAGTTCGTCAGCCCGCTGCGTGGCCTGCCCAACGTGATCCTCACGCCGCACATCGGCGGTTCCACTCTCGAGGCCCAGGAGAACATCGGCATCGAGGTCTCCGAGAAGATGATCACCTACTCGGACAACGGCACCACCGTCACCGCGGTCAACTTCCCCGAGGTGGCACTGCCGGCTCACCCGGACAAGCACCGCGTCCTGCACATTCACGACAACGTGCCGGGTGTGCTCTCCGAGATCAACCGGGTGCTCTCCGAAAGCGGCATCAACATCTCCGGCCAGTACCTGCAAACCAACGAGAAAGTCGGTTACGTGGTCATCGACGTGGACAAGGCCTACGGTGAGCAGGCACTCGAGGCGCTGCGCAAGGTCGAACACACCCTGCGCGTAAGGGTGCTCTACTCCGAGACCAATTTCGAGGATTGACGGCCAACGTCGCCATGCTCCCGGATCGCCGCGCTCAAGCGCGGCGTTCTTTTGTCCGGCTCAGATTTCCGCCCACATCCGCAGCAGATTCGCCAGGCTCTTGGACAGCATATCGAAGGTCTGCGTCTTGCCGTTGGCTTCGAACTCCTGTCGGCGAGTGGTATCCAGGTCGAAGAGAATCTCACGCTGTTGCGGGTCGCGAACCTGGCTCTGGGCCCAACCCACGGCGGCGAGACGCTCGCCTCGGACCACCGGTTCGACCCGGTGGAGCGTCGATGAAGGATAGAGGATCAGGCCACCGGCTGGCAGCTTGTAGGTCTGCTCACCCGCCGTCGAGTCGATTAGCAGTTCGCCGCCGTCATAGCTTTCCGGCTCACTGAGAAAAAGGGTGAAAGACAAGTCGGTTCGCATGGCGCCCTGGGGCGTGGCCATGACGGCATCGTCGACATGGTTGCCGTAGGTCATGCCCTCCTGATAACGGCTGAACATGAGCGGTTTCATGCGCCGTGGACGCGCCGCCATCTGGAAGAGCGGGTGGGCCTGGAGCGTCTTGGTGAGTTCCTGGCGTAACTCGCCAATTTCGGGCAATCGCCCATCGGCCTGCTCGTTCTGCTTGACCGTGCGAGCATGCCAGCCGGCAGTCTCCCGACCATCGCGGAAGTCCGTGTCGGCCAGGATGGTTCTGACGCGGGACAACAACTCTGGTGAGACAGCCTGGTCGATGCAGAGGATCATGGAGGCGCTCCAGTCGGACGAGAAATCAGCGTTGAGTATAACGAATCGCAAATCGTTTGCGTTAGGCTTTACAAGTCGGCAGCCTATAATGGCCTGGCGACGGCCCCGTGGCCGAGCCCCCTGATAAACGCAATCGACTAGGAGTCGACATGACCAATAATACCCGCACCAAGCTCTGGGTTGGCGTAGGCACCAGTGTTCTACTCGGCACCAGCTCGGCGAGCTGGGCCGAATTCGAAAGCCCTACCGATTATACCCAAGCCCCCGATACGCTTCTGCTGGCCAGCGCCGACCATGGCGGTGAAGGTGGTGAGGGCGGCGAAGGTGGCGAAGCCGGCCACGCCCAGGGTGGCGAAGGTGGTGAAGGTGGTGAAGGCGGAGAAGGCGGCGGCGCATCCGACCCCTACGCAGTCTTTGACTACCTGAATGAGTCCGCCGCTGGTGAAGGTGGTGAAGGCGGTGAAGGCGGTGAAGGCGGCCAAGCCCATTCCAGCTCCGAAGGTGGCGAAGGTGGCGAAGGCGGTGAAGGCGGCCAAGCCCATTCCAGCTCCGAAGGCGGCGAAGGCGGCGAAGGCGGCGAAGGCGGCGAAGGCGGCGAAGGCGGCGAAGGCGGCGAAGGCGGCGAAGGCGGCGAAGGCGGCGAAGGCGGCGAAGGCGGCAATGTCGATGCCAGCAACCCCGGCGTCTACTACACCAACCTGGCCATGATGAAGGGGCACCTGTTCGTCGCACGCGATCTCTTTCAGGAGGGCGAGAAGACGGCAGCCCAGCCGCACTTCGGCCACCCCATCGAGGAACACTACGAGCCCTTGGAGCTGGCTTTCGAGGAGCGTGGTGTCGAAGACTTCAAGAGCACGCTGGAGGCGCTGGTCGAGGAAGCTCGCGAGGGAGAGGAGTGGGACGACAACGCCGAGGCCTACGCAGCGGCGATGGAGGCCATCGACTCTGCCATGCAGGACGTAGACGAGGCGCTGCGTAGCGACGTGGCCTTCCAGAGCCGCGTCCAGCTGGCTCTGCTGCGTCAGGCAATGCACGAGTACGAGGAAGCCATCAAGGACGGCCAATTCGTCAATGTCGTCGAATACCAGGATAGCCGCGGGTTCGTGCAGGTGGCCAAGTCGCTGCTCGAAAGCCACTCCGACCTGTACGACAGCGAAAGCTTGGACGAACTCCAGGCAGCCTATACGGAGACGCTGACAGCCTGGCCCTCGGCCGTGGCACCGGAGACACCGGCCATGACGCCCGGCGAGCTCTCGGCCAGCCTGTTCAAGCTCGAAGCAGAGCTTGGCCAGTACTGAGCTCATCTGCCAATAGGGAGGGGCCAAAGGCTCCTCCTGGCTTCCCTTCGAGCAGCGAGCGCTTGCGACTGACTTGAGTGGCATGTCATGAGATGGCATGACGCCTACGCTGTGCGGGAGTCGTCGCGATGCTGGGAGGTGCCGTTCGAAGCGGCTACAGAGGCTTAATGTCGATCACATAGCCGATGATCGGATAGCCGGCTTTCTTCGCGGCCTTTTCGGCCTCCAACTGGGCTTCCAGCTTGGAGATGCTGGTGGAGCGGTGTTCAAAGACGGTGTCGGTTTCCAGTTTGCGCGTTCTCACCGCGAGCCGGACCAAGTGTCCGGTCTTGTAAGACTGGGCGGATTGATGGTCGACCGGCTTCGTACGCTTCTTCCCAAGGCTCTTGTCACCGGGCAGATCGGGTCTTGGCGAGGGCTCGTGCCCGGGTTTCAGAAAGGCATCGATCTCACGCCTGACGCTCTGCTCGAACTCACTCAGTTCGTCGCTCATTCGTCCTCCAGTGACAAAATTTTCCACTCCGTTCGGAACATAGCAAAACTCCTCGTTTATATTGCTTAACCCAGGTTATGCCGCTTCGCGCAATACCTGGAGATAGCGAACCGGGCCACCACTGCGCTGCAACAGTCTCAGCCCCGCCCATAGACTCACCTGATTGGCCGTGAGCACCGGGCGTCCGGCCTCCCGGTTCATCGTTTCTACCAGCTCGAGGGTATTGATCGCCGTATCGGGAACCAGGATCGGGTTGTTCGATTCGTGCCCCTGGGCATAATCACGTACGGTCGCGACGATATCGAGCCGGTGAGAATCCGCCGCATAGGGACAATCCAGCACACGAACGTTTTCCACTGTCACGTCGCTGTCGCACAGAAATTGAACCAACTGTTCGGTGACTTCCGCCGGATAGGGACTGAGCAGGTCGACCCGACGCTGGCCGAGAGCTGCCAGGGCATCTCGAAACGCCAGCGCGGTGCTGGTGGTGGGTACCCCCAGCCACTGCGAAAGCTCACGGGACTGGGCGAGAGACCACTCCAGCCCGCCAATGAAACTGCCGCTGGTACAGGCCCACACCACGGCCTGGGCGCCCTTGTCCCTGACCAGCGCCTCACCTGCCGCAGCCAGGCGATCGGTAGCCCCGAGGGCCATCAGGGCAGTGTGCTCATGGTGGCCGTCGCTGAGTATCTTTCCCACCTCGATGGCGGGCAGCGCCTCGCCGGGGCCGGGACGCTCGCTCAGTCCGTACCATTCATAGTCGGGGGGACCATCCTCAGGCAGCAGGATACCCAGACATTGTGCGTTTTGCATCGGTACCTCTTCGTGGTCAATGCCTCATGGCTTGTATGGCTGAGTTATCGTAGCCGGGCCTGCGCCAGGCTTGCCGATTCGACGCGGTAGTTCTTGTTATGCTAATGATTACTTTCCGAAGCATCCCGCATCGATCTCAGGGAAGACCCGCATGCCAACTGCCGCCGCCTACCTGATCGTAGTGCTGGTTTGGGCCACCACGCCACTGGGCATCAAGTGGAGCGCCGAGGCGGGCGCACCGGTCGGCAGCGTGATGCTGCGCATGCTGATCGCCTTTTTGGTGGGGCTGGCGATTCTGCTGCTGATGCGTCGAAGCCTGCGCAGGGACCTTCGTGCCATGAAAAGCTACGCAGCCGCGGTACCCGGGGTGTTCGGTGCCATGGCGCTTAGCTATCACGCCTCGATGTCGCTGCCTTCCGGCATGATGTCGGTGATCTTCGGCATGGCGCCTCTGATCTCAGGACTGATCCTGCAACTCATGCCCGGCGCCGTGAAGCTGCGCCGCTGGCACTGGTTCGGTTGCATTCTCGGCGTGGCGGGCCTGGCCGTGGTATTCGTCGACAGCCTGGTGTTGGGCAGTGACCAACTGCCAGCCCTGCTGATGATGCTCCTGGCCGTGACCTTGTTCAGCGGCAGCGGCATTACCGTGCAGCGCGTGGCTGCAGGCCTCGGCCCGCTGGAGCAGACCCTGGGGGCGCTGGGCTTGAGCCTGCCGTGCTTCTTCCTCCTATGGCTGGCCAGCGGCGAACCCTTGGCGGTGCCGCTCAGTGTACGCGGGCTGTGGGCGGTCCTCTACCTGGCGCTGTTCGGGTCGCTGCTCGGCTTCCTCTGCTATTTCCTGATCCTTTCGCGGCTTACCGCCGCCACTTTGGCACTGGTCACGTTGATCACCCCGATACTGGCGCTGGGTCTCGGCATGACGCTCAACCAGGAGCAGCCCTCTTCCTCGATGCTGGTCGGTGCGGCGCTGATCCTGGTGGCGCTCGGTGCTTACCTGTTCGGCGACAGGCTGGCGCGGCTCAAGGCCGCCCGCGAGCGAACGGCCGAACTGGAGCGATGAATCCATCTGGCTTAGGCTTTGCTTGAAAAGTCGGCGAGCGAAGGCCAGACAAGGCAAAAATCAGCGACAAATCGGCAGGAAAGCCGATTTTGGCAGCTCCGCTGCTCGAAGAGCGAGCGACAGGGATGACGCGAGTCCAAAGACGGAGTTTACGTGCTGTAAATGAGTACTTTGCGCTGATTTTTAACGCCGTATGGCCAAGCGAAGACAGTTTTCAGGCATAGCCTAGAAACAGGTCTGCATCACCTCTACCACCTCGAGCCGCTCGTCGACGCGGCAGATCCGTCGCCATTTGTCGAAGGTCAGGCAGGGGTGGGAAACGCCGAAGGCAACGATGTCTCCCACCCGCACCCTGCCGTTACCGGCGCCGGGCTCATCCTCGTCCGCGGGCAGTTGGACGAAGGCGTGCTGGTCCATCAGCTTGGTCAAGCGCCAACCCTCCACAGGCAGCAAACGGCCTCGCTCGTCGCCCTCGCGGTAGCGCCGCAGCGGCTCGGGCAACTGGTCGTGACCGATGTCACGCTTGCCCATGCCGATGATGGCAAGCCCCGGCTCGGGTAGAGACAACACCTGGGCGAATATCTCGAGTGCCGGCTTCAGCCCGCGCTCGATCTGCGGCTGCCGTCCCAGAAGCTCGCGCTGGGCCTGGCGGTAGATACCGTGATCGTGCACCACGTAGCAGCCAGGACGCAGCACCGGCACGAACCGGGCGCCCAGCCGTGCTTCATGGAATACGCCGGCGATCAGGTCGTACCAGGCCGAGCCGGACGCCGTGATGAGCGGCTGCGGCGTCTCGATCAGGGCGTCGCGCTCCAGCCCTTGAGCCGCCTCGACCAGTTGCCAGGCATAGGCGCGCACGGCTCGCTCGGGCTCGTTGCCGTGCACCACGCCTTCGTAACCCTCCAGCCCGGACAGCACCAATGCCTGCTCGCTGTCGATGCGCTCGGCCAGCGCCATCACCTCGTCGGTATCGCGACAGCCGCAACGTCCTCCGGGCATCCCGAGCTCTACCAATACCTTGAGGCGCAGGCCGCGGGCGGAGAAATAGTGTGCCAGTTGCTCGACGTTGGCGATGCTGTCGACCACACAGTAGAAATCGGCACCGGCTTCAATCAGCTCGGCGGCAATCGCCATGTTGGCCTCGCCGACGAGCTGGTTGGCCATCAATAGACGCTGGACGCCATGGCGGAAGGCCGCGCGGCACTGAGGGGCGGTAGCCAGGGTGATGCCCCAGGCACCCGCGGCGAGCTGGCGCTGGAACAGTTCGGGGCACATGGTGGTCTTGCCGTGAGGCGCCAGGCGCGCTCCATGGGCTTCGCAGAATCGCTGCATCCAGGCCAGGTTATGGGCCAGCGCCGGCTCGTGGATCACCGCGGCAGGCAGGCTGACGTCGGCCAGCAGCCGGTTGCCCGACTGCGGCATACCCTTGTGCAGATCTTCATGGTCAGGGATCGAATCGCTCATGCTTCGCTCTCGCTGGGTGGGCTCCGGGCAGCGGGCCACACCGTCTTTGGTCGCAGGGCTGACGAAAAACGTGCTCGACAGGCTAGGCTGGTGGCGGGCACGTTTCTACAGGATACGACAATGACCACAACCGTCGACGAACGTCCGGTAATTCGTCGCGATCAACGCGGCGTCGCCACCCTCACGCTGAATCGTCCGCGCCAGTTCAACGCGCTGTCGGAAGAGATGCTCAAGGCACTGGGCGACGAGCTCGCCCGCCTGGCCAACGATGACTCGGTACACTGCGTGGTCATCGCCGCCGAGGGGCGCGCCTTCTGCGCCGGGCACGACCTCAAGGAGATGCGCGCCAACCCCGACAAGGCCTATTACCAGGAGCTGTTCGCTCGCTGCGGAGAGGTCATGCAGCGCATCGTTCACCTGCCGGTGCCGGTGATCGCCCGGGTCCAGGGGCTGGCCACCGCCGCCGGCTGCCAACTGGTGGCCAGCTGCGACCTGGCGGTCGCAGCCAGGTCGGCTCGCTTCGCGGTGTCGGGCATCAACGTCGGGCTGTTCTGCTCGACGCCCGCCGTGGCGCTGTCGCGAAGCATCGGCCGCAAACGCGCCATGGAAATGCTGTTCACCGGCGAGTTCATCGACGCCGACCAGGCACTCGAATGGGGGTTGATCAATCGCGTGGCCGACGACGCGACGCTGGACGAGGCGCTCGCCGAACTCACTGCCAGCCTCTGCGCCAAGAGCCGCGTGGCGCTGCGTACCGGCAAGGCATTGTTCCAGCGCCAATTGCAGATGCCGCTGAATGAAGCCTACGCCTTCGCCGGCGAAACCATGGCCTGCAACATGCTGGCCGAGGACGTGGCCGAAGGCATCGATGCCTTTGTCGGCAAGCGCGAACCCCGGTGGCGCCATAGTTGATGAGGTTGTGGCAGGACACCGTGTAGAAAAGTCGCGGCACAAGAACTGTGGAAGGCATTTCCGCAATCGAGACAAGCCGGCAGCGAGGCGGTATCCTGTCGCTGACCTTCGCAGAAAGGTTCGCCAGGCCATTAGTAGAGGAAATACGCAGGTGAGTGAAGTCAAACGTAGAACGGCGGGGCGCCCTCCCGGCCCCGGCAAGAGCGCCAGCGGCCACAGCCAGTCGCTGGTGCGCGGGCTCACCCTGCTCGAGCGGCTAGCGGCCACGCCGGGCGGTCTGGCACTGTCCGAACTGGCCGAGATGGTCGATCTGGCGCCCTCTACCACTCACCGCCTGCTGCAGGCGCTGCAGGGCCAGGGCTTCGTCACCCAGGACGGCGAACTCGGCGTGTGGAAGATCGACGTCAAGACCTTCCGCATCGGCAACAGCTTCCTTGAGGCGCGCGACTTCGTCGCCACCAGCCGGCCCTTCCTGCGTCGCCTGACCGCCCAGACCGGTGAGACCGCCAACCTGGGCATTCGCGACGGTGCCAGGGCCGTGTTCCTGGCCCAGAGCGAATCGCCCCAGATGATGCGCATGATCACCCGGCTCGGCTCGCGCGCACCGCTGCACGCCTCGGGAGTGGGCAAGGCACTGATGGCCTGGCTGCCCGACGACGAGTTCGAATGGGTGCTGTCCGAACGCGGTCTCGAGCGGGTCACCGAAAATACCCTGCACACACCGGAGACGCTGCGGGCCAACCTTGCCGAGGTGCGTCGACAAGGCTTCGCCTGCGACCGCGAGGAGCATGCCATCGGGCTGCACTGCGTCGCTGCCTGCGTGCATGACCAGCATGGCACACCGTTGGCGGCAATCTCGGTGTCGGGGCCGGTAGCGCGTATTCCCGAAGCGCGACTACTGGAACTGGGTGAGCTGGTACGGGAAACCGCCGCCGAGATCACCGCCCGCCTTGGCGGCCGTGTGCCCAGCGCTCAACAGCAGGCTGCGGAAGCGTGAAGCGAGCCGCTCTTGCCGTGCTGATGGTGACCCTCGGCACACTCGGCCAAGGGCACGCCAGCGAACGCTTTCGTTTTCCCGTCGAAGACCGGGTCGCGGATACTACGAAGGGGCTGGTGTGGATGCGCTGCAGCCTGGGCCAGGCCTTTCGCGACGGCCGCTGCCAAGGCGAAGCGGAACGCCTGCCACTGAGCGGTGCCGAGGCGCATGTCGACGCCTTTTCCACGGCCGACTGTCCTTGGCGATTGCCGCGCTTTTTCGAACTGCGCAGCCTGATGCAGGCAAGCGACGCAGAGGGCATGGCGATCGACGGCAGGGCGTTTCCCGATACGCCCTCCGGCTGGTACTGGAATCAGGTCAGCGCCGGCGGTCATTCGCAGCAGGACTGCTTCGTCGATTTCGGCGGCCAGGGCCGAACCCGCTGCAACATGGCCGGTCAGTTTCTTGTGCGCCCGGTCATGGACGCCAGCGCAGCTTCTCCCGCCTGCCTCGCTCGCTGAACAAGAATCGACTGCCTACCGCCGCCCTCGAGAGGTCAGCCTATCCGCTCCAGCTGTCGCTCGAGCTTGCGCATCACGTTGAGCAGGTCGCGATACTCGCCGGCGGTGAGGGTCGCCACCAGCTCCGCCTCCCAGCCTTGAGCCTCGGGGATCAGCTTGGCCAACAGCGCCTGGCCGGCGGCAGTGAGGTGAAGGTCCTGCTGTCGCTGGTCCTCGGGGGCGGGCGTGCGACTGATCAGGCCGCGCTCCTCCAGTGCCTGGATGGCCCTCGATACACGGGCCTTGTCCATATTGGTATAAGTGCAGACCTTCTTCGCCGTCAGCTCGTCGCAGTGGCTGAGCCAGGCAAGCACCCGCCACTGCGCGATGTTGAGCTGGTAGCGCTCCTCGTAGAGTTCGGCCAGCGCCTGGCTGATGCGATCGGCCAGGCTGTTGAGCCGGTAGGGCAGGAACTGATTGAGGTCCAGCTCCGGCTTTGTCGATGGTTCGGCCAGACGCTCGTCACCCTCCTTGGTGAGGCCGGCCTGGCGCTCTTCCGTGTTCATCTCTGGGACTCCTCACCCTACGCTGGGCAGCGTTTCAATACAGCAGTTGCGGCAGGAACAGCACGATACCCGGGAACACCAGTACCAGCAACGCGCGCACCATTCCGGCTACCCAGAACGGCGTCACCCCGCGGAAGATCGTGCCCGTAGAGACGTCCGGCAGTACCGCCCGCAGCACGAACACGTTCATCCCCACCGGCGGTGTGATCAGGCTGATCTCGATCACGATCACCACCAGGATGCCGAACCACACCAGGTCGAAGCCGAGCCCCGCCACCACCGGGAAGAATACCGGCACGGTAAGCAGCAGCATCGACATGCTCTCGAACACGCAGCCGAGCAGCACGTAGATGGCGAGTATCACCAGGATCACCATGAACGGGGCGATGTCGAGCCCACTGACGAACGCCAGCAGCTCGTTGGGCAGCCCCGCCCGGTTGATGAAGTTGGCGAAGATCAGCGCGGTGAGCACTACGGCAAACAGCATGGCGGTGGTGCGCACGGTGTCCATCAGCACGTTCATCAGCACCTGAACGGTCAGTGCGCGACGCAGCAGGGCGATGATGAAGGCGCCCATGGCGCCGATGCCGGCGGCTTCGGTGGGGGTGAATACGCCGAGGTAGATGCCGCCGATTACCAGCACGAACAGCGCCAGAGTGTCGCCCACGCTCTTCAGCGCCTTGAGGCGTTCGGGCCACGCGACCTTCTCGCCGGCGGGGCCGGCGTCGGGGTCGCGCCACAGTACCCACTGCACCGAGCCCAGGTAGAGCACGATACCCAGGATGCCGGGAATGAAACCGGCGGCAAACAGCTCACGGATGCTGGTTTCGGTGAGAATGCCGTAGATCACCAGCATGACGCTGGGCGGGATCAGGATGCCCAGCGTGCCGCCGGCGGCGATGGAAGCCGAGGCCAGGGTGTCCTTGTAGCCGTACTTGCGCATCTGCGGCATGGCGACTCGGCCCATGGTGGCGCAGGTGGCGAGGCTCGAGCCGCAAATGGCGCTGAAGCCGCCGCAAGCGACGATGGTGGCCATGGCCTGGCCGCCCTTGCGGTGGCCGAGGAAGCCGTTGGAGGCACGGAACAGGGCGTCTGACAGGCCGGCATGCGACACCAGGTTGCCCATCAAGATGAACAGCGGGATTACTGACAGTCCGTAGTCCATGGCGGTATCAATCACCCGCCTCGCGGCCATCGATTCGGCGGCGCTCCAGTTGCCGGTGAGATAGTAGAAGCCGACGAAGCCGACGATGCCCATGGCGAAGGCCAGTGGCACGCGCAGAAACGCCAGGATCAGCAGGGCGGCGAACCCGTAGAGTGCTTCTATCACGTATCACCTCCCGGGTTTTTCTCCGGGCTGAGTGGGCCGCCCCGCTCGACCATGCCGAAGCCTTCGAGCAAATAGCGCACCGCACGCAGCAGCGTCAGCAGAGCGGAAACGGCCAGCATGGCTGCAATCAGATAAATCAGGTAGCCCACCGGAATGCGCAGGAACTCGGTCACGTCACCCCACTGGAAGGCTCGCGCACCCAGCGCCCAGACGCGGCTTGCCATGACCCACAGCGCGGCGGTGACGATCAGATTGACCAGCAGCTGGCGAATCCAGATCAGCCGCGCGGGAAAGATCGTGTCGAGCAGGTCGACGCTGACGTGCTCCTCGCGCCAGCACACCACCGGCAGCGACAGAAACACCACCGCCGCCAGCATCAGTTGGGTCAGCTCGACGGTGCCGAGAATCGGAGAATTGAAGAAGAAACGGCCGGCAACGTCCGCCGTGGTCAGCAGCATCATGGCAAAGAGGGTGGCACCCGCCACCCCCTCCAGCCCCAGCTGCATGACCCGACCGACACGCTGCCAACGGGTCGACAGGCTGGTCATGATTGGCTCCTGATAGGGTTACTGCTGCACCACACGCGAAGCGATGCTCTCTTCCTCGGCTGCCACGTCGAGTCGTTCGCGGAAGAAGCTCAGTGCCTCGCGGGCGTCGACCTCGCCGCGGCTGACCTTGTCGGCCCACTCCTCGATCAACTCGTCGGTGACGTCCTTGAGCATGGCGATATCTTCCTCGGAAGCCTGGGTGAAGGTGTTACCCAGCTCCTTGGCGAATTCGACGCCGCGCTCATCGGAGACATCCATCATGTAACCGAACAGGCGTGAGAGTTGCTCGCCCGATACGCTCTCGATGGCCTCGCGGTCTTCTGCCGACACGCGATCCCACACCATCGGGTTCATGATGATGGCGAAGCTGCCGCGATAGAAACCACCGTCCACCGTCAGGGTGTTCGGCAATACCTCGGCGACGCGGAAACTGCGCAGTCCCTCGAGGGTCAGCATGGCACCGTCGATGACGCCCTGGGAGGCGGCCTCGTAGACACCGGTGGGCGGCAGCGCCACGCCGGTCACGCCGATGGCATCGGCCAGGTCGCTCATCAGGCCGCCGCCGGTGCGCAGTCGCTTGCCCTCGAGCTGGTCGAAGGTGTCCACCTGTTCGGCAGAGAAGATCTGACCCGGCCCGTGCACACCGACGGCCATGACCTCGAGGCCGCGGTGCTCGTTGCCCTGGGCGAGATGCTCTTCGAAAGTGGTCCAGTAGGCGGACGAGGCGGCTTCGGACGAGAATTCTTCGAAGGTGGGAAACTCCGGCAGCTTGGTCAGCTCGAAGCGGCCCGGCATGTGGCCGTGGAAGATCCAGCTGGCATCCGCGACCCCGTCGGCCACCAGCGCCATCTGCGCGGAGGGCGGGCCCAGATCCTCGGTGACCTGCAGCGTCACCCGACCTTCGGTGGCTTCCTCGATCCATGCCTTCCAGGTGGGCCAGACAATGGTGTTGATGCCATGGTTGGGCCCGCCCCAGCTGCTGACGTTGAGAGTGGTCTCGGCCATGGCCGACGTGCCGAAGCCAAGGCTTAGCGCTGCCACGGCGCCGATCATGAGGCGATTGGTATTCTTCATTGCGTGCTCCTGGTCGTCACGGGAGGCGTGCTCGCGCCACGTTGTGAACCTGCATTGTTGTATTGCGACTGAGGCTGTATCGCGGCTGAGCGCTCACCGGCAGAGGAAGCAAGAGTGCGACAGCCTGTCGTTTCACGCTGTCACCATGCCGCCAGTTAATCTCCCCTGCAACTAATTTGGCGATAACCGGCATTAGACTTAGGTATGAATTCTTCAAAAAACCCATGATCTCTGGCAAATTTTTGCCAATTCATCCGCCTTTGTTTTACCGATTGGTCCGTGGCTTGCTGGACTTATAGTTTCAATTACAACTATGCTGCAGCCATTCCCGAGCTACCACGGACCGTAATCTGGCCAGTGCGTCCTCAGTGTGACGCGCCCTGACGAACCCGGAGGAACCATGAGCAAGAAATTCGCTTCCCACGCCGATACCGAAGAGAAGCAGATCAGCTTCACCAAGCTGGCGGAAGGTCTTTACGCCTACACGGCCGAGGGCGATCCCAATACCGGTATCGTCATCGGCGACGACAGTGTGATGGTGATCGACACCCAGGCCACACCGATCATGGCCCAGGACGTGATCCGCCGCATCCGCGAGGTGACCGACCTGCCGATCAAGCACGTCGTGCTGACCCACTACCATGCCGTGCGCGTGCTCGGCGCCTCGGCCTACGATGCCGAGAACATCTACGCCAGCCAGCATACCTACGACCTCATCGTCGAGCGCGGTCAGCAGGATTACGAATCCGAGGTCGGCCGCTTTCCGCGCCTGTTCCAGGGCGTCGACTCGGTGCCCGGCCTGACCTGGCCCAACATCGTGTTCCAGCAGGAATTGACGGTGTACATGGGCAAGCGCGAAGTGCGCATCATCCACCTCGGCCGCGGCCACACCAAGGGCGACACCATCGTCTGGCTGCCCGAGGAGAAAGTGATGTTCTCCGGCGACCTGGTCGAGTACGGCGCCACCCCCTACACCGGTGACGCCTATCACGAATACTGGCCCGCCACCCTCGATCGCTTGCAGGCGATGCAGCCACAGAAGCTGGTACCGGGCCGCGGCGAGGCACTGCAGACCCCCGAGCAGTGCCAGGAAGCGATCCAGGGCACCCGCGACTTCCTCGCCGATATGTACGAGAGCGTCAAGGCGGGCAAGGCCGCCGGCAAGTCGCTCTCCGAGTGCTACTCCGAGACCTACGCCAAGCTCAAGCCCAAGTACGGCCACTGGGTGATCTTCGACCACTGCCTGCCGTTCGACATTACCCGCTGCTACGACGAGGCCGGCGGCGAATATCCCGATCCGCGTATCTGGACCGCCGAGCGCGACACCGAGATGTGGCACTCGCTGCAGGAAGCCGTCGAAAACCAGTAACACATCGCCACTACTCACCTTGCCGAAGCCATTACCTGGCGAGCGGCGCCGGGGGCAGGCCCTGCCCCCGGAGCGGCCGCGGTCGGAGGAAGCATGCCAACCACTTATAACAATCCCGTCTACCCGTATCGACGCCCGCCGGAGCTCGACAGCAGCGAGGTGCGCCACTGCCCGGTGGTGATCGTCGGCGCCGGCCCTACCGGCCTGGCCATGGCCATCGACCTGGCCCAGCAGGGCATCGAGAGCGTGGTGCTTGACGACAATAATACCGTCAGCGTCGGCTCGCGGGCGATCTGCTTCGCCAAGCGCACGCTGGAGATCCTTGACCGCCTGGGCTGTGCCCAGCCGATGGTCGACAAAGGCGTGACCTGGCAGCGCGGCCGCGTGTTCTTCCAGGAGCGTGAGGTCTACGACTTCGACCTGCTGCCGGAGGAGGGCCACCGCATGCCGGCCTTCATCAATCTGCAGCAATACTACTTCGAGGAGTATCTGGTCGACCGCGCATATGCCCTCAGCGACCTGATCGACCTGCGCTGGAAACACAAGGTGGTCGAGGTCGACAGCCGCCCCGAGCAGAGTGCCGTGCGGGTCACCACCGAGGATGGCGACTACCGCCTGACCTGCGACTACCTGCTGGTGGCCGACGGTGCCAACAGCAAGATCCGCGACATGCTGGGCCTGGAGAGCAAGGGCCAGATATTCCAGGACCACTTCCTGATCGCCGACGTGATCATGAAGGCGGATTTCCCCACCGAGCGCTGGTTCTGGTTCGACCCGCCCTTCCACCCCAACCAGTCGGTGCTGCTGCATCGCCAGCCGGACAACGTCTGGCGCATCGACTTCCAACTGGGCTGGGGTGCCGACCCGGAGGAGGAGAAGAAGGAGGAGAACATCCGCCCGCGGGTGCAGGCGATGCTCGGCGAGGACGTCGAGTTCGAGCTCGAGTGGGCCAGTGTCTACACCTTCCGCTGCCGCAAGATGGACGACTATATCCACCAGCAGGTGTTCTTCATGGGTGATGCCGCCCATCAGGTCTCGCCGTTCGGCGCTCGCGGCGCCAACGGCGCGCTTCAGAGCACCGAAAACCTGGCCTGGAAGCTGGCCCGGGTGCTCAAGGGCCAGGCGCCCGCGGCGCTGCTCGCCACCTACAACGACGAGCGTCAGCACGGTGCCGCCGAGAACATTCTCAACTCGACCCGCGCCACCGATTTCATCACACCCAAGAGCCGCGTCAGCCGGCTGTTTCGCGACACCACCTTGGAACTGGCCGAGCACTACCCCTTTGCCCGCCGCCTGGTCAACAGCGGCCGGCTGTCGATGCCGTGCCGCTACGACGGCTCGCCGCTCAATGCCCACGAGACCGAGGGACTGCCGCTTGAGCTACGCCCCGGCAGCCCGGCCAAGGATGCCCCGGTGCGGCTGGCGGGCCGGCCGGCCTGGCTGCTCAACCAACTGGGCGATCGTTTCGTGCTGCTGCTCGACGGCCGCGTCGACAGCGACCGGGCCGAGGCACTCAAGGCAGAGCTCGAGCCGCTGCTCGAACGCCATGCCGATCTCGAGGCGCTGATCGTCGGGCCGGCGCCCCACGCGCTGGCCGAGTTGCCGCGCAGCACGCTGATCGAGGACGCCGAGGCGCTGGTCGGCGAGCGCTACGGTCTGACCGGCGGCGCTGGCTACCTCATCCGCCCCGACCAGCACGTCACCGCCCGCTGGAGCGAGGTAACGGCCGGCGCCGTCGATGAGGCGCTCGAACGTGCCCTGGGCCGCCAACTTGATGTCGAGGAGGTCCGTCATGCCACGGCTTGAGCTCAACCCCAACTTCACCGACCCGGATGCCTTCTACGCCGCGCTGACCGACCTGCATCGCGAGTGCAGCGAAGAAGAGAGCGAACGCATCAATGCCCGGCTGATCCTGCTGCTGGCCAACCATATCGGCGACCAGCAGGTTCTCGAAGAGGCACTGGCCATCGCCGGCCGGGCCGCCGGATCGATTGACAGGCAAATAGACGAATAACGAGAGGGACCCTCCCATGACGACCGAACTCGAGTACCAGAGCGGTTTTCGCAACCACTTCGCCAGCGAGGCGCTGCCCGGCGCGCTGCCGGTAGGGCAGAACTCGCCCCAGAAGTGCGCCTATGGCCTCTATGCCGAACAGCTCACCGGCTCGGCTTTCACCGCGCCGCGTCACGCAAACCTGCGCAGCTGGCTCTATCGCATCCGGCCTTCGGTGGTACAAAGCGAGTACCGCCCGCTGGGCGAGAATCGCGTGGCTACCGCACCGCTGGCCAAGCCTGCCGCCGACCCCAACCAGATGCGCTGGGACCCGCTGCCGATGCCCGCCGAGCCCACCGACTTCGTCGACGGCCTGCTGACCATCGCGGTCAACGGCGACGCCGGCACCCAAGCCGGCTGCGGCGTGCACGTCTATGCGTTCAATCGCGACATGACCGAGCGCTTCTTCTACAACGCCGACGGCGAACTGCTGATCGTGCCGCAGCAGGGCAGCCTGCGCCTGCGCACCGAGCTCGGCGAGCTCGAGGTCAAAGGCGGTGAGATCGGCGTCATCCCCCGGGGCATGAAATTCCAGGTGCGTCTGGCGCAAGGCAGCGATGCCGCCCGCGGCTACATTTGCGAGAACTACGGCAGCCCACTGGAACTGCCCGGCCTCGGCCCCATCGGTGCCAATGGCCTGGCCAACCCACGCGACTTCCTCAGCCCGGTGGCCGCTTACGAGGATCTCGAAGGCGACTTCGAGCTGGTGGCCAAGTTCTCCGGCCGCTTCTGGGCCACCAGGCTCGGCCACTCGCCGCTCGACGTAGTGGCCTGGCACGGCAACTACGCGCCCTACAAGTACGACCTGGCCAATTTCAACACCATCAATACGGTGAGTTTCGATCATCCCGATCCGTCAATCTTCACCGTGCTGACCTCGGCCTCCGATACGCTGGGCATGGCCAACATCGATTTCGTGATCTTCCCGCCGCGCTGGATGGTGGCCGAGAATACCTTCCGCCCGCCCTACTTCCATCGCAACCTGATGAGCGAATTCATGGGCCTGATCCACGGCGAGTACGACGCCAAGGCCGAGGGCTTTCTGCCCGGCGGCGCCAGCCTGCACAACTGCATGTCGCCCCATGGCCCCGACGCCGACACCTTCGAGAAAGCCTCGAACGCTGAACTGACACCGCAGCGCCTGGATGCGACTCTGGCCTTCATGTTCGAGAGCCGCTACGTCTACCATCCCACCGAGGCAGCGCTGAACGCGGACATTCGCCAGCGCGACTACGTCGACGTGTGGTCGACGCTGCGCTCGCACTTCGATCCCAATCGGCCTTGAGCACCACAACGCAGCCCTGAGCCAGCCCGAACCATCCGGATGGGGCCGCCGAGCCCCGCCCCTGACGAAAAGGATTCGACGAAGATGAAACTCGCTACCCTCAAGAACGGCCGCGACGGCGAACTGCTGGTGGTCTCGCGCGACCTGAGCCAAGCCGTCTCCGCCGCCGACATCGCTGTCACCCTGCAGCAGGCGATCGAGAACTGGGACGCCGTGAGCCCGAAGCTCGAGGCGCGCTACGCCGAGCTCAACGACGGCAGCGTCGCGGGCGCCTTCACGCTCGACCAGAACCAGCTGCACTCGCCGCTGCCGCGCAGCTACCACTGGGCCGACGGCTCCGCCTACCTCAACCACGTCAAGCTGGTGCGCCAGGCGCGCAACGCCGAGATGCCCGAGACCTTCTGGACCGACCCGCTGATGTACCAGGGCGGTGGCGACAAGTTCTTGGCCCCCACCGAGGACATCGAGGCGGTCAGCGAAGAGCACGGCATCGACTTCGAAGGCGAGATCGCGGTGATCACCGACGATGTGCCCATGGCGGTGACGCCCGAGCAGGCCGCCGACCACATCAAACTGATCATGCTGGTCAATGACGTCAGCCTGCGCGGCTTGATCCCCGGCGAGCTGGCCAAGGGCTTCGGTTTCTTCCAGGCCAAGCCGGCCTCCGCCTTCTCGCCGATCTGCGTCACTCCCGACGAACTGGGCGACGCCTGGCAGGAGGGCAAGGTTCACCTGCCGCTAACGGTGCACCTCAACGGCGAGAAATTCGGCGAGCCGGAAGCCGGGCCGGACATGATCTTCAGCTTCCCGCAGCTGGTCGCCCATGCTGCGCGCACTCGCTACCTGGGCGCCGGTGCCGTGGTCGGTTCGGGCACCGTCTCCAATCCCGATCCCGATGGTGGCCCCGGAAAGCCTGTCGCCGACGGCGGCGTGGGCTACAGCTGCCTGGCCGAGGTGCGCATGGTGGAGCAGATCCTGCACGGCGCGGCCAAGACACCCTTCATGCGCTTCGGCGACCGGGTGCGCATCGAGATGTTCGACCGCCAGGGCAACAGCATCTTCGGCGCCATCGACCAGCAGGTAGTGGCCTACCAGCCAAAGTAAGCCAGCCCAAGTAAACGGCCAGAGAGGCATATATGACCACGCTTTACGGCTATTTCCGCTCCTCGGCGGCCTATCGGGTGCGTATCGCGCTCAACCTCAAGGGCCTGGCGTACGACCAGGCGCCGGTCAACCTGGTCAAGGGTGAGCAGCGCGGCGAGGACAACCTCGCCCGCAACCCCCAGGGGCTGGTGCCGGTGCTCGAGACCGACGACGGCACGCAGTTGACCCAGTCGCTGGCGATCTGCGAGTACCTCGACGAACGCCACCCCGAACCGCCGCTGCTGCCGGCCGACGCCGAAGGCCGCGCGCGGGTACGCTCGCTGGCACAGCTCGTCGCCTGCGAGATCCACCCGCTCAACAACCTCAAGGTGCTCAAGTACCTGGTCCATGAGCTGAAGGTGAACGAGGAAGCCAAGCTGGCCTGGTATCGCCACTGGGTCGCCGAGGGCTTCAGCGCACTGGAGGCGCGGCTGGCAAATGAGCCCCGGACCGGTACGTTCTGTCACGGCGACAGCCCGACCCTGGCCGACATCTGCCTGGTGCCCCAGATATTCAATGCCGAGCGCTTCGAATGCGATCTCACGGCCTACCCAACCCTGCAACGCATCACCGAAAACTGCCGCAAGCTGGAAGCCTTCGCCAAGGCCGCCCCAGGGGAGCAGCCGGACGCGGGCTAGCCCAGCGCTATCTCGCATGCTATGACGAACCGCCCCCAACCGCTCGGAAATGGTTGGGGGCGGTTTGCTTTTTAGGCTGAGTAGCAAATTTTTAATATTAAGTTAATTAAAAATATCGCACTTATGTGGCGCAGCGCCCTTGCTCCCCATCAAACCCAAACAAAAGTCCACAAATAAATACTTTTCCTTTTTTCTCCCTTACGAAAATGACAGCTAGCTTGACTGATGCATGCCTTGTTTATCCAACTCGACTTGGCATACCCAGAGAATTAACGCGCTTTAATTAAACAACTTCTAAAGGAGTTAGAAATGTTTAAAAAGCTGCTAATTACTACTGCCGTATCGGCTGCGCTGGCGACGAGTGGCGTTGCCTTCGCTCAGCAATCGAACCAAGGCAATCAGTGGAATGAAACCCAGCGCTACCAGCAGCAGGGTCAACACAATCGCTGGGATGACAGCAATCGCTACGGCCAGGGCCGCCAGGATCACCGCTGGGATGACCGCGACCGCTGGGACGATCGTAATCGCTACAACCAGGGCCGCCAAGACGACCGTTGGGATGACCGCGACCGCTGGGACGATCGCAATCGCTACGACCAGGGCCGCCAGGATGACCGCTGGGACGACCGCAACCGCTGGGACGATCGCAATCGCTACGACCAGGGCCGCCAGGACGACCGCTGGGATGACCGCGACCGCTGGGACGATCGCAATCGCTACGACCAGGGCCGCCAGGATGACCGCTGGGACGACCGCGACCGCTGGGACGATCGCAATCGCTACGACCAGGGCCGCCAGCGCCAGGACAACCGCTGGGATGACCGCGACCGCTGGGACGATCGCAATCGCTACGACCAGGGCCGCTGGGACGATCGCAACCAGGGCCAATTCAACCAGGGCCGGCAGGACAATCGCTGGAGCGGCCAGGATCGCTATCGCTCCGATTGAAATCGGCAGTTAAACGTGTAGCACAGCCTTTTATCTCAAGCTGCGCTGCCATATGGCGATCTTTGCATATAAGAATTCATCGGAGGAAACATGTTTAAAAAAATGCTTATTACCGCTGCAGTCTCCACAGCTCTCGCTTCAAGCTTGAGCTGGGCACAGCCAATGGAGAGCCGAGGCGGCTATGGCTATGATGACCGGCAGACTTACCAGAGCAGCCAGCAGTGGGACGACAGGGGCCATCAAGGCAGGAATGATCCCGGTTACGACAGACAGCGAGGCTCGACTTGGGACGACCGCGAGCGTCAGGAGTACCGGATCGATAGTCGGATGCGGGATGATCGGGAACGCCAGAACTACCGCAACGATAGCGATTACGGTCGCGATCAGGGTGGCCACTGGGACGACCGCAACCGCCAGCAGTACCAAGGCGAACGTTTCGGAGATGAGCGCGACCGGCAGAGCCAACCCTGGGATGACCGGCAGCAACGTGGCGCCGACGATCATGGCCAGCAAGCTCACCGCCTCTTCATGCAGGGCTATATGGAAGGCAAGATGGAAGGCCTGCAGGAAGGCGCCATGAGAGGCTATCGCCAAGGCTTCGTAGAAGGGCTTCAAGAGGGCCGGAACGAGCAGAGCGGCAGCCAGGGTGGCTTCTCGGGTGGCAGCCGTCAGGACTCCCCGAATCGGAGCCAAGAGCTCAACTCGCAGGACCCGGCCAGCACGCTGAGGAATAGTCGTGACGCGACCGATTCCGAAGATACCGGAAGCACGGGAAACACCGACTCGAATCGCTCGGCACTCGACAACCAGGAGGATGAGGACACGACTGATAGCGAATCGAACTAACGGTAAAGACGAAGGAATGCCGAGGGGAGCGGGTTCGCTCCTCTCGGCACCTGCGCCTCCCATTGCGGCATACCTGATCTCGTCATGGTGCAATTTTTTCCTCCCTGCCGTTTCCCATCATGAGCCGTGCACGACCTGTGTTATGGTTTCATTTGAAATCACTTTGGGAGTGAGCAGAGCACCCGCAAATCATTTCGGCTACAATAAGCAGGCTAATGACTGGCGCCACATCCGCCCGTGAAGGATGGTAAATCGCCTGACGGTCATTGAACGCCTTTCTCCTGGAGACATCGATGTGCTGAGGCTGAAGTCCCCCGCTACGGTGATCACCCTTGCGGCGCTGACCGCACTGGGCCCACTGGCGACCGACATGTATCTGCCCGCCATGCCGGCGATGGCCGAGGCGCTCGATACCGGTCCCGACCAGATCCAGTTGACGCTAAGCCTGTACATGGCCGGCTTCGCCGTGGCACAGCTGTTCTGCGGCCCGATTTCCGACCGTTTCGGCCGCAAGCCGGTCATGGTCGCCGGCTTCGGCCTGTTCCTACTGGCGAGCCTGCTGTGCGCCTTCGCCCCCAGCATCGAGTGGTTGCTGGCCGGTCGCTTCCTGCAGGCTCTGGGCGGTGCCGCCGGCCCGGTGCTGGGGCGTGCCGCGGTACGTGACATTCATGGCCCCATCGAAGCCGGACGCGTGCTCTCTTACATGGCGAGCACCATGGCGCTTGCCCCGGCGCTTGCTCCCATCGTCGGGGCCGGCCTGCTGCTCTTCTTCGGCTGGGAATCGATCTTCCTGCTGCTGACAGTGTATGCCGCGGCAATGTTACTGGTGCTTGCCTTTCTCATGCCGGAGCCGCTGGCGCGGGAGAATCGCCAGTCGGTGCATCCTGCCACCATCCTGCGCAACTACCGCATGCTGCTCGGCCAGAGCGCCTTCATGGGCTATACGCTGGTCAACGCCAGCGGCTTCGCCGGCCTGTTCGCGTTTCTGTCCGGTTCCTCCTTCGTGCTGATCGAATTCATGGGCATGTCGCCCTTCGGCTACGGGATTGGCTTCACCTTGATCGTCGCCGGCTTCTTCAGCGGCACCCTGGTCAGCGGCCGCTACAGTCACCGCCTGGGTCGCGATCGCCTGCTGTTGCTGGCCACGGCGATCTGCGCCTTGGCCGGTACGATCATGGCGGGCCTCGCGGCGGCAGGCGTCTACACGCCGTGGGCGGTGATCGGTCCGCATATCCTGTTCCTGGTCGGCTTCGGTATCGTGATGCCCCAAAGCATGTCCGGCGCGCTGGCGCCCAACCCACAGTGCGCCGGCTCCGCCTCCTCGCTGTTCGGCTTCCTGCAGATGACCATCGCCGCCCTTGGCGGGGCGCTGGTCGGTCGGTTTCATGACGGCACCTCGCTGACCATGGCCATCTCCATCGGCCTCGGCGGTGTGCTTTCCCTGGTGGCTTACCTGTTACTGGTACGTCCGGCCAGCCAGGCGGCCGCCGCCAGCCAGGCACGCTCGTAGCGATGAGCGAGACCGCCCCTCCCCGCCTGGTCATCCTGCTGCTGGCCCTTGCCGGCTTCGCCAGCATGGCCTCGATGCGCGTCACCGATGCCATGCTGCCAGCGCTGTCACAAGCCTTCGAGCGGCCGGTAGCCGAAGTGGCGCAGAATATCACCCTGTTCGCCATCGCCTACGGCTTGATGCAGCTCGCCTACGGCCCGATGGGGGATCGCTTCGGCACCCTGCGGGTGATCGGCCTGGCCACCCTGGCCTGTGCGCTGGGCGCGCTGGGCTCGGCGCTAGCCGAGTCGCTACCGCTGTTGCTTGCCTTCCGCACACTGAGCGGCGCCACCGCCGCCGCCATCATTCCACTCTCCATGGCCTGGGTCGGCGACAATGTCTCCTACGAGCAGCGCCAGGTAACGCTGGCGCACATGCTCTCAGGCGCAGTGCTGGGACTGATCAGTGGCCAGGTGGCGGGGGGCTTCCTTGCCGATACGTTGGGCTGGCAAACGGCGTTCGGCCTGCTGATGCTGCTGTTCCTCGCCGCGGGCGGGCTGCTGCTCGAGGCGCTGCGACGCCAGCCGGGCCTGTCGCCACTCAAGGCCGGCCAGGGCCGTATCGCCTTCTTCTCCCGCATTCGCGAAGTGGTTCTGATTGCCCGTGCCCGGCGCATCCTGGCCCTGGTGTTTCTCGAAGGCATCGCCGCCTTCGGTGCCCTGGCATTCGTCGCCAGCCACCTCTATACCCGGCTGGAGGTTTCGCTGACCCAGGCCGGGTTGATGGTCGCGCTGTTCGGCGTGGGCGGACTGATCTTCGCGGCCCTGGCGCGAACGCTGGTGGCTCGATTGGGCGAGCCGGGCCTGGCGGCGGGCGGCGGCGTGCTGATGGGGCTCGGCTTCATTGGGCTGGCGCTGGCGACGCAGCCTGCCCTGGCCACTACCGGCGCTTTCTGCGCCGGCCTTGGCTTCTACATGATGCACAGCACGCTGCAGATCAACGCCACCCAGATGGCGCCCGCCATGCGCGGTACCGCCATGGCGGTGTTCGCCGGCTGCCTGTTCCTCGGCCAGTCGGTGGGTGTCAGCCTCGGCGGGCTGATGCTGCGCTTGGCCGGCAGCGCGTGGCTGCTGATCTCCGCCGGGCTGTGGCTGCTCGTCCTGGGGCTGATCTTCGCCTGGCTGCTGCGCCAGTGGCACAGCGAGCAAACGGCGGCTACTGCACTGTCATAATCCGCCGTTGATCAGGTCGCTGCGGAAACCGGCAACCCAGCGCATGGCCTCCTCCAGCTCACCGGCATGGAAGAGGCGTGCTTCGGTATTGGGAAACAGCTTGCCGGCCAGCTTGGTGGTCGTCTCGATCCAGCGCTTGTCGGCGATCACCGCGGCACGCCTGAAGCGGTGATACTCGCCCAGCTTGCTCATGGCATAGGCCAGGTCACGCAGCAGGGCGCCGGCCGTCATATGATCGAAGTCGGTCATGTCGGCCAGTACGCCGATATGCTCGTTGTACTCGAGCTTCGACTCGATGGCAGGGATCAATACGTCATAGTCCGCGCTGTGCAGCGTGCCCGAGATACGGAACGCCGCGACGAACTCGGGAGCAGGTAGTGTCTCGATCATGACTGGCTCCTCCTTGGCTGCCGGGTCACTCGTCTGCTTACCCTTAGGTTGCCCGCGCCGCCCCGGGTTCCGCGTCATGCCGGCTATTGACGCCAGAACGGTTTGCTCACCTCACGCTTGACAGTATCCCGATCCAACCCGATGTCGGCCAGCAGACGGTCGTCGAGATGGCGCAGATCGCAGCGGGTCCGGTGGCGCTGCTGCTGCTCCCTGATCAAGCGGGACAGATGGACGAACGGCTGCTGATGCTGGGGCGCGCGCGGCATTCCCGACCTCAATGCCGCCAGCCTGCGCCCCCTGCACCGCCAGCTGAGTACTTTGTATCGGCATGTGGCAGCCCATGGGCTCAGCTAAGACAGCCTGCAGGGCAGCCTCGAACTATGTCGTCAGGTCGTCAGGCTGGCCGACAAGTCAGGCTGCTTGCTGCATTCCGACGACGTATTAATCACCACCGGCTGCCAGGAAGCACTCTCGCTCCCACTGCGCACCCTGACCGAGCCCGGCGACGTGGTCGCGGTGGACTCGCCGAGCTTCTACGGCACCATGCGGATCCTCAAGGCGCTTGAGATCCCCATCGACCCGCGCAGCGGCATCAGCTTGGAAGCGCGGGAGCTGTCGCTGGAACAGTGGCCGATCAAGGCGATCCAGGTCACACCCACCTGCAAAAACCCGCTCGGCTATAGCAAGCGCGCCTTGGTCGCCCTGGCCCAGCGTTTCGACGTGGCCATCGTCGAGGACGACATCTATGGCGATCTCTCCTTCGACACGCCCAGGCCGCGCACTCTCAAGAGCTTCGACGGGGATGGCCGGGTGCTGCTGTGCAGCGCCTTCTCCAAGACGCTGGTGCCTGGGCTGCGGGTCGGCTGGACGGCGCCGGGGCGCTACCGCGACCAGGTGCTGCACAGGAAGTAAAGCCGGCGCCAGGCGAGTCGGCGAGGCGGTAACGGCGCTGTCCGGCCAGAAAGCATCGGCCTGAAGCGCTTAACTGTCTTGCGACCGGATTGCCCAGTCTTCGAGCACCTCGGCATTGGGACAGAATTCAAGACACTCCTCCCACAGTGCATCGTGACGTAGCGCCAGCCAGCAGTTCTCGACCCTGGGGCAGGCGCTGCAGACGGTCCGCAGAGAGTGGATGGCGGGGTCGCGACTAAAGGCGGCCGGATCGAGGCCGAAGCGTCGCATCATCTCGGGCAGCAGGGAGGTAGCAGGGGAAAAAGCCGCCAGCTCCCGACCGGCCAGGCTGCGTGCGATTGCCTGCTCCAGCGAAGGACTCATGGAGTGCGCCAGGTCATGGATGAGCACGCTCAGTGCCTTAGGCTCACAGCACCTGAGCTCGAGCAGTGCCCGTTCACCTTCGAGAAATGCGTGTAGCTGTTTCTCGTCACCTGGCGGCGGGCGTGACTCTTGGGGTGGTCGAGGTTGACTCATCAGGGCGTTCCTCTTACAGCCAATTCTTACCCTAGCCTCTATGCCGCATCTCGCCTTGACCCCGCTCAATTTTTCGCCAATGAAGTAAGTCCTCGCTTACTCGAAGCTCTCGGCCATCAAGCGGAAACGTCCGCAATACCCCGCCGTGCCTCCTCGATGGCCGCCATCACCCGTGCGACGTCGCCTGTGCGGTGGGCCAGCGCCAGCGCCAGCTGGGCGAGAAAGAGCCGTTCCTGCGACTCGGGCAGCGCGTCCAGGGTCTCGGCCAGATGCTCGTAGACCCTCTCGAGGTCAGCAAAAGGCAGTGTCATATCGCTCAGTGTCGTATCGCTCATCTCATTCTCCTCCCAAGGCAGTTGTGAGGGCGGCGTCGAGGTCGCCGGAAGCGAGGCGTTTCCAGCGCGCCGCTACGTGGCGATCGGGACGCACCAGGTAGGCGCAGCCCGGCTCGGCGCCATAGGCCTCGAACAGGCTGCCATCCCGATCGAACAAGGCTCCCTCTGCACCCGGTCCGCGGGCCACGCGCAGCAGCTCGATGGGCTGGCCCTGGAATTGCAATGCGGCCAGGCGATCGGCCAGCTCGGCGTCGACACGGCCATCCACGCTGAAGTGCAGCAGGGTGAAGCCGCTGCCCAGGTGGTCGAGCAGGAAGTCATCCTCGCCCAGGCGACGATTGAACAGCGGCGCTCCGGGGATCGGCCCGTCGGCAAAGTCACCACTACCGGCCAGCGTCAGCGGGCTCTCAGCGTAGGTATAGGGCGTGACCTGGCGCGGATTGGCGAAGCCGCTGGCGTAGTCGTTGGCAAGCGCCAGCGTCAGGGCGGCATCGCGCATCAGCCGGTAGCCGCGGCTCGGCGGGGTCATGAAGCGGGTGCTCTTGCCGGCGTTGGCGAAGACGTCCAGGGTGGCGCCGCGCCGCTCGGGGCTGTAGCTGTCGAGCAGCCGCTCCGGCGCCCGGCCCTGCAGTACCCAAGCCAGCTTCCAGCCGGCGTTGGCGGCGTCGGCCAAGCCGTTATTGAGCCCTCGCACGCCGAAAATCGGCACCAGGTGAGCGCTGTCGCCGATGAACAGCACCCGGCTATGGCGATAGTCGTCCAGCGCCAGGGTGTGGGCCTTGTAGAGGCTCCACCACTCCAGTTCCCACGCCTCGCTTTCACCCAGCACGTCGCGCACGATCAGGTCGACCCTGGCGCGAATGTTGGCCTCCTCTACCGCCGCTTCAGGATCCTCATCGGGACCCAGCTGGTAGTCGATGCGCCAGATGTCATCGGGCTGCTTGTGCACCAGGATGGTGGTGTCGGGAAGGGCACGGGAGTGGAAGAAGGCCCGCCGCTCGGTGGGGAAATCGGAGCGCAGGCGAATGTCGGCGATCACGTAGCGCCCCTCGTAGGCCTCGCCGTGCAGCGCCTGGCCCAGCGCCTTGCGCACCACGCTGCGGGCGCCGTCGGCGGCCAACAGGTAGTCGCATTCGAGGCGGTAGTCGCCCTCGGGGGTGGTCACGTCGAGGGTGACGCCGCTTGCGTCCTGGCTCACGCTGGTCACCGGGCTCTGCCAGCGCAGCTCGACAAGCCCGCTCTCGACAAAGCCGCTCATTGCGACCTTGTCGATCAGGAACTGCTCGATGTACTGCTGCTGCAGGTTGATCATCGGCGGGAAGCGCTCCTGCTCGGAGTGGGGCATCTCGAAGCGAAAGATCTCGCGGTCGCGGAAGTAGGTGCGCCCCCGGGTCCAGCCCAGGCCCTTCTCCACGAAAGGTGCGTCGACATCGAGCTGCTGCAGGATCTCGAGACTGTGGCGGGAGACGCAGATCGCCCGCGAGCCGTCGTTGACGGTGGCCTTGTCGTCGAGTACCACGCTCTCGATGCCGTGGCGCGCCAGCTCCAGCGCCGCGGTAACGCCCACCGGGCCGGCGCCGACAATGGCTACGCGATGACGTATAGAGTTGCCACCCAGCTCGGGGGGACGAACGAAGGGAAAGTGGGGATAATCGAAGTAGAGCGAGTCGGTCTCGGCGCGTCCGGCGGGTCGCATGGGCGGCTCCTGTCAGTATTGTTGTCTACTGACAGACTATCGCGAAGACGACATGCCGACTGTCCCGCAAAAGCGGGGACAAGGCGCTTGCAGGTGGAGGATGAAATGGCCGCAGTGAGCGATGAGCAGAGCGCCGACTGGCCGAGCCTGATGCCGGCCGTGGCGGAGTGCGTGGCTCGGCTGGGCGAGGCGGGCTTCGACGAGGCGCTGCTGACCCTGCTGCGTCGGGCGGTGGGCATCGAGCAGTGCATGGTATTCGCCTTCGATGGCCGCGACGAGGTCGACTGCCTGCTGGCCGATAACCAGCGAGCACCGCAGGTGGCCGGCCGCTTGGCCGAGCTCTACACCGGCGGCCTGTTCCGCCAGGACCCCAACTATCAGCGTTTGCGCCAGCTGATGGATAGGAACAGCGAAGATACAGCCGCCGAAGTTACCCCGATGCAGGCCGGGGCGATGCCGGAAGCCTACCGCAGCCACCTGTTCGCCTTTCCCGATCTGATCGACAAGGTGGCGCTCACTCTGCCCGGCGAGCAAAGTGTCTACTACCTCAACCTCTACCGCGGCAGCGCGGCCGGCCCCTTCGAGCGCCAAGATCTGGCACGGCTCGACGCCCTGGCCCCGCTGCTGGCGAGCCTGATCCGCCGCCACTACGATCAGGCCCGCCCCGACTCACCGCAGCGACCCAGCGCCGAGGAAGTCGCCATCCTTGCTCCGCTCTCCGAACGCGAGCGCCAGCTCTGTCTCTACCTGCTGCGGGGCCATACCCTCAAGACCGCCGCTGCCGAACTCGATATTGCGCTCTCCACGGCCGAGACCTACCGCAAGCGCGCCTACGCCAAGCTCGGCGTACCCTCCAAGGCGCGGCTCGTGGCGCTGTGTCGGCGACGGTGAATACGGTAGCCACACGACTCCGTCATTTTCTGCCGTTAGGATAGGCTTGCCTTTGACTCGAGCCCTGTCCTGACTGGAGACAGCATGCCGCCCCCCCTTGCCCCATGGCGTTCCCTTCCGCGAGGCCGTTCACGTCTGGCTGCGCATTGCGCTACTCAGTTTCGGTGGCCCGGCGGGACAGATCGCCGTGATGCATCGCATCCTGGTGGAGGAGAAGCGCTGGATCGGCGAGAACCGTTTCCTGCATGCGCTCAATTACGGCATGCTGCTGCCGGGGCCGGAAGCACAGCAGCTGGCGATCTACATCGGCTGGCTGATGCACCGCACCAAGGGCGGGCTGCTGGCCGGCACGCTGTTCGTGCTGCCCGGTTTCATCAGCATCCTGGCGCTCAGCTACCTGTATGCCGCGCTGGGCAATGTGGGCCTGGTGGAAGGGCTGTTCTTCGGGGTCAAAGCGGCGGTGCTGGCCATCGTCGTCAACGCGGTGGTGCGCATCGGCAAGCGCGCCCTGCGCAACGGCGCCATGCTGGGCATCGCCGCGGCGGCCTTCGTGGCGATCTTCTTTCTCGATATTCCCTTTCCCTTGATCATCCTGGGCGCAGCGCTGATCGGCTTTGTTGGCGGCAAGGCCGGTTCGCCGCTGTTTCGGGTCGGCGGCGGGCACGAGGGAACGGAATCTGGTGGCCTTGCCGACAGCGATTCGCTGCTGGGCGCCAGGCTGCCCGACCACGCGCGGCCCAATCGCGTCTGGTCGTTGAAGATTTCGGTTATCTGTCTGGCCTTGTGGCTGACGCCGGTGGCCGTGCTGCTGCTGACCCTGGGATCGGATAACGTCTTCAGCCAGATCGCCACCTTCTTCAGCCAGATGGCGGTGGTGACCTTCGGCGGTGCCTACGCGGTGCTGAGCTACGTGGCCCAGGCGGCGGTACAGCGCTACGGCTGGCTGGCACCGGGCGAGATGCTCGACGGCCTGGGCATGGCCGAAACCACGCCCGGCCCGCTGATCCAGGTGGTGCAGTTCGTCGGCTTCATGGGTGCCTTCCGTGATGCCGCCCCCCTCGATCCGTGGTTGGCCGCCACCCTGGCGGCGCTGCTCACCACCTGGGTCACCTTCGTGCCCTGCTTCCTGTGGATCTTCCTCGGCGCACCCTATGTCGAACGATTGCGCGAAAACGCTGCACTGAGCGGTGCCATGACCGCGATCACTGCCGCGGTGGTGGGCGTGGTGCTCAATCTGGCAGTGTGGTTCGGCCTGCACGTGGTGTTCGCCGAGGTGGGCAAGTGGCGCGGCGTGGGGCTGCGCCTGCAGATACCCGACGTCGCCAGCCTGGACGTGGCCGCCCTGGCCCTCTCGGTGGCCGCCCTGCTGGCGATCTTCCGCTTCGGCGTCGGCATGCTCAAGGTGCTCGGCGCCTGCGCCCTGGCCGGCGTACTGTTGTCCCTGCCGTAGGATGTCAGGCCGTCTCGGCCAACCGCTCGAAGGCCAAGGCATTGGGACAGAAGGCGCGACACTCGTCGACTCCGGCATCCCGACGCATGGCACCCCAGCAATGACCGGCCACCGGGCAGGCGTTACAGTTGCCGCGCAGGCTGGGGTAGCTGACATGCTCGGTAACGCTCTCCTGGTCGAGACCGAAGCGCTGAAGCATGGCCGGCATCAGGGTTTCGGCCGGCACGAAGGCGCGATAGCCGCCGCGGTCGAGATGGCGTGACATCTCACGCTCGAAGGTGGGTTCCAGCGGCGTCTCCAGATCCTTGAGCATCTCGCTGTAGACCTGCGGCGATTCCGCCTCGATCTCGCGGACCATCCGCCGTGTGGAGGCGCGATAGCTGCCTTCGCAGAGACGGTTCCACCATGAGTTCCTGGGTGCCTGGTTCATGCTGCCTCTCCTTCCCGTTACGTTTTCCGCAGTATCGTTCTCCTATCGCTGGGCAGCATTGACGGAGGTCAAAATAGTTTCAACTGAAACTTAAATTACTCTTGCCATAACGCAGCGAGCACGGCCGGGGCCGTGCTCGCATGCGTGGGGAAAAAGGGCGCGGTTTACGCCTCGGGATCGATCACCTCGTCGGGCGACAACCCCTCCTCACCCTCGGCGGCGTCGAGCTGTTCGTAGAAGTAGGCGTGGGCGGCCTCGCCATCGACACCCCTGGCGCCGGCCGCTTCCATCCAGACCCCCGGCAGGTCGTCGACCATCTGCTGGAAGCGTTCGATCTCCTCGGCGGGCAGTTCGATGAAGGTATTGCCCTGCTCTTCGGCAAATTCGATGCCGCGTACGTCGACCACGTCCATCATGTAGCCGAACAGCCGCGAGAGGCGCTCACCTGAAACCTCCTCGATCGCCGCGCGGTCCTCCTCGGAGAGCGAGGCCCAGGTGTCGGGGTTGATCACAAGAGAGAAACTGCCGCGATAGAAGCCGCCCGGCATCTGCACCGTGTAGGGCAGCACCTCGGCCAGGCGGAAGCTCTTGAGGCCTTCCAGGGTGAGCATGGCGCCGTCGATGACGCCCTGGGTCGCTGCTTCGTAGGTACTGGCCGGCGGCAACGCCACACCGGTGAGCGCCAGCGCTTGGGAAATATCTCCCATCACGCCGCCACCGATGCGCACGCGCTTGCCATCGAGATCGTCGAGGCTGTCGATCGATTCGTTCAGGAACAGCGAGCCCGGGCCATGCACGCCGACGCCGATCACCTCGACGCCGCGATGCTCGCCGGCCTCGGCGAAGTATTCGTTATGGGTGCGCCAGTAGGCCACCGACGCGGCCTCGGAGGAGAAGTCCTCGAAGGTGGGCAATTCCGGCAGCTTGGTCAGTTCGAAGCGTCCCGGCATCAGGCCGTGGAACAGCCAGGTGACGTCGGCCACCCCGTCGGCGATCAGCTCCATCTGCGAACCCGGCGGGCCCATGTCGTGGACCACGTTGACGCTGACGCGACCCTCGGTGGCCTCTTCGACCCACTTTCCCCAGGTCGGCCAGACGATGGTATTGACGCCGTGGTTGGGGCCGGCCCAGGTGCTCACCGTCAGCTCGGTGGCAGCGGCCCCCTGGAAGGCACCCAGGGAGAGCGCGGTCAATGCGGTCAGTGTCGCGAGTCTTTTCATTGTCGTTCCTCGTCAGTCCCGTTTGTTTGTCAGGGTTGGCGTACTTGGGTTATCGCCATGGTGCAAAGTAAACGCCAGGGTCAGAGGGCAAGCTTGAGCTTTTTTCCCTTCGCCCTCGAACAGCAACTCATCAGGCGGTCCTGGCCGGCACGCTCGGCGGTGGTAAGCACCTTGTCGCGGTGGTCGATTTCCCCCTCCACGACATCGACCTGGCAGGAGCCGCAAAGGCCCTCCTCGCAGTCGCTGGGCACGTCGACGCCGGCGGCGCGCAGTGCCTGCAGCAGGGTGCGGTCCGGCGCCACCTCGACGATCAGCTCGGAGTCGGCAAGCTCGACCTCGAAGGCGTGTTCATTGGCCGGGTCCAGCAGTGCGCCCTCCGCCGAGAAGTGCTCCACATGCAAGCTGCCCTCCGGCCAATGGCTGGTGCCGGCCTGCAGCGCCGCGAGCAGCCGCTCGGGGCCGCAGGCGTAGAGCAGCGTGTCCTCGCCAGGCTCGGCAAGCAATCCGGCGAGGTCGAGCCGTTTGCCCGCGTCCTTGCGGTAGAGGTGCAGCGCCTCGCCGTGATCGCGATCGAGCCGCTCGATGAAGGCCATGCTGGAGCGAGAGCGGCCGGCGTAGTGCAGCTCATACGACTTGCCCAGCCGCTTCAAGCGGTCGGCCATGGAGATGATCGGCGTAATGCCGATGCCGCCGGCAATCAACACGTAGTGCTCGGCAGATTCATCGAGGCGAAAGTGATTCTTGGGCCCGCGCAGGCGCAGGGTCATGCCCGGCGTGAGGTGCTCGTGGATCCAGGCCGAGCCGCCTCGCCCCTGGGGCTCGCGCAGCACGGCGATCTGCAACCAGTAGGGATCTTCCATCTCGCCGCACAGCGAGTACTTGCGCACGTACTCCCCCACGATCAGCTCGATGTGGGAGCCGGGGCTCCACTCCGGCACACGGCGTCCATGAGGGTCTTCCAGGGCGACCTGGAGCACACCCTGTGCCGCTTCTTGCATCTTGGCGACGACCATTTCCCGGGCGATGTCCTGGCGCGACGGCGCCCCGACGGGAAAATCGCGCTGGGCGCTGCGCACTGCCGGTTCGCGGCGTTCGGGATTTTGCGCCGGATCCCAGCGCACCCACAGCGCCTCGGGGCCACGGAAGGAGGTGTTGGGCAGGAAGGTGAATTCCTGTTCCTCGAGTTCGAGATGCGGTAGGCGGCGGGTGAACTCCTCGAGGAAGATGCGCATCTCCATGCGTCCCAGGTTCTTGCCCATGCACTGGTGGCTGCCGTAGCCGAAGGTGAGGTGATCGACGGCATTGTCGCGGTAGATGTCGAGCTCGTCGGGGTTCTCGAAGTGGGCCGGGTCGTGGTTGGCCGAGGCCGTGACCATCAGGATCTTGCCGCCCTCGGGAATGCTCACGCCGCCCACCTCGACATCGCGGGTGGCGATGCGCCGCCAGGCCACTACCGAACCGGAGTGGCGCAGGCACTCCTCGGCCGCGGCGGGGATCAGCGCCGGGCTGGCACAAAGCTCGGCCCACACTGCGGGGCGCGAGAGCAACTGACGAAAGGCGTTGGCGGTGGCCAGCGCGGTAGTCTCGTGGGCGGCGACGATGATCGCCATCATCATCGAATGCAGGTAGTTGTCGGTGACCACCTCCGGCTTCTGCCGGTTCTTCTCGATCATGTCGTACATCCAGCCGTGGCCGCTGGGCTGGTCCTGCATCTTCTTGAGCACTTGGCCCGAGTACTGCCAGAACCTGCCGACGCCCTCGGCGACCTCGACCTGCTGCTCCGGCGAGGGCCGCCCCCAGGTATTGAGCGTGTGGGCGACGGAAAAGCGGCGCAGCTGATCCATGTCCTCCTCGGGCACGCCGAGGAAATGCAGCGCCACGGTGAGCGGCACCTCCCAGAACATCTCGGCGACCAGGTCGGCACGGCCACGGTCGACGATGGCGTCGAGTTTCTCGCGTACCAGGCGGCGCACCATCGGCGCGTGGGCCTCGAGCGCCTCTGGCGTGAACGCTTCGAGCAGCTCGCGGCGGCGCGCCATGTGGGCCGGTTCGTCCTCGTTCACCAGGGTGCGGTTCATGCCGTAGTCGTAGCGCTGAAGCACCGTCTGGGCCTCTCGGCTTGCCGGCGTGATCTTCTCCAGCGCGATCGACGGCGAGAAGGTGAGGTTGTCGCGAAAGATCGCCTTGATGTCGTCGTAGCGGCTCACGACCCAGTAGCCGAGCTTGGGGCTGTAGAACACCGGCTCCTGCTCCCGCGACCAGCGCAGCGCTTCGGCGGGGTCGAGCTGATAGGGGCGGTCGAAGGGGTCGAAGGCCGCCGCCCGGGGCGACACGGGGCAGCCGTTGGGTGCCGTGGGTGGCTCTTGAGCGGCGTGGAAGGGGCAGCCGCCCGCGCCGGCCTGGGTCCGATCAATGGCATTTGTCATGGAACCTCCCGCGGGGCTGTCATCCGGAATCGTGGCTGTCATGCGTGGCGGCGCCTTGTTTTACTTTTATCGCACAATTGGTATCGTTCAGCGAACACATGGCAGAACATAGGCAGTTTCGCCGAAGACGTCAATCCCGAGCGACTGCGCTACCTTGCTCCGCCACCCAACGACTCGAGGGCTCACGTTCGAATGGCCACCACCCTGCAAACTCTGGATCGCGGCCTGCACGCGCTGGAACTCATCGCCGAGCACGCCGACGGCATCAGCGTCGCCGAGCTCGCCGAGCGACTGGACGTGCACCGTGCCATCGCCTATCGCATCGTCACCACTCTGGAGCAGCACGGTCTGGTGGCACGCTCCGGCGAGGGCTCGCTGCGGCTGGGTGCCGGCATCTCGCTGCTCGCCTCGCGCTTCGAGCCGCAGCTACGCGCCGTGGCCCAGCCCCTCTTGCAGGCGCTGGCCAAGGCGACCCGAGCCACCGCCTTCGTCTCGGTAGCCCAGGGCGAAGAGTGCGTGGTGCTGCTGGTGGCGGAACCGGAGGAGGGATTGCTACGCGTGAGCTACCGGATCGGCAGCCGCCATCCGCTGAGCCGCGGGGCGGCGGGTATCGCTATACTGGCTGGACGCGCCCCGCGCGACGACGACAGCGAGGAGGTGCGCCAGGCACGTGCCGATGGCTACAGCCTGACCCGTGGCCAGCTACAGCGCGGCGCCGTGGGCGTGGCCAGCCCCGTCGCCACGCCGCAGTTTCGTCCCGGCGTCGAGGCCTGCGTGGGCGTGGTGGCGATGGACGATCTCGATAGCGAACGGGCGATACGCGAAGTGAAGGCTCACGCACGCAGGCTGGCCGAACTGGTCGGTCACTGACGCAAGCCGATTCGGGTCCGTGAAGCTGCAGCCCGGGAGAGTTACACTACCGCCATCCTTCGCTGCCACTTCGAGGCCTTCGATGAGTCCCCACCTGCTCTCCGTCGATTCCCTGTCCCGCGATCGCGTCGACCACCTGATGCGCGTCGCCGCCCGCATGGAGCCCATCGCCCAACGTCGCCAGGTCACGCGGGTGCTGGAGGGGGCCGTGCTCGGCAACCTGTTCTTCGAGGCCAGTACCCGCACCCGCGTCAGCTTCCATGCAGCCTTCTGTCGCCTGGGCGGCAGCGTGTGCGACACCACCGGCTTCACCTTCTCCTCGATGGCCAAGGGCGAGTCGCTCTACGACACCAGCCGGGTGATGAGCGGCTACTGCGACGCCATCGTCATGCGTCACCCCGATCAGGGCTCGGTGGCCGAGTTCGCTGCCGCCACCCACGTGCCGGTGATCAACGGTGGCGACGGCCCCGGCGAACACCCCAGCCAGGCGCTGCTCGACTTCTACACCATCGACAAGGAGTTCAACCGGCTGGGCAAGAAGCTCGCCGACGCGCACGTGCTGCTGACTGGCGACCTCAAGTACGGCCGCACGGTGCACTCTCTGATCAAGCTGCTGTCGCTCTATGCCCCCATGCGCATCACTCTGGTGGCGCCGCCCGGGCTCGAGATGCCGAGCCACCTGATCGATCTGGTCGCCTCCCGCGGCCACCGCGTCGAGGAGCGCGCCAGCCTGGCCGACGACTACGCCGACGTCGACGTGGTCTACACCACCCGCATCCAGAAGGAGCGCTTCACCGCGGAGATGAGCGAGGGCTTCAGCCTGTCGCGCGACTTCACCGTCGACCGCGCCTTCATGGACAAGCGCTGCGGCCGCGACACCATCGTCATGCACCCGCTGCCGCGCGACAGCCGCCCGGATGCCAACGACCTGGACGTGGACCTCAACGGCGATCCGCGCCTGGCGATCTTCCGCCAGACCGACAACGGCATCCCGGTGCGCATGGCGATCTTCGCCACCCTGCTGCAGGTGGAAGCGCTGATCGAGAAGGACCTGCGTCCGGTGCGCTGGTTCGTGCCCGAGCGAGTCGGCGTGGACGACCCCGCCTTGTAACGATGCAGCCAACGCTCGGCATCGCTATGCTGATGACGATCGTGGAATATGCGAAGCTGTGCTGGCAGCCATTGGCTGCCCCCTGGAGGATAAGGCTCGAGAGAGCCAGCTGACGAACGACGATCTCGAATAACAATGGCGTTGCCGCCCAGGCAACCGGTAGAAAGGAGATGCGACGCATGACCCTGGAACGAGCGTACATACTGCTGGCGGTGTTCTACAGCGCCCTGGTGGCGATCGGCGTCATTGCCCTGCTGGTGGGCGGCGGCCCTCTTTGGGGGCTGGCATCGGTCGTGCTGGGTGCGCTGGTAGCGGCCGGCCTGTGGGGCCATACCCTGGGCAAGCCCATGATGAACCCACGCATGTGGCGCCCGCTGGCGGGCATCCTGGTGGCAGCCTTCTTGATACAAATTTTCGCCGTGTTCGCGCTACATCCCCCCGGTGCCGAACTGACCTGGCTGCTGACCGGCGCCATCTTCTCCGTGATGCCGGCAATCCTGCTGTTCCAGTACGGCAAGCGTGACCAGGAAGTGTGGGCTACACCCGAGGAGCTGGAAGGCGGCAAGATGCTTGACGAGCTGCTGACCAGGCAGCGCGAGCTGGTGCTGGAGAAGCAAGAGGTCGACCGCCAGGCCACGGTCAGGCTGACCAAGGCAGGCAATAACTACCGCGCCAGCGTCACCCGCGGACGCGGCACCGAGGTGGAACGCTTCGAGGAGAGCTTCACCTGCCCCGCCACCCTGGCCTTCTTTGTCATCAAGTACACCTGCATCTCGGTGAACGATATTGCCGCGCAGTATGCCGAGGAGCGGGTGCTGACGACCTGAGTTCGCTACTCTCTGACAGCCAGGACCCAACCGGGGTTTTCCCCAGGCCAGCCGTCAACCTCGCGACGGCAGGCCCTCGCGGCGGGCAAACCAGCTCTCCAGGATCAGCACCGCCGCGATGCCGTCGACGCCATCGTCGCGATAGCTCTTGCGCGGGTTGCGCAGCAGCCCCGACTCGCGGGCGACGGCCTTGGCCTCGCGCGTTGAGCCGCGCTCGTCGGCCATCTCGCAGGGCTTGCCGTAGCGGCCGTAGAGGCGCTTGCCGAACTTGCGTGCCCGCGCGCTCATCTCCGATTCGCTGCCATCCATGTTGAGGGGCAGCCCCACCACGAACAGGTCCGGCTGCCACTCCTCCACCAACCGCGCGACCGCGTTCCAATCGGGAATGCCGTCGCGCGCCGGCAAGGGCGCTAGCTGGCGGGCGCTGGCGAGCAACTCGTTACCCACCGCCACGCCGATGCGCCGGGTGCCGAAGTCGAAGGCCAGGATCAGGCGCGCTCCTGCTTCGGCCATCAGGAATGGCCCGCTTCCCGCGACATCAGATTGAGGTCGATACCGAGGATGCCGGCGGCGGCGCCGAGGCGCTGCTCCGGTGGCACCTTGAACAGGATGTCGCCCTGCGCCTCGACGGTGAGCCAGGCGTTGTCCTTGAGCTCCTGTTCAAGCTGGCCCGCTTCCCAACCGGCACAGCCCAGGCACACCAGAAACTCCTCCGGCCCGTTCCCGGCGGCCAGCGCCAGCAGGATGTCCATGGAGGTGGTCAAGGCAATGTCGTCGTCCACCTGGATGCTGGAATCCCAAGGCTCGCTGGAACCGCGATGCAGGATGAAGCCGCGATCCTTGTGGGTCGGGCCGCCGTAGTAGACCGGCGCACTGCGATGCGGGCTCTCCTCGCCGTCGAGCTCGAGCTGCTCGAACAACGCATCCAGGGTGATTTCCAGCGGTCGGTTGACGATCACGCCCATGGTGCCGTTCTCGTCGTGGTCACACAGATAGCTGAGGCTGCCGGCAAAGTTGGGATCTTCCAGGTGCGGCATCGCCAGCAGAAAATGATGTCTCAAGCCTAGGTTTTGCACGGATTGCATGGGACTCCCGGGCGGCGAACCAATGACCCTAGCGCACGCCAAATTGATTACCTTCTCCGAACCGCCAGACGCGGGTGATGGAGAGACTGTCCAGCCCCCCCATGGTGCTATCGAAGGGCCGATAGGGCCCGGCACCGTTCACGGTTGCCAATGCCGCCTGATCGAGTTCGGTATGTCCTGAGGATTGTACCACCTCCGCCTGGCGAAGCTGACCATCGCGTCCGATCACCACGCGAATACGCAGCTGGCCATGCAGGTGGCTCGGAGCGGGATGGACGCGGTTGCCGTAGTCCTCGACGCGTCGGGTCCAGTCGTCGATATAGCGCGCCTCGGCCGCTCGTTGGGCCGCTGTGCGCGGCTGGCCGTCATCCGGCCCGGCTAGGCTGGTGTCGAGCCCCTGCTGGCGGATGCTGCTGGTGGCCTGTGCCAGCAGGTCGCGCCCCGAGGCAGAAGGCGCAGCCGGCGAAGATGACGCCGCCGGAGGCGTACTTTCGCGCGGCTCGGACGGCGGCGTTGCCTCGCTGTCCCGCTCGGCCTCGATAGGCGCTTCTTCGACAGGGACAGGCTCCGGCTCGGTGACGGCACGTTCAGCCGGCTCGGCCTCGGCGGGAGCGGCCGGGTCCAGGGTGCTCTCCGGCGCCTCGAGCACCGGCAGCTCGTCCAGGGGTGCTGCACGCTGCTCGGCGGGTGCCTCCTCGGCCTGTTCGCCGGCCGCCTGCTGATCCGCCTCGGCAATGGCTTCGGCATCATCCGGTGCCTCGGCCGGGCGGGTCACCAGTACCACGTCCAGGCTCGTGCGCTCGGCCGGCGCCGGGGAGAACTGCCAGCTCGCCACAGCGCCGATCAGCGCCAGGTGCAGCAGCAGCGCGGCCGACAGCGCTAGCCAGCGGCGGTAGGGCCGCGTGACCGGGGCATAGTGGATCAGGTCAGAGGCCACCATGGGCGGGCTCGTCCTCCTTGGGTTGCGCGATGCCTAGGTGCGCCGGGCCAGGCACCGCTCGATGGCATCCATCAGCAGGCCGGCGATGTCGGTACCGCGCTGATCATCGATCTCGCGCACGCAGGTGGGGCTGGTCACGTTGATCTCGGTGATGTAATCGCCGATCACGTCGAGCCCGACGAACATCAGCCCCTTATCGCGGATCATCGGCTGGACCTGCTCGATCAACCAGTGGTCGCGGGCGGTCAGCTCGCGGCTGACGCCGGTGCCGCCCGCGGCCAGGTTGCCGCGGGTCTCGCCGGCCATGGGCACCCGCGCCAGGCCGAAAGGCACCGGCTCTCCCTCCACCAGCAGGATACGGGTATCGCCATCCTTGATCTCGGGAATGTAGCGCTGGGCCATGATCTGGCGCTGGCCGCGCTCGGTCAGCGTCTCGATGATGGCGCCCAGGTTCCGACCTTCTGGCTGAACGTGAAAAATGCCGCTGCCGCCCATGCCGTCCAGCGGCTTGAAGATCACGTCCCGGTGCTCGGCATGAAAGTCACGCAGCACCGCCTCGCTGCAGGAGACCACTGTCGGCGTGCAGCACTGCGGGAACTGCTGGGCGAAAAGCTTCTCGTTGCACTCCAGCAGCGCCCGCGTGGGATTGACCACCAGGACGCCCTCGCGTTCGGCGAAGCCAAGCAAATGCACGGCATTGAGAAAGTGCGCATCGACCGGCGGGTCCTTGCGCATCAGGATCACGTCGAGGTCGGCCAGCGACCGCTGCTCCGGTGCGCCCAGCGCATACCAGTCGTCGGGGTTGCGAAAGGCGGTCAGGTCGCGCATGCGGGCGTGGGCGCGTCCGTCGCGCAGGAACAGGTCTTCCTGCTCCATGTAGTGCAGCGACCAGCCACGCTCCTGGGCCGCCCACAGCATGGCCAGGGTGGTGTCCTTCTTGTAGGTGAGGTTGGCGATGGAGTCCATCACCACACCCACCCGCAGGGGTCGTTCGCTCGTCTGTTGGCTCATCGGCACCGTTTCCATCGTGGCACGGGGAAATGAGCGCAGTATGACGCAGGGTCGTAAGCAACACCAAGACGGCTTGACAGGGTACGTCGAGCGCCTCTATTTTAGTTTCAAATGAAACTAAAATAGAGGCTGAAAAAGCCCTGAGAAGTCCCTGGCGCTCCCAGCCCACTAACGCGAGCCCCGTCATGATCAAAATTCAGCAGATCCACCACGTCGCCTATCGCTGCCGCGATGCCAAGGAAACCGTCGAGTGGTACCAGGACAAGCTCAACATGGAGTTCCTGGTCGCCATCGCCGAGGACCGCGTGCCCTCGACCAAGGCGCCCGACCCCTACATGCACCTGTTCTTGGACGCCGGCAACGGCAACATCCTGGCCTTCTTCGAGCTGCCCAACTCACCGGAGATGGGGCGCGACCCGAATACGCCCGAGTGGGTCCAGCACATCGCCTTCCGCGTGGCCGACGAGGCGGCCTTGCTTGAAGCGAAGGAGGAACTCGAACGCAAGGGCGTGGAGGTGGTGGGACCCACCGAGCACGGCATCATCGGCTCGATCTACTTCTTCGACCCCAACGGCCATCGCCTGGAGCTGACCTACGTGAAGGGCACGCCGGAGCAGATGCAGCAGCTCAAGGCAGTGGCGCCGGCCATGATCGAGGAGTGGTCGAAGACCAAACGGGCACCCAAGCATGCCGCCTGGCTGCACGAGGAGGAGTTCAAGGCGCTCGACTGAACGCCGATCGCCGCGAGGCCCGGCCTAGGCCGGGTCGGACGTGGCGCCGGGCACCAGACGGATTCCGTGTGCCTCGATGACGATCAGGCGCTGCTTGTAGAGCCGTCCGATGGACTGCTTGAAGGCGTTCTTGCTTATTCCCAGCCGCGCCTTGATCGCGCTGGCCTCGCTGCTGTCGGAGAGCGGCAGGTAGCCGCCGCTCTCGCGCAACGCCCGGAGCACCTGTTCACCTACCACATCGAGGCGCGCCGGTCCCGGCGGCAGCAGCGAGAGGTCGAGCCGACCGTCGTCGCGTACCCGCTTCACGTAGCCCTTGGCCCGCTGGCCGCGGCGCAGCGGTCGGGTGACGTCGTCGCGATAGAGCAGTCCCCAGAAGCGATGATTCACCACTGCCTTGTAGCCCAGGTCGGTGGCGTCGGCGATGACCAGCTCGACCTCATCGCCCGGCGCCAGCCCCGTCGCCTCGTCCTGGACGAAGCGGTCGAGTTTCTGCGAAGCCACTGGCCGCCCCTGCTGGTCCTCGTAGAGGCGCACCAGCACCCGCTTGCCGGGGGTGGGCCTGAAGCGTTGCTCGCCGAAGGGCAGCAGCACGTCGCTGGGGTGGCCCCAGTCGAGAAAGGCGCCGGTCTCGTTGACCGTGACCACTTCGAGGTAGGCCACTTCACCCACCTGGGCCTTGGGCGCACTCGGCCGTCGCGCGCGCTGACGATCCGATGGGGGCCGAGAGGGATTCGGGCGGCCCTGGCGACGGTCATGAGGGGAAGAGGCCATGAACAGCTCCGCTGGTGGGTGGGGAACCATTATGGCAAAAAGGGAAGGAAAAAGGCGGCCCGAAGGCCGCCAAAAATGATGCACTTCTTACAGGGGTACTGCCTACGCCTCGCGCTTGCCATCCACCAGGCGTGACACACCCCAGGGGTTGCCGTCACGCAGCGGCTCGGGCAACAGGCCCTCGGGCAGCGCCTGGTAGCACACCGGGCGCAGGAAGCGATAGATCGCCGCGCTGCCCACCGAGGTGGTGCGGCTGTCGGAGGTGGCCGGGTAGGGCCCGCCGTGGACCATGGCGTGGCATACCTCAACCCCGGTGGGCCAGCCGTTGGCGAGTATCCGGCCCGCCTTGCGTTCGAGGATCGGCAGCAGCTGTTTGGCTGCGTCCAGGTCGCCGTCGTCCATCTGCAGGGTGGCGGTGAGCTGGCCTTCGAGCCGGCCGGTCACGCGCTTCATTTCTTCCAGGTCGGTGCATTCGATCACCAGCGAGGTGGAACCGAACACTTCCTCCTGCAGCTCGGGTTCCGCGAGGAAAGCCTCGGCGGCGGTGACGTAGAGCCCCGCCCGGCAGGGGTGGGCGGATTCGCCGGCCTGGCCGCGGGCCACTTCCCTGACCTTGCCATTGCCGGAAAGCCGGCCCACGCCCTGCTCATAAGCCGCGTGAATGCCCGGCGTGAGCATGGTCTGGGCGCCACTCTGTTTCACGGCGCCGCCCGCCGCCTCGACGAAGGCGTAGAGCTCGGGGCCCTTGACCGCGATGACCAGGCCCGGATTGGTGCAGAACTGCCCGGCGCCCATGTTGAGCGAGGCGACGAAGCCCTCGGCGATCTGGGCGCCGCGGGCGCGCAGCGCCTCGGGCAGCAGGAATACCGGGTTGATCGAACTCATCTCGGCGTAGATCGGGATCGGCTGCGGGCGGCTTTGCGCCGTCTTCATCAGCGCCGTGCCGCCGCCGCGGGAGCCGGTGAAGCCGACGGCTTGAATGCGCGGATCACTGACCAGCGCCTGGCCGATCTCACTGCCCGAACCGAACAGCAGCGAGAAGACGCCTTCGGGCAGGCCGCTCTTGTCGACCGCACGCTGCACGGCGCGGCCGACCAGCTCCGAGGTGCCGGGGTGGGCGGAGTGGCCCTTGACGATCACCGGGCAGCCAGCGGCGAGTGCCGAGGCGGTATCGCCGCCGGCCACGGAGAACGCCAGCGGGAAGTTGCTGGCGCCGAACACCGCCACCGGGCCCAGGCCGATATGGCGCTGGCGCAGGTCGGCGCGCGGCATTGGCTGACGCTCCGGCAGGGCCGGATCGAGGCGCACGTCGAGCCACTCGCCGGCGCGCACCACGGAGGCAAACAGGCGCAGCTGGCCGCAGGTGCGGCCGCGCTCGCCCTCCAGGCGCGCCCGGGGCAGGCCGGTCTCGGCGATGGCGCGCTCGATGAGTTCGTCACCGATGGCCTCGATCTCGCTGGCGACCGTCTCGAGAAACGTTGCGCGCTCTTCGAGCGACGTCTCGCGATAGCTGACAAACGCCGCTTCGGCGAGCTCACAGGCGCGCTCGACCTCGGCCTTGCCACCGCCCGCGTAGGTGGGCTCGAGAGTCTCGCCGGTGGCGGGATTGACGCCGTTGATGGGCTTGGAACTGCCGCTGACGGCCGCCTGGCCGATCAGCATCTTGCCTTGCAGAGTCATGATGGCTCCTATTCTCCGGTGTCGCGTCGCCAGGAGAGCCGTGAGTTCGGGCTTCCTGGTACTTTTCAGGCTTCTTGGTGCTCTTCAAGCTTCTTGGAATTTGGCGTACATGGTCCGCGCGCGGTTGAGATGCTGGAACATCATTTCGCGCGCCGCTTCGGGATCGCGGGCCAGGATCGCCTCGAGCACGTAGGTATGCTCCTTCTCCACTCGAGCGAGATACTTGTCCGTGGCCGCAGTGTTGATTTCGATACTCATCAGCTTGGCGCGGGGAATCACGCTCTGGCTCAGCTGTTCGTAGAAGACCTGGAAGAAGGGATTCTTGGTGGCGGCGACGATGGCATAGTGAAACCCGTAATCCTCCTCACGCGCCTGGGACTTTGCCGCTCGCGCTGCGATGAAAGCGGCGTGCTTCTCCTCGAGGATGCGACGATCCTCGTCGTCATGCCGCTCGGCGGCCAGCGCCGCCGCCGCCGGCTCGAGATTGAGCCGAAGCTCGAGCACATGGAGGATGTCCTCGACGGTGGTCGGACTTATGCGCTCGGCCGGCATTGCCTCGACGGTGGTCGAGCGCAGCACGGTGGTGCCGACGCCGCGGCGCGTCTCGACCAGCCCCAACGACTTGAGATGGGTGATGGCCTCGCGGATCACCGTGCGGCTGACACCAAAGGCATCGCACAGCCCGTTCTCGGTCGGTAGTTTTTCGCCCACGCTGATACTGCCATTGATGATCAGCGCCTCGAGCTGGTCGGCGACGTGCAGGGACAGGCTTCCCTGGCGTAAAAGCTTTTGAATTTTCAGCGGCTTCGAGTCAGCCTTGAGAATGCACTTGCCCGTCATATCGCCATCCATCGGTCATGGGTCGCCGTCGTTGAGAAGTATCTCGCCACCGGATCGTCGTCAGTCGTCGGGGTGCCCGGAGGTGGCAAACGGCCCGCCCTGGTAGATGACCGCCGGATCCTTGGGGTCGAGATCGGCATCGAGCGCTTCCATCTCTTCGCGCCAAGGCTCCGAGCTGTCCTTCGGCACCCAGCCGAGGAAGGTGGCCTTACTGTTGTCCCACCAGCGTTCGGCGTTGTTCGAGAAGCCGTAAACCACGGTATAGGCCAGGCGCGGCGTGACGATGGCGCGCTGCACCAGTGCGACGAAGTCCTCGGCGCTCAACCAGATCGCCATCTTGCGCGTATCGGTCGGCTTGGGGTGGCACCAGCCGATGCGCACGCTGAGGGTCTCGACGCCGAACTTGTCATGATACAGACACGCCAGGTCCTCACCGAAGCACTTGGTCACGCCGTAGAGCGAGTCGGGCCGACGCGGCACGTCGGCATCGATCCGCTGCGTGCGCTCGTAGTATCCGGTGGTGTGGTTGGAGCTGGCGAAGATCACCCGCGGCTTGCCATGCCGACGCAACGCCTCATACAGATTGTAGGTACCCACGATGTTGGCCTGCAGCAGGCTCGCCCAGGGTTTTTCCACCGAGACGCCGCCCAGGTGCACGATGGCGTCGCAATTCTGGACAAGCGCATCGACGGCTTCGGCATCGGCGAGGTCGCACGGCATGAGCTCCTCATTGTCGGCCGCCTCGCCGAGGTCGGCGATGTCCGACAAGCGCACCGTGCGGGCCAGCTGCGACAGGTGGGGCCGGATGATGCGGCCCATGCCGCCGGCGGCCCCGGTTACCAACAGACGATCGATCATGCGTTCCTCCTTCGAGCGGGTATGAGAGTCAGAAGCCGTACAGGGCGGCGGGGTTGTCGACCAGGATGCGACGGCGGTCCTCGGGACCGGCCCACTCGAGCAACACGTCGAGCTGTTCGGCATCATCCGGGTACTGCTCGCGAGGCACGCCGACGTGAGGCCAGTTCGAGCCCCAGATCACCCGCTCGGGGGCATGGGCGATGACCCGGCGGGCGATCGCGCCCACGTCCTCGTAGCGCGGCCCGCCGGTCACGCTCGCCTCGTAGCCGGCGCAGATTTTGAACCAGGCATTGCCGCGGTCAAGCAGCCGCAGGATGTCGTCGACGCGGCGATCGTCTGCCGCCACCGGCGGCATGAATTTGCCGATGTGGTCGATGATGTACTCGCCCTCGATACGCTGCAGGCCTTCGAGATAATCGTCCAGCTGCTGGCCGTTGAACTGAACCATCAGATGCCAGCCCAGCGGGCGAATCCGGCGTTCGACCTCGAGCATGCTGGCATGCGTCACCGCACCCCCGGGCAGGTTCATGATCCGCGCCCCGCGCACGCCCTTCTCGTGCCAGGCGCGCAACGCTTCGCCAGAGGTTTGCGGTGACACCGCCGCCACACCGCGGGCGGACGTCGTGCCCAGTTGGGTCAGCGCCTCGAGCAGGGCGCCGTTGTCGAGCTGATAGGCGTTCGGCTGGGTGACCACCACCCGCTCCAGCCCCAGGCGCGCCTGCACGCTGGCATAATCCTCCGGCGTCGCCAGCTCGGCGATGCCGGGCCCGCCGGGCTGGGCCTCGAAGCCGGGCAGGTAGAGGTGAATGTGGCAGTCGGTGGCGCCCGGCGGTGTCCCGAGCCGCGGCGCCGGCCCTTCCAGCGGCCGGGAATTGGCAGGTATCGCTGTCACGTCGTCATACCTCCTTGAGGGCGAAGCGGCTGAGCGCCTCGCGGTCGATCTCGATGCCGAGCCCGGGCCCATCGGGAATCGTCACTACGCCCCGGTCGTGCTCGATGGGCGTGGTCACTACCGCTTGGCGGAAAGGGTTGACGGTGCGGTCGAACTCGAGAATCGGCTCGATCGGGCTGCGCCGCGGCGGATTGGGCGGCAACGCCGCCATGAACTGCAAGCTGGCGGCCAGGCATACGGCGGTACCCCACACGTGCGGTACCAGGCGAACGCCGTGCAGCGCCGCCATATCGGCCACGCGGCGAATCTCGCTGAAGCCACCGACACCGCAGATGTCGGGCTGGAGGATGTCCACGGCGCGGGTGGCGAGCGGCTCCTGCATGGCATAGCGGCCGTGCCATGTCTCGCCCCCAGCGACGGGGATCGGCTGGTCGGCGCGCACCGCGCGGTAGGCCGAGACGTGCTCGGGCAGCACCGGCTCCTCGAACCAGTCGATGCCGAACTGCGCCGCTCGCCGCCCCACTTCAACGGCTTCCAGATAATCGTAGCCGTGGTTGGCGTCGATCATCAGGCGCAGCTCGGGACCGATCGCCTCGCGCACCGCCTCGATCACGCGCAGGTCCTCCTCGACGTCGAAGCCGATCTTGATCTTCACCGCATGGAAGCCTTCGCGGCGGTACCCCGCCACTTCACGCGCGATGTCCTCGACGCGATCCACGCCTTCACGGCGAAAGGAGCCGGTGGCGTAGGCCCGCACGCTGGCGCGGAAGCGTCCGCCGAGCAAGATCGAGACCGGCACGCCGAAGTGCTTACCCTTGATGTCCCACAGGGCGATGTCGATGCCGCTCAGCGCGGTGACGGTCAGGCCGCGCTGGCCCTGGTCGCGCAGCCGGTTATAGAGGTCGAGCCAGATTTTTTCGGTCTGCAGCGGATCCTGGCCGACCAGGGCGGCGGCGTAGGCCTGCACGACGGCGGCGTTGAGCTTGGCAGGCCCCAGGCATTCACCCCAGCCCGTAGTGCCGTCGTCGCAGACGACCTCGACAAGGCAGTGCTGTCGCCGGGTGAAGTGCATGGAGGCGCTTTCGAACGCGGTCTCCAGCGCATGGTCGAGGATATGAGTATGTACGGCTGCAATCTTCATACGTTGAGTCCGTTTTACGGTTCGGTCGTCAGGTGCTCAGCGGAACAGCGCAGGCAGCGACAGCGAGACGGCCGGCACATAGGTCACCAGCATCAGGGCGACGAACAGCGCCAGGTAGAATGGCCAGATGGTACGCACGGCCTGCTCGATCTTGATCTTGCCGATCACGCATCCGACGAACAGGCAGGCCCCCACCGGCGGGGTGCACAAGCCGAGCCCCAGATTCATCATCATGATGATGCCGAACTGGATCGGATCCATGCCGAACTGCATGGCCACCGGCAGGAAAATCGGCGTGCAGATCAGGATCAGCGCCGCCATGTCCATGATCATGCCGAGCCCCAGCAGCAGCAGGTTGAGCAACAGGAAGATAACGATGGGGTTGTCGGACAGCGACATCAGCACTTCGGTCAGCAGCTGCGGCACATTGTAGAGCGCCAGCAGATAGGAGAACGCCGAGGCGCAGCCGACCAGGATCATGACCAGTGCCGTGGTCCTGACCGACTGCAGCACCGCGGCCTTGAACGAGGCCCAGCGCAGCTCACGGTAGACCAGCGCAGTGACCACGATGGCGTAGATGGCGCCGAAGGCCCCGGATTCGGTCACGGTGAGGACGCCCGACAGCACCCCGCCGACGATGATTACCGCGGTCATCAGGCCCGGCAGGGCCGCGGCAAGGCTGATGACCAGCGCATTCCAGCCGGGAAAGGTCTCGCCCTTGTAGCCGCGCTTCACCGCCACCAGGTAGGCCGCCACGGCCAGGGTCAGACACATCAGGATTCCCGGTACGATGCCGGCGATGAACAGCTGCGTGACCGAAATACCGCCGCCTGCCGCCACGGCATAGAGAATCATGTTGTGACTCGGCGGAATCACCACCCCGGCGACCGACGAGGTCACCGTGACGTTGACCGCGTAATCGGCGTCGTAGCCCTTCTCCTTCATGACCGGCACGAGGATCGAACCGAGCGCCGACGTATCGGCCACGGCGGAACCCGAGATGCCGCCGAAGAGCATCGAGGAGGTGACGTTGACGATGCCCAGGCCGCCCCGCACCTTGCCTACCGCAGCCGACGCCAGACGCACCAGGCGGGTGGAAATGCCGCCGTGCAGCATCAGTTCGCCGGCAAAGATGAAGAACGGAATGGCCAGCAGGGAGAAGACCGAGATGCCCGACAGGATGCGCTGAAAAGCGACGAACAGCGGCAGCCCCTCGTAGAGAAAGGTCGCGACGGCGGCCAGCCCCACGGCGAAGGCGACGGGCGCGCCTGCCAGCAGGCCGAGAAAGAAGATACCGAACAGAATGGCAAGGCCCATGGTCAGTTGCCCTCGTCAGAGTCGTTGCCGGAGAGTCGCGACACCATATTGGCCACGGCAAACAGCATGATCAGCCCACCGCAGATCACCAGTGGCGCGGCACGCCAGCTCTCGGAGAGGCCGATCATGGGGATCGCCCGTTCGAGGTTGGTCATGACCAGGCCCCAGCCTTGGAACGCCATGAAGGCACCGAAGGTCACGATGAACAGATCGGCGATGTAGCGAAAGATCGTCCTGAAGGGCTCGGGCATTCCCTCGCGTACGAAATCGATGCTCAAGTGAGTATTTCCTCTGACGCCCGATGCCGCCCCCAGGCAGGTGATGTAGACCACGAGCAGCAGGGAAGCTTGCTCCACCCAGGTCGGCGTGTTGTTCAGCACGTAGCGGCCGAACACCAGCCAGCCGAAGATGGCGATAAGAAAGACCAGCAGTACGCCCGCCACCGCCAGGCAGAGATTGGAGATAGCGTCCAGTATTCGGCTTACCCGTTCTCGCAGCTGGGGTGGGTTCACGGCGGCCTCATGGTCAGCGTAAGTTCTCATGGCGTAAGCCTCCTTCCCCCTCGACGCGCCTGACGCCGAGGGGGGACGTCACGGCGAAGCTCAGTTCGAGTTCCGGATGGCGTCGATCAGGCTCTCGAGGTCAGGGTTCTCCTCGATGAAGGCCGCATAGACGGGTTCCATCTTCTCCTGGAAGGGTGCCTTGTCCTCCACTTCGTTGATTTCGATGCCGGCATCGAGCACGATCTGCCGGCTCTCCTGGGAGCCCTCGACCCACAGCTCACGCTGCAGCTCGGACGCCTTGATGGCCTCCTCGCGCACGATCTCCTGATCCTCGGGCGACAACGCTTCCCAGCTTGCCTTGGCGATGCACAGGCACTCGGGGATGATCAGATGCTCGGTGAGAGAGTAGTAATCGACAGCCTCGTAGTGGTTGCTGGATTCGAACGAGGGATAGTTGTTCTCCGCGCCGTCGAGTACGCCGGTCTTGAGCGCCTGGTAGACCTCGCCGTAAGCCATCGGGGTGGCATTGCCTCCGAGGGCCTCGATCATCTCGACGTAGAGGTCGTTGTTCATGACCCGGACCTTCAGGCCCTGCACGTCGTCAGGCGTGTGAATGGGGCGTTCGGTGTTGTAGAGGCTGCGAGCGCCCGAGTCGAACCAGGAGAGGGCGACCAGGTTCTTCTCCGCCAGGGCATCGGCGAACTGCTGGCCGATCTCGCCGTCCATCACCTCATGCATGTGATCGATGCTGCTGAAGATGAAGGGCAGCGAGAGCACGTTGGTTTCATTCACGATGGGACCCATCGGGCCCATATTGAAGTTGGCGAAGTCCAGCGCACCGTTACGGGTCTGTTCGATCGCGTCCGGTTGGTCGCCGAGCACGCCATTGTTGTAGACCTGCAACGTCAGACGCCCCTCGGTCCTCTCCGTCACGCTCTCGGCGAACGACTCGAGCGCCTCGCTATTGGGATAACCCGGCGGGTGAATGTTCCAGCCGCGCCAATCCTCGGCCTGGGCCGGTAGCGACAGCAGCATCACGGCGGCGGATGCGGCAACGGCGCAGAGCTTCTTGTGCTTGATTGATATTGTTTTCATGACGTACTCCTCGATTGTTTTTCTGTTGGGATGGGGTCATAAAGTTAGTTGACTTGGCATCACGGCTGCTGAGCGAGGCCTATGAGTTTTTCCAGCTGATTTCGCTCCTCCAACGTGGGCATTACCAAAGGTGCCCTGACATTCCCGGCCGGTCGGCCGATGATTTCCGCCCCGGCCTTGATCAGGCTGACGGCGTATCCTGCTTTTCGATCCCTGAGGTCAACGAAAGGAATGAAGAATTCATTGGTGATTCGTTTTACGACATCGGCATTGCCAGAGCGGAGTTCACGGTAGAACTTCACTGCCATGTCCGGCACGAAATTGAACACGGCCGATGAATAGGTGTTCACCCCGATGGAAAGGTAGGCCTCGGCAAAAATCTCCGCGGTGGGTACGCCCCCCACGTAGACCAGTCGGTCGCCCACCGTCTTGACGATCTTGTTGAGCAACTGAATATCGCCCTTGCCATCCTTCAGGCCAATCAGATTCGGACAGGCGTCTGCCAGCCGCTGCACCGCGTCGGCCCCAAGCACACCGTTGCCGCGGTTGTAGTAAATGACGTTCAGCGGCGTCGCATCGCAGATCTGTCGAGCGTATTCGACCAGCCCTTGCTGCGGGCACTCGGTCAGGTAAGGCGGCATCAGCAGAATGCCGTCGGCCCCCGCGTCATCGGCAGCCTCGGCAAAAGCCTTGCCGCTCGCCACGCTCAGGCCGGCGCTGGCGATCACGGGCAGCTTGCCGCCAACGGTCTCGACGGCCACACGCACGACGTCCCGGTACTCATCGAGAGACAGGTTGAAGAATTCACCCGTGCCGCCTGCCACGAAGACGGCGGAAATGTCATAGCTGACGAACCACTCCAGGCGACGACGGTAACTGTCGGCATCGAAGCGGCCATCAGTATCGAAATCGGTGATGGGAAAGGACAGCAACCCATCGCCTACGGCTCTCATCACGGCGGCTCTGGAAAACTCCACGAATCGTTCCTCTTGGTAGATTCTTCACCGCTTCCGCCCAGAAGCCAGACGGCTCGAAGAGAGCGATAGCGGTGTTGTTTTATAATACATCATACAACATACAAGCTAATCTGCCGCACCGAAGGTTGCAAGCCAGCCCATGGTCGACTCGACTAAAGTTCAAACTAGATGTGTGTGCCCATGCTGTGTTCTCGTACGGCGCGCTTCTTCACCTCGCGCTTTCAGCGCACCAGCGCCGGCTTCTTGGGATTGAACTCCCAGCCGGGAATCAGGTACTGCATGGCCATGGCGTCGTTACGCTGGGTCACGTCGAGGCTCTGGTAGAGGAGATGGGCCTCCATCAGCTTGTCTTCGTCGACCTGGACACCTAGGCCCGGCGTCGTCGGCACCGTTAGCTTGCCGTCGCGGATGCGGAACGGCTCCTTGGTGATGCGCTGGCCGTCCTGCCAGATCCAGTGGGTATCGATGGCGGTGATCTCGCCGGGGCAGGCCGCGGCCACATGCGTCATCATCGCCAGGGAAATATCGAAGTGATTGTTGCTGTGCGAGCCCCAGGTCATGCCCCACTCATTGCACAGCTCGCCCACCTTGACGGCACCCTGCATGGTCCAGAAGTGGCAGTCCGCCAACGGAATGTCCACGGCGTTGAGCTGCACGGCGTATTGCAGTTGCTTGAAGTCGGTGGCGATCATGTTGGTCGCGGTGGGCAGGCCGGTGCGCTTCTTGAACTCGGCCATGGTCTCGCGCCCCGAATAGCTCTCTTCCTGACCGCAGGGATCCTCGGCATAGCTCAGCAGGTGCTTGATCGGCTCCAGCACCCGCACCGCCTCATCGAGCTTCCAGGCACCGTTGGGGTCGAGCGTCAGGCGCGCCTCGGGGAAAGCTTCGTGAAGGGCGCGAATGCAGTCGGCCTCCTCCTCGCCGCGCAGTACGCCGCCCTTGAGCTTGAAGTCCTTGAAGCCGTAGCGCGCATAGGCCGCCTTGGCCAGGTCGGCGACTGCCTCCGGAGTCAGCGCCTCGCGGCATCGCACCTCGTCCCACTCGTCGCTAGGGTTCACGGGCCGGGGATAGGGCAGATCGGTCTTGGCCGGATCACCCAGCAGGAACAGATAACCCAGCGCCTCGACCTCGTCGCGCTGGCGGCCGTACTGGCCCAGCAGGTCGGCTACCGGCAGTTGCACCGCCTGGCCATAGAGGTCGTACAGGGCCGACTCGATGCCGGTGAGGACATGAACGGCTACGCGCAGGTCGAAGGTTTGGCGACCGCGCTCCTCGCGTCCGTTCTGTGCCAGCAACAGGCGCGCCTGGTTGAGGGTCTGCTTGATATCGTTGACGCGCGACCCCTCGACCAGCGAACGGCACTGCTCGACCCCCTTGAGGATGCCAGCGCTGGAGGGGGCCTCACCGACGCCCTGATTGCCGGCATCGTCCTCGAGAATGACCACACTGCGAATGAACCAGGGCGCATGGCCACCGCTGAGGTTCAACAGGAAGCCGTCGTAGCCGGCGACCGGGACGATGCGCATCTTCTTGATCTTGGGAAACATGAGACATTCTACCTGTGAGTCTTAAAGGAGAGGTCTGGCCTGTGCGTCACGTCACGGGGGCCGGATTGAACAGCGCCGTGATGTTGGCATCGCCGATGGCGATGCATCCCGCGTCGAGGTCGATGCCGTCGGCCACCGTCGAAAGCGGTGACGGAAATGCCAACAGCCAATCGCCCTCGGTATCCACCGCTGCTGCTCTGGAAAGTTTCACGAATGCTTCCCTTCGGTTAATCCGTATCGCTGGTCTGAGCCTGCGACGCGGTTAGATGATGATCTGTCATACATCATACAAATAAAATAATGAATGGCTGTCGTTCCTGCAACGCGCAGCATACAAGAGTAGGCCAAGGTCTTGCAGGCGCCTTGGATGCGAAATCAGCGTTGGTGAATGTCGGCGTTGTCGGTCCGAAGGTTCAGCCCAGATCGCCGAAGCGATACTGCAGCAGTGACAGCGCCACCACCGGGGCGGTCTCGGTGCGCAGGATGCGCGGGCCGAGGGAAAGAAGTGAAAAATCGCAGGCCATCGCGGCCTCGACTTCGCTGTCGGCGAGCCCCCCTTCGGGGCCGATCAGCAAGGCGGCTGAGGCGGGGGCGACGTCCTGTTCGAGAGCGCCTGCCGTACCGGGATGCAGCACCAGGCGCAGCATCTCGCCACGTTCGCCCAGCCATTCGTGCAGTGTGCTGGGTGTATGAACGACAGGTACCACGGCGCGCCCACACTGCTCGCAGGCGCTGGCGGCCACGGCCTGCCAGTGGGCGAGCTTCTTCGCCTCGCGCTCGCCCTTGAGTCGCACATCGCCGTGCTCGGTATAGAGCGGCGTGATGGCGGCGACACCGAGCTCGACGGCCTTCTGGATGGCGTAGTCCATGCGGTCGCCCTTGGAAATCGCCTGGCCCAGGTGCACCGCCAGCGGCGATTCGCCGCGGCCCGCCTCGACGGATTCGATACACACCACCACACGCTTACGGCTCGCCTCGACGATAACCGCCCGGGCCTCGTGGCCGGCGCCATCGAAGAGTCGTACGGGCGCGCCTTCGCCCAGGCGCAGCACGCGCGCCACATGCCGCGCGGGCCCCTCGGGCAGAACGACGTCGCCGCCGACGGTGAAGTCGGCGGCGACGTGGATACGCGGGCCTGACACGCGGCGAGGCCTTACTGAGTGGTCTGCTCGCCCTGCTGCTGGGCCTGTTCGGCCTCGCGCTTCTTCTTCTGGGCGTAGATCGCCTCGAAGTTGACCGGCGCCAGCATCAGGGGCGGGAAGCCACCGCGGTTGACCAGGTTGTCGACGCACTCGCGGGCATAGGGGAACAGCACGTTGGGGCAGAAGGCGCCCAGCGTGTGCTCGAGCTGCGCGCCCTCGATGCCGCTGATGCGGAACAGGCCGGCCTGCTCGATCTCGGCCAGGAAGGAGGTGGTGCCCTCCTCGCTGTGACGAACCTGGGCAGTCACCTTGATCGTGACCTCGTAGAGATCCTCGCCGACCTTGCTGCTGCTGGTGTTCAAGTCCAGGCTGACCTTGGGCTTGAACGGCTGCTGGAAGACCGCCGGCGAGTTCGGTGCCTCGAAGGAGATGTCCTTGACGTAGATGCGCTGAACGGCGAACTGGAGCTGCTGCTTGTTCTGCTGGTCCGCCGCGGCCTGATTGCCGCCGGCGGCGTTCTGGCTGTTCTCTTCGGCCATGGGAAAGGTTCCTTTTGCGTGCTTGCGTCTTGTGTATTGGCTATTTCTTGACCACCGGCAGACCGTCGGCCTGCCACTGCATCATGCCGCCCTTGAGCTTGTGGACCCTCGAGAAGCCGGCCTTGGCCAGCTTGGCCACGGTGATGCCGGATGCCTGGCCACTCTTGCAGACCACGACGATCGGCTTGTCCTTGACCTTCTCGAGTTCTCCCACGCGTTCGTCGATGCGGCTCTGGGGAATATTGCGCGCGCCGGCGATGTGGCCGGCCTTGAAATCTCCCGCCTCGCGGGTATCGACGATGACCGCGTCCTCGCGGTTGATCAGCTGGGTGGCCTGGCTGGAGGATACCCCGCTGGCAGCGCTGTTGCGGACCTCGTAGGCGACCCAGGCGGTCAACACCACGAGGAAAGCGCCCACCAGAAGCGGGTGGTTCTGCACGAATTCGAACAGCTGATCGATCATGGATCCGGCACACTCTTGTTTCGAAAATAGCGAGGATATCGGTAGGGTAGGGCACCCGAAAGGCGAGAGTATACACCATGCGGCAACACCCCGCGGCATGACCCGCCGACGATGAGCCGGGACCATGACGCTCGCCTGACCGTGCGTTATGATGCCGCAAGCCGACTCAAGTCGCGACCCCCGTCGTCCAGGCGCCTGTCTCGAGCGGTCCGGAATCGACGCAGGACCCCGCCGCCACGTTTTTGCAGCAAGCCAGGCAGGTGCGGACAGCCTCCCGGACGGCCCGCTGTCGCGCCCATCACGCTCAAGAGGCCCACATCCCCATGACGACCCAGACCGCCCCACGCCCTGTCGCCCTGATCATTCTCGATGGATACGGTCACAACCCCGACCCCACCGACAATGCCGTGGCCGCCGCGCGCACCCCTAACATGGATCGCCTGTGGCAGGAGCGCCCCCATGCGCTGCTGCACACCGACGGCAAGTACGTGGGCCTGCCCGAAGGGCAGATGGGCAACTCCGAGGTCGGCCACATGAACCTGGGTGCGGGCCGGGTGGTGTATCAGGAACTCACCCGGATCACCAAGGCGATCGAGGACGGTGACCTCGACATCATCGCGGCGCTGACCGACGCCATCGATGCGGCCGTGACCGCAGGCCGTGCCGTGCATCTGCTGGGCCTGCTCTCGCCGGGCGGCGTGCACAGCCATGAGGACCATATTCTGGCTATGGCCGAACTGGCCACCCGCCGCGGCGCCCAGCGCATCTACGTGCATGGCTTCCTCGATGGCCGCGATACGGCGCCGCGCAGCGCGCTGGCCTCCATCGAGCGCACCAACGCCCGGCTCGCCGAGCTGGTCGGTGCCGACAACGGCTTCGTCGCCTCGGTCATCGGCCGCTACTTCGCCATGGACCGCGACAACCGCTGGGATCGCGTCGAAAAGGCCTATCGGCTGCTCACCGAAGGCGTCGGCGAATTCGAGGCCTCCAGCGCCGAACAGGGCCTGCGCGCCGCCTACGAGCGCGGCGAGAACGACGAATTCGTCTCTGCCACCGTCATCCGCGATGGCGAGGGGCCGGCGCCTATCGCCGACGGCGACGCCGCGATCTTCATGAACTTCCGCGCCGACCGCGCACGCGAGCTCACCCGCGCCTTCGTCGAGGACGGTTTCAGCGGCTTTACGCGCCGCGCGCGCCCGACGCTGGCCGGTGGCAGCCTGGTCACGCTGACCCAGTACGCCGCCGACATTCCCGCCCCTGCCGCCTTCCCGCCGGCCGATCTGCACAACACCCTGGGCGAAGTGATGGAAAGCCGCGGCCTGACCCAACTGCGCATCGCCGAAACCGAGAAGTACGCCCACGTCACCTTCTTCTTCTCCGGCGGTCGTGAAGCCGAGTTCGAGGGCGAAACCCGCGTGCTGGTGCCCTCGCCGCAGGACGTCAAGACCTACGACGAGAAGCCGGAAATGAGCGCCGAGGAAGTGACCGACCGCCTGGTCGAGGCGATCGATTCCGGCCGCTACGATCTGATCGTGTGCAACTACGCCAACGGCGACATGGTCGGCCACACCGGCGACTTCAACGCCGCGGTCAAGGCGATCGAGACGGTGGATGCCTGCGTCGGCCGCGTGGTGAAGGCGATCGAGCGCGCCGATGGCGCCTGCCTGATCACCGCCGACCACGGCAACGCCGAGCAGATGGTCAATCCCGCCACCGGCGTGACCCAGACCGCCCACACCACCTTCGAGGTACCGCTGATCTATGTCGGCCCGCGTGCCGTCCGGCTGCTCGACGATGGCCGTCTGTGCGACATCGCACCGACGCTGCTGACCATGATGGACCAGCCGATTCCCGAGGAGATGAGCGGACGGGTGCTGATCGAGCCGGCATGATCGAGCACAAGCCCTGCCTGCCATGACCCGAACCCGTCAGTACCACGCCTTGGGGGCCGTGCTGGTGGCCCTGGCCCTGCTGACGGAGCTGGCCAGCGCCCAGCCCAGCGAACGGGATGCTCGCGAGCGTCTCGACGCCATCGGCAGCGAAATCCAGGCGGTCAACCGGCGCCTCGGCCAGACGCGCCAGGCCCAGGACGAGGCCTCCCGTGAGTTGCGCGACGTGGAAACCGCCCTGGCCGAGACTCACCGCCGGCTGGACGCCATCCAGGCCGACCGCCGCCGCCTCGCCGACGAGATCGACGCACTCGAGTCCGCCCGTGGCGCGCTGCAGGACGAGCGCGCCGAACAGGTCGAGGCGCTCAATGTTCAACTGGATGCACTCTACCGCCTGGGCCTCACGCCACAGCTCAAGTTGCTGCTCAATCAGGACGACCCGGCCCGGCTCGACCGGCTACAGACCTATCTGAATCGCCTGGCTCGGGCACGCAATGAGCGGCTCGACGAGATCGCCCGGCTCGATGCCGAGCTGGCCGAGAATCGCCGCGAACAGCAGATCCGCGGCGAGCGGCTGGATAGCCTGGCCGACGAGCTGGCCGAGCGAAGCGGTGAGCTGACCGAACGCGTGGCCGAACGCGAGCGCCTGCTGGCGGAGCTGGACTCGCGCTACAGCGACGAGCAATCGCGCCTGGAGCGCCTCGAACGCGATCGCAGCGAAGCAGAGCAGATGCTCGAGCGCGTGCGCGAGGAGCTCGCCCGGCTGGAGCGTCCGCCGCCCTCAACGGCCATCGAACGCACCCAGGGCGACCTGCCCTGGCCGGTAGAGGGCAACGTCGCCTCGCGCTTCCGTCGCGACGACGGCGTACACCACAACGGCATCCTGATCGAGGCCCGGGAGGGCACGCCAGTCGAGTCGGTGCATGCCGGGCGCGTGGTGTTTGCCGACTGGATGCGGGGCTTCGGCAACCTGTTGATACTCGATCACGGCGACAACATCATGACCCTCTATGCTCACCTTCAGCACTTCAGCGTCGAGGTCGGCCAACCCATCGCGCGCGGCGACGCCGTCGGCACGGTAGGCAACAGTGGCGGCCATACCACGCCGGCGCTCTACTTCGAAGTTCGCCGTAACGGCGACCCCATCGACCCCCAGGCCTGGATCGCACGCAGATGACGAGAGAGATTTCACAAGGCCCGGACCACGGGATATGCTGGACGGCCTCGCCTCGAAACAGCGGAGTTCGCATGCCTTCACGCCTTGCCCGCCTACTGCCCGCACCACGACGCTTGCTGGCGGCGCTGCTGCCGACGGCGCTGCTGGCCCTGCCCCTCGTGCCTGCCCCGGCCGATGCGCAAACCGAGCCGGCGACGGACGAACTGCCGCTGGAGGATATCCAGACCTTCGCCGAAGTCTTCGAGCGCATCAAACGAGCCTACGTGGAGGAGGTCGACGACAGCACGCTGCTGCGCAACGCCATGCGCGGTATGCTCAGCGAGCTCGACCCCCACTCCGCCTACCTCGACAGCGAAGAGTTCCAGAGCCTGCGGGAGTCGACCGAGGGCGAATTCGGCGGTATCGGCATCGAGGTCGGCCTCGAGGATGGGCGTCTGACGGTGATCACGCCGATCGACGACACCCCTGCCGCACGCGCCGGCCTGCAGGCCCGTGACGTCATCCTGAGCATCGACGGCACGCCCACCGAAGGCCTGTCGCTACAGGAGGCCGTGACCCTGATGCGTGGCGAGGCGGGCAGCGAGATTGACCTTACCATTCTGCGCAGCGGCGAAGATGCCCCCCTCGACGTGACGCTGACCCGAGAGAACATTCGTACCGAAAGCGTGCGCAGCGAAATCCTGGAAAGCGGCTACGGCTACCTGCGCGTCAGCCAGTTCCAGAGCCGCACCGGCGAACAAGTCGACGCTGCCATCCGCCGGCTGGAACGCGACGGCGCATTGCAGGGCCTGATTCTGGACCTGCGCAACAACCCCGGCGGCGTGCTGCAGGCCGCCGTGGCCGTGGCCGACGCCTTCCTCGAGAGCGGCCTGGTGGTGTACACCGAAGGCCGCCTGCCCGATACCCAGATGCGCTTTTCGGCCAGCCGCGAGACGGCGGCCCCCGACGTGCCGCTGGTGGTGTTGATCAATAGCGGCAGTGCCTCGGCGGCGGAAATCGTCGCCGGAGCGCTGCAGGACCAGCGCCGCGGCGTGATCATGGGCACCGAGAGCTTCGGCAAGGGCTCGGTGCAACAGGTCATGCCGCTGGGCAATGGCGAGGGGCTGAAGCTGACCACGGCGCTCTACTACACGCCCAACGGTCGCTCGATCCAGGCGCTCGGCATCGAGCCCGACGTCACCGTCGTACGCGGCCGGGTCGAAGTAACCGAGGGCAGCCGCCAGCTGCGCGAGGCCGACCTGGAAGGCCATCTGCGCTCCAGCAGCGAGGCGCGGACGACCGACCGCGAGCTGGCCGAGCGCCTGCGCGAGGACTACCAGCTCGGTGAGGCGCTCAACCTGCTCAAGGCGCTCAACGTCCTGGAGCGCCGCGAACGCTAGGGCTGCCGCTCAGCGACAGGAGGTCGGCAGCGTTCCTCGCTGGCCGATCGCCTGCTGCATGATCACCCGCTTGACCGGCGTGAGCCGATCGACACCGGAAAGCCCCAGGTTACGCAGCAGTGTCAACGCCGGATGACGGGCCCCGAACAACAGGCGAAAGCCGTCCATCAGCGCCAGCATCGCGGCGTTGTCGCCACGGCGACGGCGCGAATAACGCTCCAACATGCGCAACTCTCCCAAGGGAATACCGCGACGGCGTGCGACGAGCAGTTCCTCGGCCAGCACCGCGGCATCCATCAGCCCCAGGTTCACGCCCTGCCCCGCCAGCGGATGGATGCTGTGGGCCGCATCGCCCACCAGGGCGAAGCCGGTCTGCACGTAATGCTCGGCATGACGCTGGGTCAGCGGCACCGCCAATGCGCGGTCGACGACTTCCACCGCGCCCAGCCGAGCCTCGAAGGCTGATTCCAGTTCACGGCCCAGCGCCTCGGGAGTAAGCGCCGTCAATCGTGCGGCCTCCTCGGGCGAGGTCGACCAGACGATCGAGCAGTAGCGCTCGTCGCCCGCCACCGTCAGCGGCAGGAACGCCAGCGGACCCGTGGCCAGGAAGACCTGGCGCGCCACGCCGCCATGATTGCACTCGGTATGCACCGTGGTCACCACGGCCACATGGCCTGTATCTTGCGCCTGCACCGTGATTCCCGCGCTTTCGCGGAGCGGCGAGTGCGCACCATCGGCCGCCACCACCAGTGGCGCCAACAGCAGACGGCCGTCCTCGAGCGCCACCTCACGCCCCGCAGTCCCCTCGTGCAATCCGGTCACCCGCGTGCCCAGCTGCACGGAGACCGTGTGGAGTTCGGCCAGCCTCCTCTCGAGGGCCGCCAGGATCACGTCGTTCTCGACGATATGTCCGAGCAGCGGCACGCCGGCCTGCTCCGCCGAGAAACTCACCTCACCGCTGCCCTCACCGTCCCATACCTGCATGAAGCGGTAGGGAGTCACCCGGCGTGCCGCCATCCAGGACCAGGCCCCGAGGCCTTCGAGCAGCCGTTGGGAGACCGGCGTCAAGGCACTGACGCGCATCGCCGGTAGCCCCCTTCCCACCGCTTCGGCGGCCAGCGGCGCGCGGCGCGCGTCGAGCAGTGCCACCGCGACTCCCGCCTGACCCAGCAGCGCCGCCAGTGCGGCGCCTACCATGCCACCGCCCACCACGATGACCTCGAAGTGCGTTGTCGGCTGTTCCGCCGTTTTCGTCATTGCTCACTCTCTCGCTCTCGGCCGTCCGCAGCCGGCCCTGTACGGTCCGTGATCTCGATGTCGCCTCAGCGCTCCAGGCCCATGGCTCGGCGTGCCAACCCCCGGCGCAGCGGACCGATCAGGTTGAGCCCTACCAGCCCCGCCGCGCGGGCATGCGCCAGCAGGCCATTATCAACACCGAACAGGCGTACCAGGCCATCGCTGAAGCGGATCACCTGATGCCGATCGACGATGCGCCTGGCCTCGAAGTCACGCAGGGCAAGCATACCGCCGAGCGACTCGCCGCTGGCCAGCGCCTGCTCCAGCGCGGCCACCAGGTCGGTCACACCGCGCAGCGCCAGATTGAAGCCCTGCCCGGCCACTGGATGCAGCGAATGGGCGGCATTCCCCAGCACTGCTAACCCCGGGCGAATGGTTTCCCGCGCCGTGACCAGCGTCAGCGGATAGGCATGCCGACTGCCGACGCGACGGAAGCGCCCGGCCCGGTCGCCGAAGGCCCGCTGCAATTCAGTCAGGAAATCGCCATCGCCGAGCGCCAACCGGGCTTTTTCACGCCCTGCGGTGTGGGTCCAGATCAGCGTCATCTGTTGCCCTGTCAGCGGCAACAGGGCAATCGGCCCCTCCCGGGTGAAGCGCTCGTAGGCGACACCATCGTGGGGCTGGCTCATCTCGACGTTGGCAATCAGCGCTACCTGGTCGTATGGCGCCGAGTCGCTGCCGATGCCCAACTGCTCCTTGAGCCCCGAGCGCCCACCATCGGCCAGCACCGTCAGGCCGGCCCGCAGCGTACAGCCATTGGAGAGAGCGAGTCGATATCCCTCCGCCTCGGGCACGATCGTCTCCACGCTGGCCGGACAGTGCCAATCGAGGGGCAGCTCAGCCAGGCGTCGATGCAGCACGCGTCCCATCCATGCATTGGGAATGACGTAACCCAGTGCCGTCTTGTCGAGTTCGGCCGCGGTGAGCCGGGTCACGCCCAGGCGGCCTCTTTCGCTGACGTGGATACGCAGGATGGGTGCCGCCTGCTCGGCCATCGTCGGCCACAGACCCATGGCGCGAAAGCGCTCCGCCGAGCCTTGGGCAATCGCGCTTGAGCGTGCATCGAAGCTGGGCTGCCAGGGCGCCGCGGTGCTGTCGAGGATGGGAGCCGTCTCGATCACGGCAACCGTCAGGCCGTGACGCTCGATCAACGGGGCCAGGGCGCAGGCCAGGCTGGCCCCCACCAGACCACCTCCGACGATGGCGATATCGACCTGACGCCCGGTCTCCACTGTCATGCGCGAGGGCCGCTGCTACGGCCCGCCATAGCGTAACGTAAATTACGTAATTTCATTAGAAACCACCTCTCTCCCTGCTCATTTCTTCGCCATCAGGGCCTCGATTTCCGTTACTCGCTTGGGCACTTCGGCGGTCAGTACCTCATGTCCTTCGGCCGTTACCACGACATCGTCCTCGATCCGAATGCCGATGCCGCGAAACCGCTGAGGGAGATCCTCGTCGGCCGGGAGGTACAAGCCGGGCTCCACCGTCAATACCATGCCCGGCACCAGCGGCCGTGGCTTGCCCTCGATGCGATAGCTGCCCACGTCATGGACGTCGAGTCCCAGCCAGTGCGAGGTCGAGTGCAGATAGAAGCGCTTGTAGCTCTCGTCCTCGATGCGCGACTCGACCTCGCCCGCGAGCAGGCCCAGCCGGACCAGTCCGGCGGTGAGGTCGCGCACGACGCCCTCGTGCAGCTCGGCCAGGGTGACGCCGGGCCTGACGGCGGCTATGGCGCGTTCCTGGGCCGCCAGCACCACCTCGTACACTTCACGCTGGGCATCGCTGAAGCGGCCACCGACCGGGAATGTGCGGGTGATGTCGCCGGCATAGAGATCGAACTCGGCGCCGGCGTCGATCAACACCAGTTCGCCGTCGTGTAACGGCGCGTTATTCTCGATGTAGTGCAGCACACAGGCGTTAGCACCGCCACCCACGATGCTGGCATAGGCCGGCCCGCTGGCGCCGTGCCAGTGGAATTCATGCTCCAGTTCAGCCTGGAGGTGGTATTCGGCAAGGCCGGGGTGGGCCGTGCGCATGGCGCGTCGGTGCGCCCGAGCCGAGAGCTTGGCCGCGTGGCGCATGAGTTCGAGCTCCGCCTCGCTCTTGGTCAGCCGCTGCTCGTGCAACAGCGGGGCCAGGTCGACGTAGCTCCGAGGAGGTTGTGCGCCGCGGCGAACCCGGGCGGCAAGGCGTGCGCGCACGTCATCGGCCAAGGCCATGGCCTCGGCGTCATCGAGCATCAGGTAGAGACTGGTGCGGCCGTCGAGCAGCGCCTCGAGGTGCTCATCGCGATCGACATTCTCGAAGGCCTGATCGACCGCGTGCACGCGCAAGGCGCCTTCGGCCCCCAGCCTAATGCCTGTCCAGGCCTCCAGGCTCGGATCGCGATCCTGACAGAACAGCACGCTTTCGCCTTCGCTGCGTCCCGGCAGCAGCAACAGCAGGGCATCTGGCTCCGGAAAGCCGGTGAGGTAGTGAAAGTCGCTGTTCTGGCGGAAGGGGTAATCACTATCACGTGAGCGAGTGACGAGCGAGGCGCCGAGCAGAAGCACGGCACTCTCCGCCGGCAGCTGTTTCATCAACGCCTCTCGACGGGCACGGTACTCGTCGTTGCCGATCGGCGCGGGGCGGGGAAGGGGATCGGACAGCATCATGTCTCCTTGCGTGCTCCGGAAATGAAAGTCGTAGGGAAGCGCTGAACAAATCGGCGAGCGAGATGAAGCGCAAGGCGCACGAAGCACAGGAACCGGAGCATATGGGATATATGTGAGGATTCCGACGGTCCGACGCTTCGGCACCGCGCAACGCGGCGATTCGCTCGCGTAGGCATTTGTGCAGTGTTTCCTTAGTGGCGGGTGGGCTCGCTGCTTTCCACCTGCGGCTGCCCGGGGTGCTGCTCGGTGTACAGCAGCATCGCCGCCATGCGGGCATGCTCGGTCAGCGCGAAGAGGTCGTTCTCGTTCTCGGCGCTGTCATCGATATCGGTCTCGATGTCGGCGATTCCGGCGAGGTCATCCACGGCCTCGCGCAATGCCGCGGACCAGTTCTCACGCGGTTCGTTGCCGGCATCGGCGATGACTTCCAGGAAGCCGAGCGTCCACTCCTGCAGGCCACGGGCATGCTCGGCCAGTGAGAACAGCTCGTCGGGCAGCAGTGGCTCGTAGTTGAGAGCGCTGTCGGCAAGGGCTTCCAGGGTCTGGCGACGCCAGGCCAGAAGTCCCTCGGCACTCTCGCGGTCGCGGGGCTGTTCGACACCCAGCCCCAGGCAGACCTCCTCCAGCCAGGCTTCGGCGGTAAGATCGTGCAGCGCCAGCTCGGCGCACAACCGGCCGTCGAGGAAGGCGGGCGATTGCATGCTGCCATGAGAGAGGAAGAGGTCCGCCAGGGTGGAAAAATCCGGACGATCATCGATCGGTGACATGCGAAGAATCCCTTATCGAATAGCGGTGAGTTGCCTCCTGCAGGGCTCGCTGCGTTGACCGCCTGCGAAGGGCTCTCTTATAGTGGACGACTGAATTGATGTGTCCTGTTCCATCGGATGTTAACGCATCGGGCCAACAAGCCGACACCGGAGCCCTCCATGAGCGATGACGCCACTCGCCCCACCGCGCAGGTGACCCTGCTAGGCCGGCACTATGTGTTCGCCTGCAACACCGGCGAAGAGCGTAAGCTGGAACGGGCCGCCCGCTATCTCGATCGGGCCATGCAAGGCATTCATTCCCAGAACAATCTGCTCGGCAGCGAACGCGTGGCACTCATGGCCGCGTTGAACATCACCCATGAACTGCTCGAGGTGCTGGATACGCGGCGCAGCGAGGAGCAGCAGCTCGATCGGATGAGCGAGCGCCTCGAGCAGGCCATGGCAGGTGCGGTGACGGGTAACATAACTTCCACCGAATGACATTGGACCTGCTCGTGAGCTCTGATAGGATGAAGATGTTCCCTGGGGTGTTGGCCAGTCGTTGAAGTCCCTCGAGCCTATGAGCAATACCCAGGGCGGTCATTTGCTAGCCGGACCCGTGTGCATGTCCGTGCGTCGGAAAGCCTGACGGTTCGGCTGCGACCACCCACCTTGAACCAAGGGTTCAAGGGCCAGAACGACAGCGGCACTCTGGGGAACTCCACCTTATCATGCACGCCCTGCACGACCCTCTCGTCAGCGAAGACTTCGCTTCTCGGCGCCAACTGCGCCAGGCGCTGCGCCATCGGCGGCGAACGCTGAGCCCACAGCAGCGGCATCTGGCCGACCGTGCCCTGTGTCGACGCTTACGCCAATTGCCCGAGGTGCGCCGTGCCAGACGCGTGGCACTCTACCTGCCCAACGATGGCGAAATCGACCCCCGGCCGCTGATCCCCTGGCTGACCCGCCGCGGGGTGCGTGTCTACCTGCCCGTACTGAAGCCGCTGTCGGAAAACAGCCTTTGGTTCGTGCATTACCATCCTGGTACCCCCATGCGGCGCAACCGCTTCGGCATACCGGAACCGCAAACGCGCCATGGCGCTCACCGCGCCCGTCGACTGGCGACCTGGGCACTGGACCTGATTCTGCTGCCGCTGGTGGGCTTCGATGATCGGGGCCAGCGCATGGGAATGGGCGGCGGCTTCTACGACCGCAGCCTGGCCTTTACCCGCCGCCCCGGTCCTCGACCTACGCTGATTGGCCTGGCCCACGATTGCCAGCGGGTGGACCGCCTGCCGACGGCGTCCTGGGACGTGCCGCTGGATGCGATCGTCAGTGATATGCAGGTGGTTCGTCCCTGAAATACTCGCCAAGCGGCCGTCGAGAACGGCCTGTAGCAAAACGTGAATACAAAAAAACCGGCCGAAGCCTGGCTTCGACCGGTCCTGATAGTATCTGCTCATGGCACTGTCTGCCGACTCAGCCGCCTGCCAGCGCCTGGGCATAGCCGGTGACCACTACACCAATGCCGAATGCCAGCACCAGTGCCATGACCAGATCGGGCTTACGCTTCATTGTTACCTGCTCCTGACGTTGCCTTGTTTGAACAGCGTCGCAAGGGCCCGCGACAGCGCCGACTATAGGGCCTGTGACGCGTTGATGACAACCGGTTCAAGCAATGATTACATAATGAAACCCAGGCCAATTCGAGGCTTTAGCGTAAGTCGTCGCTTACCAACGGTAACTTCTCACGTTCAGGCCATGAATAGACGGTAGGCGTCGTTATCCGACTCCTTCCAGTAGCGGTAGCCGATCTCGTCGAAGTACTCCTCGACGTGGGAGCGGTCGCCATTGGGTACCTGCATACCAACCAGTACGCGGCCGAAGGCAGCCCCGTGGTTACGGTAGTGAAACAGTGAGATGTTCCAGTCCTGGGGCAGGTGGGTGAGGAAGTTCATCAAGGCGCCGGGACGCTCAGGAAATTCGAAGCGATAGACTTCCTCATCGAAGTGTTCCTTGGGCCGGCCGCCACCGAGATGGCGAATGTGCAGCTTGGCCAGCTCGTTGTCGGTGAGATCGACCACCGGATAACCGGCTTCACGCAGCTTGTCGATCATCAACTGGCGGTCCTCGCCACCTGGCTTGACCTGCACCCCGACGAAGATGTGCGCCTCCTCGGGATCGGCGTAGCGATAGTTGAACTCGGTCACCATGCGCTTGCCGACCGTTCGGCAGAACTTCTTGAAGCTGCCCGGCCGCTCGGGAATGGTTACCGCCAGGATCGCCTCACGCTGCTCGCCGAGTTCGGTACGCTCGGCAATGTGCTGCAGGCGGTCGAAGTTGGTATTGGCCCCCGAGTTGATGCACAGCAGGGTCTGGCCCTCGACGCCGGTCTGCTGGATGTACTTCTTTAGCCCGGCCAGTGACAGCGCACCCGAGGTCTCCGATACCGCCCGGGTATCGTCGAAGATGTCCTTGACCGCGGCGCACATCTCGTCGGCATTGACGGTGATGACGTCGTCGACCAGCTCGCGCATGATCTTGAACGGTACCTTGCCGATCTGCGCTACCGCCACCCCTTCGGCGAACACGCCGACCTGATCGAGCGTCACGCGTCTGCCGGCGGCCAGTGCCGCCTTGAGGCAGGCACTGTCCTCGGCTTCGACGCCGATCACCTTGATGTCTGGACGCAGATACTTGACGTAGGCTGCCACGCCGGCGATCAGCCCGCCGCCGCCCACTGGCACGAAGATGGCATCCAACGGCCCGCTGTGCTGGCGCAGGATCTCCATGGCCACGGTACCCTGGCCGGCGATCACGTCGATGTCGTCGAAGGGAGGAATGTAGGTGTAGCCATGCTCGGCGATCAGCTCCTGGGCATGTTCGGCGGCGGCCGCGAAGGCATCGCCCTTGAGCACGACCTTGGCGCCCCGGGCGCGTACCGCCTGCACCTTGATCTCCGGGGTGATGCGCGGCATGACGATAACCGCCTTGACGCCCATCAGCCTGGCCGCCATGGCCAGGCCCTGGGCATGGTTGCCGGCCGAGGCGGCGATGACGCCCTTGGCCTTCTGCTCCTCGGTGAGCTGCGCCATCTTGTTGTAAGCGCCGCGAATCTTGAACGAATAGACCGGCTGCAGGTCCTCGCGCTTGATCAGAATCTGGTTGTTGAAACGCCGTGACAGGAAGGGGGCCGGGGAAATGGGTGTTTCACGTGCGGCTTCGTAGACGTGAGCCTGGAGGATCTTCTTGACGGTAGCTTCGAGCATCCTGATGTCCCGGAGGAAAGTGGCGCAGAGGGGCGGCAGCGTCTGCTGCACTGCAGAGAACCCCTATAGGTAGCATCTCTGCCGCCTCGCCGTCCAGCGTACGCATCGGCAGCAGGCCTCGCCTGGCCTATAATGGCGCCGCACCCGCCACTCACTGATGCGAGCAAGACATGACCCAGGACGAACTGAAGGACGCCGTGGCCGCCGCCGCCATCGCGGAGGTCGAACCAAGACTCGAGCGCGACACCATTCTCGGCATCGGCACCGGCTCCACCGCCAACCTGTTCATCGACCGCCTCGCTCGGCTGCGCCACGACTTCAAGGGCGCCGTGGCCAGCTCCGAGGCCAGCGCCGAGCGCCTGCGCGGCCATGGTATCGAGGTGTTCGAACTCAACCACGTCGGGACGGTACCTTTCTATATCGACGGCGCAGACGAAGTGAACGCTTACTTGCACATGATCAAGGGAGGCGGTGCGGCGCTGACCCGTGAGAAGATCTTGGCCGCTTGCGCCGAGCGCTTCATCTGCATCGCCGATGGCTCGAAGCGGGTCGAGCGCCTCGGCGCCTTCCCGCTGCCGGTAGAGGTAATTCCCATGGCCCGCTCCTACGTGGCGCGCGAGCTGGTCAAGCTGGGTGCCGACCCGGTCTACCGCCAGGGCGTGGTGACCGACAACGGCAACCAGATCATCGACTGCTTCGAGTTCATGATCGATGATCCGGTGGCCATGGAGGCACGTCTCAACGCCATCGTCGGCGTGGTCACCAACGGCCTGTTCGCCGCGCGCGGTGCCGATGTGCTGCTCTTGGGCACCGAGAAGGGCGTGGAGCGCCTGACACCGGCCTGAGGGTCACACGCCGGTTGGTTGGTCCTCACTTACCCGAGAGCAGGCTCTGCAGGCCAACCAGGGTGCCTGCCAGGGCACCGCGATTGGCCGCCACCACCGCCAGGCCGGCCTCAGCCAGCCGATGACGCTCGGCCTCGTCGAGGAATAGGGTGACCAGAGTGTCGGCCAGCGCCGCACTGCTGGTCACCTCGACCAGTGCGCCACCCTGGCGCAGGGTCTCGGCAATATCGGCGAAATTGTCGAGCTCGGGCCCGGTCAGCACCGGCACGCCCATGGCGGCCGGTTCGAGCAGGTTGTGTCCTCCCACCGGCACCAGGCTGCCGCCGACGAAGGCCAGATCGGCGGCGCCATAGAGCGTGAGCAGCTCGCCCATGGTGTCGCCCAGGTAAACGGCGGTGCGCCCGTCGGGCCATTCGCCGAGCGAGCGACGCGCCAGTGCCATGCCGCGCTCGCGGCAGAGCTCGGCCACCGCATCGAAGCGCTGCGGATGGCGCGGCACCAGTATCAGCAGGGCATTGGCGTAGTGTTGGCGCAGGCGGGCATGGGCCTCCAGCAGTTGCTGATCCTCGCCGGGGTGGGTGGAACCGGCCACCCACACGGGACGTGAGCCCAGGCGTGTGCACAGGCGCTTGCTCGCCTCGCTCGACGCGTCGTCCGGGGTCAGGTCGTACTTGAGCGATCCCACCACGTCGATGCGCGTGGTCGGCATGCCCAGTTCGCGAAAGCGCTCGGCGTCGCCGCGCGACTTGGCGGCCAGCCAGTCGAGCTGGCCCAGGGCCGCCGCCATCAGCGGACGCAGGCGGCGGTAACCACGAAGGGCCCGCGGCGAGAGTCGGCCGTTGATCACCGCCGTGGGCACAGCGCGACGGCGACATGCAGCCAACAGGTTGGGCCAGATCTCGGTTTCGAAGAAAATGGCCAGCGAAGGCTGCAGCCGCGCGATGAAACGGTTCGCGGCACCGGGGAAGTCGAGCGGTACGAAGTAGTGGCGCAGGCGCCCGGAATCGCCGGCTTCGCGTCTCGTCGCGATCAGCGCCCGCACCCGCTCGGCGCCGGTAGCGGTCATGGTGGTCACCACCAGGCAATGGTTCGGGTAGCGCGCAAGCAGCCCCTCGATCAGCGGGCGGGCGGCCTGCACCTCACCCACCGAGGCGCAGTGCAGCCACAGCCGGGGCACACCGGCAGGCAGGCGTGGTATCAACCCGAGCCGCTCCCGACGCAGGTTAGTGAGCGCATGCTCACGCCAGACACGCCACCAGATGAGAGGCGCGAGCAGATAGAGCCCCGCCGAGTAGAGCCAGCGGGGCCAGCGGCGCGACACCGCTGTCATCAACTTTCGCGATCGAGAATGGTGGCGATCATGGCGGTAGTGGACACGCCATCCTCGAAGCCCAGCACCTTCACTTCACCGCCTGCGGCGCGTACCGCATCGCCCCCGGCAATTTCCTCCACGCGATAGTCGCCGCCCTTGACCAGCACGTCGGGCAGCACCGCTTCGATCAGCCGCTGCGGGGTGTCTTCGCCGAACGGCACCACCCAGTCCACCGCACCGAGGCTAGCCAATACCTGCATGCGTCGGGCCAGCGGGTTGATCGGCCGTCTGGGGCCCTTGAGCCGGCCGATGGAGGCATCGTCATTGACCGCCACCACCAGCCGGTCGCCAAGCTGACGGGCGAGCTCCAGATAGGCCACGTGGCCGGCGTGCAGGATGTCGAAGCAGCCGTTGGTCATTACCACCCGCTCACCGCGCAACTGGGCGGCACGCACTGCTTCGATCAGTGGTGCCTCGCCGATGACGCCGAACTCGGCCAGCTTGTCGCCGTGCACCGCAGTGTAGAGTTCGGCGATCGAGAGCGTGGCGGTACCGGGCTTGGCCACCACAAGGCCGGCCGCCAGGTTGGCCAGCGTCATGGCTTCGGGGAAACCGTGACCGGCCGCCAGTGCCAGCCCCAGCACGCCGATCACGGTGTCGCCGGCACCGGTGACGTCGAAGACCTCACGCGCCCGGGTCGGCAGGTGCAGCGGCTCATGGTCGCCACGGATCAGTGTCATGCCCTTCTCGCTGCGAGTAATCAACAGCGCCTCCAGCTCCAGCTCGGCGCACAGCGCCGCGCCCTTGGCAGCCAGGTCGTCGTCGCTGCGGCAGCGTCCGACTACCGCCTCGAACTCGGTCAGGTTGGGCGTGATCACGCTGGCCCCGCGGTACTTGCCGAAGTCGCTGCCCTTGGGGTCGATCAGCACCCGCTTGCCGGCACTGCGCACCAGGGCGATCAATTCCTCGACCCGGTTGAGGGTTCCCTTGCCGTAATCCGAGAGAATGACCAGGTCGCAGTCGGGTAACCCCTGCTCGACGCGCGCCAGCAGCCCCCGAGTATCGAGTTCTTCCAGGCCGTCCTCGAAATCGAGCCGGATCAGCTGCTGGTTGCGGCTCATCACGCGCAGCTTGGTAATGGTGGGAATCCCTGGGCTGCTCTCGAAATAGGTATCGACGCCGGCAGCGTCCATGCGCTCTGTCAGCCGGCGGGCATTGTCGTCGTCGCCGACCATGCCGCTCAGAGCAGCGTGAGCGCCCAGCGAGGCGATATTGAGCGCCACGTTGGCCGCGCCACCGGGGCGGTCCTCGCACTCTTCCACTCGTACCACCGGCACCGGAGCCTCCGGGGAGATGCGGGAGGTGGCGCCCTGCCAGTAGCGGTCGAGCATGACGTCGCCCACCACCAGCACGTGCGCCTGCTCCAGCGCGGTAAGGTCAAGCTTCATCGGGTCGTTCCTCTTCCTTGCATTCGTTCGGTCGTGTCATCAGCGCATCGAATTTGCCGATCACATCCTCGATGCGGATCAGCGTCATGGCGTCGGCATGACGGACACGCTGGCCCCAGTTGATCTCGTCGAGCTCACGGTGCAGGTAGGCGCGCACCGCATCAGGGTAGCGATTGACCACGTAGTCGCGCCATCGATAGGGCGCGGCACGGTCGGGGTTGGTGGTGGCGAACAGCCCTATCACCGGCGTGCCCATGGCATTGCCCATGTGCACCGGACCGGAGTCGGGGGCGATGACCACCCGAGCGCGGGCGATCAGCGCCAACAGTCCCTTTAGCGAAGTAGCACCAATGGCGTCGATCATCGCCTCCGGACGGCTGAGCGCGACGATACGCTCGCCCATCTCCCGCTCCACTGTGCTGCCGCCGCCGGTGAGCACCGTCTCCAGGCCATACTGGACCCAGGCATGCTCGACGACGGCGGCGTAGCCCTCAGCCGACCAGTTGCGAAAATTGCGCAGCCGCGGATTGGCGCAGGGGCTCATCAGCAGATAGGGAGCGTCGCCGGTCAGGGTGTCGGCCTCCTCGAAGGCCTCGGCCGGTACCGGCAGGTTCCATTCGAGCGACAGGTCCTCCACGCCCAGCAGACGGGCGAAGTCGAGAAACGACTCCAGTACATGGGCTCGCGGATGCGGCTCCAACTGGCGGTGGGTGAACCAATGCTGGGCATCCTTGGCCCGCGACTTGTCATAGCCCACCCGCACCTTGGCCTTGAGCCCAAACGAGAGCACGCTGGCACGCAGCGCCTGCTGCATGTGTAGCAGTACGTCGAAACGGGTGGCGGAGAGCTCGCTCCATAGCCGGCGCATGCCGGCCAGGCCGCTGGCCTTGTCGTAGACGACGAATTCGACCCCCGACAGGCCAGCCAGTAGACTGTGTTCCGCCTTGCCGATGATCCAGGTGATGCGAGCGTCGGGCCACTGACGCTGCAGGGCGCGTACGGTGGGCACCAGATTGCACACGTCGCCGAGGGCGGAGAGTCGCAGCACGGCGATATGGCGCGGTTGGGCAGGCAGAGGAAGCTTCATGCACTTGGCAACATGTCGGACGGGAAAGGCTTTCATTCTATATGATGCGGACAGTGTATGTGACGCCGAGCAGGCGCCACAAATCGCTCCGTATCTTTTCGACCCTCAGCATTGGCGCCACGCTGGGCGCGTGGTGGGCGAAGCCCCCGGGCGCGGCAGCAGCCTGTTTGTCGACGCCGGGGGCGAACAGTGGGTGCTGCGCCCCTATCGCCGCGGGGGGCTGGCGGCGCGACTGAGCACGAGCCGCTACCTGTGGACGGGGCTCGAGCGCACCCGGGCCTTTCGCGAACTGCGCCTCACCGCCCACCTCCATGCGCAGGGGCTGCCGGTGCCGCGACCGGTGGCAGCCGGCGTCACTCATCACGGCCTGACTTATACCGCGGCCCTGATCACGGTGCGCATCGAGGGTGCCCGCGCCTTGGCGGAGCGCCTTGGCGAGGCCGAAGCGACGCTTCTCGAACGGGTGGGCGCCACCGTACGCCGCTTTCATGAGGCCGGCCTCGACCACGTCGACCTCAATGCTCGCAACCTGCTGGTGGACGCCCAGGCCAAGGTGTGGCTGATCGACCTCGACCGCTGCCGGCTGCGCGCAGCGGGACCATGGCGCGAGGCCAACCTCGAGCGTCTCGGCCGTTCGCTGGCCAAGTTCGGTGCAAGGGACGCTCTCGCACTCATCCGTCAGGGCTATGCCACCGAGGCCTGACCCGACCTGCCACACCCAGGCCGCTGACAAGTACAACAGTGAGCCCACTAACCGGCATACTCCTCGGTCAGGGTACGCACATGTGCCCGAACGTCGAAGAGGCGTTCCGCCCTCGCTCTCGCCGCCCGGCCCAAGCGCTCACGCAGAGGCGTATCCAGCCCAAGTTCCGCCATGGCCTCGGCCCAGGCCTGCGGCTCCTCGGGCGCGGCGAGGCGACCGCAGTCGGGCCAGCCCCTCCAGCCAAAGCGCTTGGCCCTTGCCTGGCGTCAGCCGGCCGGGGAGGCCTATCGCCACTTGGCCAGGCGCCACTCCCAGCGTGTCGCGCAGCGTCTCGCGCGATGCCTCATCCAACTGCGGGGCATAGAGCGCCAGGTCGATGCCCAGGTAAAGCCGCCGGATGCGTTCAGCAGGCAGCGGAAAGGCTGCCAGGTTGCGCACGCGCGTCGCCTCGCTGATGGCGAACAGCCGCGTGACGCGACCGTAGGCCCAACGATGATAGAGATCCTTCTTCGGCCGGGTCACGCCCATGTGGTCGGTGAAGAAGAGCTTGAGCCCCGGTCGCAGGCTTGCCAACAGCGCCCCCAGGCGCAGGTCGCTGGACTTGTGGCAGTGCACGACATTGATGGCGTGGCGCTGAAGATAGGCCAGCACGCGCCCCACCTGTAGCAGCGCCCGGCCCCGTGAGGCCATCGTAAGCGGCTCGATGCCGGCGGCCGACAGGCTTTCAGCCACTCGCGAGCCGGCCAGCACCAGACCGTGGGGCTCCCACCCCTGACGTTGCAGCTCGGGTATAATCCGCGCAGGATACATTTCGAGTCCGCCCCAGCCATCCGAGAGGCAGATGTGCATGACCTTGTGCGACAAGGCTGTCTCCTTGTGTCGATCAACCGGGGCTCGGGAGCCCAGATGATGCCTTCTTCCTCCGTGGCCGGTCGCCACGCAACGGATCCGCCACTGCATATCCTGGTGGTGCGCAACGACAAGCTCGGTGACTTCATGCTCGCCTGGCCGGCGCTCGCCTGCCTCAAGGCCGGCGCTCCCGAGGCACGCATTAGCGTACTGGTGCCGAGCTATACGGCACCGATCGCCCGGCTGTGTCCCTGGATCGACGAAGTGATTCTCGACCCCGGCGACGCCGCCGGTAAAGAGGAACAGCGCAAGCTGCTCGCACGGCTGCGCAGTGAGCGCTTCACGGCCATGCTGACGCTGTTCTCCACGCCACGTATCGGCTGGCTGGGCTGGCGCGCCGGCATTCCGCACCGCCTGGCGCCTGCCACCAAATGGGCGCAGCTATTCTACAATCATCGCATCGTTCAGCGCAGGTCGCGTTCGGCCAAGCCGGAATACCAGTACAATATCGAACTCGCCGAGGCACTGCTAAAGGCCTTGGGACGCCAGCCCAGGCCGTGCCCATCGCCACCCTACTGGCCGCTGGCGCACGAGGAAGTGAAGGCTCAACGCCAGGCGATCTGCAGCGAACTAGATCTCGATGATACGTACCCTTGGCTGTTCCTACATGCGGGCAGTGGCGGCTCGGCAGTCAACCTCTCGCCGACCCAGTACACCGAACTGGCGATCCGCGTCGATTCTCGGCTGGCAGAAGAAGAGATCCGCCCACACTGGCTACTGACCGCCGGCCCCGGCGAGGAGCCGGCCGCTCACGAATTGAGTGCCCAGTTGAGCGCTGCGGGACTACAGGCGAGAGTACTCCCACCACGCCAGGGCTTGGGCGATTTTGCCCTGACGCTTGCTGTGGCCGACCTGTTTATCGCCGGTTCCACTGGACCGCTACACATCGCCGGCTGCATGGACATTGCCACCGCCGGATTCTATCCCGCCCATCGTTCGGCTACACCACTACGCTGGCAGACCTGCAACCGGGCCGAGCATCGACTTGCCTTCAGTCCTGCTGACGATTCTGATGAGCGAAACATGGCCAGCATCAGTATGGCCAGCGCGGCCGAACGAATCGTCCACTTACTCTTATCGCACAATTTCCGACAGGCCTCACCATGACCTCCATCACTGGTATCGTCATCACGCTCAACGAAGAGAAGCGTATCGGCGATTGTATAGACTCCCTGCGATCAGTATGCGACGAGGTAATCGTTGTTGATTCTCGTAGTCAGGACGGCACGGTAGCGATTGCCGAAAGTAAAGGAGCTACTGTCCTGTTACAGGACTATCTGGGCGATGGGCCACAGAAGGCTTTTGGCGTGCCTCATGCAAGCAACGACTGGATACTTGCTCTCGATGCCGATGAAAGGCTGGATGAGGATGCCATCGACGCCATCCGTCGCTTGTCTCTCAATGATCCTTCGGTAGCCTACAGCTTCCGAAGGCGCAACTTTTGTGGCAAGCATTGGATTAAGGCAGCTGGATTCTATCCTGACGAGGTTGTCAGACTCTACAACCGGATACATTCGGGCTATTTGTCAAAGAAGGCACACTCCTCGGTTAAATCTCCCAAAACCGAAGATACCGGCGCCCATATAAGACATTTCACCTATGATAGCTTGTCTCATTGGATCAAGCGCATCGATCAGCTATCAACCAGAGATGCCTGGGCCATGAAGGAAAAAGGCATTCCGCCGTCTGGACTTCGGCCCGCCATGCATGCCTTGAGTGCCGTTATTCGTAAGCTTGTGTTGAAAGGCGGGCTGCTCCAAGGTAGCGATGGCTTGACTGTAGCCATGACAACCGCCTTCCATGCCTATATGAAATACGCCAAGCTAAATGAACTTTATGAAAACGAAGAAGCCAAGTGAGTTTTAGTGTCAATCATCTAACGGTGCCTCTCGAACACCACACCCGAACCTAGATATACCAGCAAGCAAGTGTTACAGCCAGGGTCATCGACCACTCCTCGTCGGTTCGGCGGCTGGCCAGTTTACTGTCGCAACCACGAGGCCAGCAAACCCGGCGACAGACTGCCTGCGCCGCGATTCGTGGTGCAAGGCAAGCCGAGCTTGGTAAGCTGGTGAACGAAACCAATGGAAGAATCCACCCAATGTCGATCCCATCCACGCTCCTCGAGCTGGCTCGCCCGCGCTGGCTGTCGCTGTTGATGATCGGACTCTGCCTGGGCTATGCCGTCACCGTTCTTACCCGGATGCCCCAGTGGATGCTGCCCCTACCGGCACTTGCTTGGCTGGGACTGGGCGCCCACTTCCACTGGGGCGCACCACGCTCGGCACCTGGTACCTCGCTGAGTCGCCGGTGGCCCTGGGCACTGCTGCCCATCGCCCTGTGGGGGCTTTATCTCTACCTTGCCGAGAGCTTCGGCATCGTCGACCTGAGCGCGGTATTCTTTCACTTGCAAGCCGGCATGGCCGACCACGGTGGGGTCAGCCGCATCGGTGCGGCGTTCTTCTACACCCTCTCGATGATCATTCTACTGGCTTCGTTCACCTGGCTGATACGCCATGACCATCGCTGGCGCCGCGGCGAACCGCTGCTGGCCATCTTGCTGCTGGTGAGCAACCCCCTGTTGTATGGCGTGGGCCAGCGCGGTGCCGCCATCGTCACCAAGCCCGGCGCCTGGCTAGAACGCCAATACGTCGAGCCGATCCTTCTCGAAGCGCCCCGGGATCCGCCCAACCTGTTGCTGCTGTATCTGGAGAGCATCGAGCGTACCTATGCCGACCGCGAGCGCTTCGGCGACGCCTATGCCGAGCTGGACGCCATCGGTGAGCATGGCCTGGTTTACGAAGGTATTCGTCAGGTCGACAATACCGGCTGGACCATGGCCGGCATGATCGCAAGCCAATGCGGCGCACCTCTCATGCCGGCCGGCCTGCTGCACGACCGCCAGTTCTCGCCACTGGACAAAGTCGTGCCCGGCGTCGACTGCCTCGGCGACCTGTTGTCGGCTCAGGGCTACCAACTCACCTACATTGGGGGCGCCAGCGTCAACTTCGCCGGAAAGGGCCTGTTCTACGAAGGGCATGGCTTCGATACCGTACTGGGTCGCGAGGAGCTGCAGCCCCTGCTCGACGATCCCGAGTACGTCAACAATTGGGGTCTCTATGACGACTCGCTCTTCGAATTCAGCCTGCAGGAGCTTCGCCGCCTGAATGCCGAGGGAGGCCCCTGGGGCCTGGTCAACCTATCCTTATCGGGCCATGCGCCTTATGGCTATCCCGCCCAGGCTTGCCTCGACCGCCAGGGGGAGTTCGACGGCAACGACATCCTCTACTCTGTGGAATGTTCGGCCTGGCTGGCCCGGGATTTTCTCGCCCGGGCCGAGGCCGAGGGCCTGCTCGACAACACTGTCGTAATCGTTGCCAGCGATCACTTGACCATGCGCGTATCGGCTTGGGAGCAACTGATCGAGGGCGATCGCGAGAACACCTTCATCCTGATGGGGCCCGGCATTCCCCAAGGTCGGCAGAAGCGCGAAGCCTCCATGGTGGATGTCTTCCCCACCATTCTCGAGGCGATGGGCTATACCATCGATTGGCATCGCGCCGGTCTCGGAGTTTCGCTGCTTTCGGACGAGCCGACCCTGCTCGAGGAGCATAGCAAGGAGTTCTTCAATGACCGTATGCGCGAGGAGATCGTGCTGCAGGAACGTCTCTGGGAGGGGCTGGCACCGCCTAGCCAGGAGCTCGAACCGGAGGTGCCCCAAGAGCAGATCGTGGAGACCCCGGAAGATGCCATCGGTGAGGAACCTGCAGCGGTACAGTAGCCACCTGCCGCAGGCTGCTCAGACGCGTGCGATCACCGCCGTGCTCGCCGCCAGCAAGGCGGCGAGCACGCGCTGGGGCGAGAGCTGCACTAGGCAGTTGGTATGACCCAATGGGCAACTACGTTCGAAACAGGGTGAGCAGGAAAGGCCCAGGTAGTGAATCTCGGCGCTGTCGGTCAGCGGTGGCGTATAGGACGGTGACGATGAGCCGTAGATTGCCTGCACCCGGGTCCCTACCGCGGCGGCCACATGCATAAGACCCGAATCGTTGGTGACCACCTGCTGGCAGTCGGCAAGCAGGTCTACCGCATCTGCCAGGCGGGTCTGGCCACAAAGGTTGTGCACCTGTGCCTGGCTCTCGGCGATTGCCTCACCCGCGGCGGCGTCCTTGGGGCCGCCCATTACGCGCACCTCGAAGCCCTCCGCGGTCAAGCGTCCGGCAAGCTCGCGAAAGTGCCCCAGAGGCCACTGCTTGGCTGGGCCATACTCCGCGCCGGGCATCATGCCAATGGCTGGCCGCCGCCCCAATTCCAGTCTTGCGTGCAGTGCTGCCAGGTTGGCGGAATCGATACGAAGACGTGGCCGAGGGATGGCAAAATCGCCTCGCCGGGCCTCTTCTGCCGGCAAACCTAGCGCCACGAAGCGCTTGACGGTCTGGTCGAGCCGCGCCTTGTCGAGTTCGCGCCGCTCGTTGAGCAGCCCGTAGCGCTGCTCGCCGGTAAAACCCACCCGATGGGGAATGCGCGCCAAGAACGGCACCAGGGCCGACTTCCACGAGCGCGGCAGCACGATGGCGGTATCGAAGCGTCCACGCAGCTGTCGCGCCAGGATGCGACGAGCCCCCCAGCCAAACTCACCGTGACCGACGTCCAGGGTCGCCACCGCGTTGACCTCCGGCATGCGCTCGAGAATTGGCTGTGACCAACCCGGCGCCACCACGCCGATATGGCTCGGCTGGCGCTGCTTGAGCGTCTTGAACAGGCTCTGCGCCATGACCATGTCGCCGACCCAGGAGGGTCCGACCACCAGGATACTGGATTCCGGCGTGGCCGCCTGGTTCATCCCTTGGCCCCGTCCAGCCAGGCGAGATAGGCCTTCACTCCCTCGGCCACGGTGCGGAACTCTCGGTCGTAGCCAGCCTCGCGCAACCGCGAGATATCGGCCCGAGTATAGCTCTGGTAGCGCCCCTTGAGTTCGTCGGGGAAATCGATGTACTCGATTCGGCCGCGGCCATGGTGGGCAATCACCGCTTCGCCGATGGCCTTGAACGGCTCGGCACGCCCCGAGCCGAGGTTGAAGATACCGGACCGTCCGGGGTGGTCGAGGAACCACAGATTGACGTCCACCACGTCACCGACGTAGACGAAATCGCGACTCTGCATGCCGGCATCATAGCCGTCCCAGGCACCGAACAGCCGGAGATCCTGTCCCGCGCTGACCTGGGTATGGTTATGGTAGGCCACGCTTGCCATCTTGCCCTTGTGCTGTTCGCGCGGTCCGTAGACGTTGAAGTAGCGAAAGCCCACCACCTGGCTGGTCAACTCGTTCCAGTGCTGGCGCACGTACTGGTCGAACAGCAGCTTGGAATAGCCGTAGACATTGAGCGGCTTCTCGTATTCGGGCTCTTCGCGGAACACCTGGCTACCCCCGTAGGTGGCCGCCGAGGAGGCGTAGAGGAAGGGAATCCCCTGCTGCTGGCAGAAGTGCAGCAGCACCTTGGAGTACTCGAAGTTATTGTCGAGCATGAAGCGTCCGTCCCACTCGGTGGTGTCCGAACAGGCGCCCTCGTGGAAGATCGCCTCGATCGGCGGCAGGCGAGCAGGCTCGCCTCGTAGCACCGCCTCGATACGTGCGCGCAAGTCGTCCTTGTCGAGGTAATCGCCAAGGGTGCAGTCCGCCAGGTTGACGAACTTGGTCCCGTCGCGCAGGTCGTCGACCACCAGTACGTCATTGCGCCCGCGCGCATTGAGAGCCTTGACCAGATTCGAGCCGATGAAGCCGGCGCCACCTGTCACTACGATCATTGTGAACCTCACTGGGGCGCAGCTGCTGCGCCTATAACCGATGTGCCTGTGATTGTATACTTGACGCCTCGTGAATTCATGGCCAACGGTGCTTCCGCAATGACTCCCTCGCCAAACCCGTCGCAGACGCTCTCGACATCCCCGTCGACCTCGGCTCCAGGGTCGACGTCCGACGCGACCACGTTCCAAGGCCTGATACTCGCCCTGCAACAGTACTGGGCCGAACAAGGCTGCGTGGTGCTCCAGCCGCTTGACATGGAGGTCGGGGCGGGCACCTTCCACCCCGCCACCTTCCTGCGCTCCATCGGCCCGGAAACCTGGAATGCCGCCTATGTGCAGCCTTCCCGGCGCCCTACCGACGGCCGCTACGGCGAGAACCCCAACCGCCTTCAGCACTATTATCAGTTCCAAGTGGTGATGAAGCCCTCCCCTGCCGACCTGCAGGAGCGCTTCCTGGGCTCGCTCGCTCGCCTCGGGCTCGACCCGCTGGTGCATGACATTCGCTTCGTCGAGGACAACTGGGAGTCGCCGACCCTCGGCGCCTGGGGGCTCGGCTGGGAAGTCTGGCTCAACGGCATGGAGGTGACCCAGTTTACCTATTTCCAGCAGGCGGGCGGGCTGGAGTGCTACCCGGTCACCGGCGAGCTGACCTATGGCCTTGAGCGTATCGCCATGTACCTGCAGAACGTCGACAGCGTCTACGATCTGGTCTGGACCATCGCACCGGACGGCTCCAAGGTCACCTATGGCGACGTCTACCTGCAGAACGAGCGCGAACAGTCGGCCTACAACTTCGAGCATGCCGACGTGCCGGCGTTGTTCAAGGCTTTCGACCATCAGGAGCGAGAGTGTACCAAGCTGCTCGAGGCCAACCTGCCGCTGCCCGCCTATGAGCAGGTACTCAAGGCCTCGCACACCTTCAACCTGCTGGATGCCCGCCACGCCATCTCGGTGACCGAACGTCAGCGCTTCATCCTGCGCGTACGCACCATGGCTCGCGACGTGGCCCACGCCTACTATGCCTCGCGCAAGGCTGCCGGCTTCCCGCTGGCTCCCGAGGCGCTGCGTCAGGGACTGCTGGCCCAGGACATGAACGCCGAACAGGGAGACGCATGATGGCTGCCAATACCTTTCTGATCGAGCTGGGCGTCGAGGAGCTACCGCCGAGCGCTATCGATTCGCTCTCGGATGCGCTCGCCGGTGGCATTCGCCGCGGGCTCACCGAGGCCGAGGTCAGTTTCGGCGACGTTCGCGCCTATGCCACACCGCGCCGCCTGGCTGTGCAAGTGGCCGAACTGGCCGACAAGCAGCCGGACCGCGCGGTGGAACGTCGCGGCCCGGCGCTCGCCGCCGCCTTCAAGGACGGTCAGCCGACCAAGGCCGCCGAGGGCTTCGCGCGCTCCTGTGGCGTCACCGTAGCAGACCTGATCCATCTGGAGACCGACAAGGGCACATGGCTTGGCTATCGTGAGCAGCAGCAGGGCGAGGCGACGATCCGACTGCTGCCGGCCATCGTCGACCGGGCCATCGCGACCTTGCCGGTGCCCAAGAACATGCGCTGGGGCGTGTCCCGAATCGAGTTTTCGCGCCCCGTACATTGGCTGGTCATGCTTTACGGAAACGAGGTGATCGAGGCCCAGTCGCTGGGGCTGACTGCGGGTCGTACCACTCGCGGACACCGCTTCCACGCGCCCGAGCCCATCGAACTGAGCCATGCCGACGACTATCTCGCCGCCCTCGAGCAGGCCTGGGTGCTGGCCGATCGTGAGCGCCGCCGCGAGCGAATCCGCGAGCAGGTGCTGGCCGAGGCGGAGGTTCAGGAAGCCCAGGCGGTAATCGACGAAGAGCTGCTCATTGAAGTCAGTGGACTGGTCGAGTGGCCGGTGGCATTGGCCGGCAGCTTCGACGAACGCTTCCTCGAAGTGCCGGCGGAATGCCTGATCTCATCGATGAAGGCAAACCAGAAGTACTTCCATCTGCTCGATGCGCAGGGGCGACTCAAGCCGCAGTTCATCACCATCGCGAACATCGACAGTCAGGAGCCACAACGGGTCATCGAAGGTAATGAGAAGGTCATTCGCCCACGCCTCGCCGATGCTGCCTTCTTCTACGACACCGACCGCAAGCAGCCACTTGCGGCACGCCTCCCCGGTCTCGCCAACGTGGTGTTCCAGCAGCAGCTCGGTACTCTCGCCGACAAGGCGCATCGTAGTGCGGCCGTCGCAGCCTTCATTGCCGGCCGCATCGGCGGTGACGTGGCGTTGGCGCGTCGTGCCGCCGAGTTGGCCAAGTGCGACCTCGTCACCGAGATGGTGCTCGAATTTCCCGAGCTGCAGGGCATCATGGGTCGCTACTATGCCACCCATGACGGGGAGCCCGGCGAGGTGGCACAGGCCCTGGAAGAGCAGTACCTGCCGCGCTTCGCCGGCGATGAGATTCCTGCCTGCCGCACCGGCCAGGCCCTGGCGTTGGCCGACCGGCTCGACACCCTAACCGGCATCTTCGGTATTGGTCAGCGTCCCAGCGGCACCAAGGACCCCTTCGCTCTGCGCCGCGCCGCCATTGGTCTGCTCAACATCCTGATCAAGGGCGAACTGGATCTCGACCTGCGCGAACTGCTCGAACTCGCTGCGGCACAGCACCAGGAGCTGCCCTATGCCGAGGGCTTGGTCGAGGATGTGCTCGGCTACATGCTAGACCGCTTCCGCGCCTGGGGTCAGGAAGAAGGCATCCCGGCCGAAGTGTATCTCGCGGTGCGTGCCCGGCCCGTGACCAAACCTCTCGACTTCGCCCGTCGCTTGCGTGCGGTGCACGCGTTCACCCAGCGCGAGGAAGCTCTTGCCTTGGCGGCGGCTAACAAGCGGGTCTCCAACATCCTCGCCAAGCAGGCCGACGATGCCGGTGGCCAGATCGACCGGTCATTGTTGCTGGAACCCGCCGAGCAGGCGCTGAACGATGCCGTCTCATCCAGCTCCGAGCAAGTCATGCCGCTGTTCTCTGCAGGACGCTATCGCGAAGCGCTGGACATTCTGGCTGGGCTGCGCGCCCCGGTGGATACGTTCTTCGATGAGGTCATGGTCATGGCTGACGAAGATGCCATCCGGCGCAACCGCCTGGCGCTACTGGCCGCTCTCCAGGCGCTATTTCTCGAGGTGGCGGACATCGCCCTGCTACAGCAATAAGCTATACCCCTGCGCGACCAACCGGCCGGGACTCTCCCGGCCGGTTTTTTATTTGCTTCTGGCGTTTCACGTGAAACATGACACATCCTGGCGAAGCCCGTCTTGGCAGCGCCTGTTTCACGTGAAACACTTCTCCTATCTCCGAATCTGTTCATGGTGAGTCAATGGCCGAGGCAACCCGACTCGTTATTCTCGACAGGGATGGCGTCATCAACCTGGACTCAGACGACTATATCCGGTCGCTGGACGAATGGATCCCCTACCCTACCGCCATCGAAGCCATGGCACGCCTGTCCCGTGCGGGCTGGGCCGTTGCCATCGCCACCAACCAATCCGGAATCGCGCGAGGCTACTATGATGAAGCCACCCTGGCATCGATGCACACCGAGCTCGAAAGGCGGGTCAACGAGGCGGGAGGTGCAATCACGCATATCGCCTACTGCCCGCATGGACCCGATGAAGGGTGTTCCTGTCGCAAGCCTTTACCCGGGCTTCTGGCTGAAATACGCGACGTGTTACGGCTGCCTAACTTGGAGGGAAGCTGGATGGTGGGCGACAGTCTGCGCGATTTGCAGGCTGGGGAATCGATGGGTTGCCATACAGTTCTTGTGCGCACCGGAAAAGGACGCAGGACCGAGACAAAGGGGACAGGTATCGGTAAGGCATTAATTTTTGACGATCTTGCTGCCTTCGTCGATTGGTTACTAAACCCATAGAACAAGACAGGCGCTAATCGGGTAGGGGCCGGGGTTGCCCCCGGCGCCCTCCCACACCACCAATGGGATGAGTCCTCCCCACCCTACCCCGGCGCCGATGCGCCACACTGAGAGGGTGAGGCTATCTGCTGAGGAGCGCATCCCATGAACATTTCACGCGTTGGTGTCGATATTGCCAAATCCGTCTTTCATGTCCACGGCGTCGATCGTCATGATCAGGTCCAATGGCGCGGCAAGTACCAGCGTGACAAGTGGCTGGACGCCATCGTCAAGCGCGTCCCCATGGGGGCCGAGATCAGTATGGAGGCGTGTGCCTCCGCCCACCACTGGGCCCGCGAGCTGCAGGCGCGCGGCTATCACGTCAAGCTGATCGCCGCCCAGTTCGTCAAGCCCTACGTCAAGAGCAACAAGAACGATCGTGTGGATGCCGAGGCGATCTGCGAGGCCATGGGCCGCCCCCACATGCGCTTCGTCGCCGTCAAGTCGGTCGCCCAGCAAGATGTTCAGGCGGCGCATCGCATCCGCAGTGAACTGGTTCAGCAGCGTACCGCCAAGGCCAACCAGATTCGTGGCCTGATCGGCGAGTACGGGCTGGTGGCGCCCACCGGCATCGGCCAGCTGCGAGTAGCCTTGCCACGCTGGCTGGAGGATGCCGAGAACGGCCTGACTGATGACTTCCGTGTCTTGTTGGCAGGCCTCGCCGAGGATTTGCGCCACCTGGATGCGCGCATTGTCACGGTGACAGAAGGCATCGAGTGCCACGCCCAGACCGATCCCATCGCCAAGCGGCTGATGACCCTGCGTGGCGTCGGCATACTCACCGTCACCGCCAGTGCGTTGGCCAGCGCTCTGGGCGATGCCCAGGCTTTCAAGCGCGGGCGCGATTTTGCCGCCTCCCTGGGCCTGACACCAAGACAGCATAGTACCGGCGGTCGCGACCGCCTGCTGGGCATCAAGCAGGATACTGGCCAGCAGCGGACTCAGCGGTCCGCCTTGGGGCGTACCCTGCCGGCGCGGCGTGGTCAGGCCGTGCTGGAACATCCCGGCTTCCAGGTAGCGGCGGATCAGGCGCAGCACCCGCTTGTCGCGAACGCGGCGCGCGACCCGCGCCATCAGCAGATCGTGGTTCACTCGGTCGAAGAAGGCTTCCAGGTCGAGGACGACCACCCAGCGGTGGCCGGCAGTGACATGGGTCTTCATGGCCGAGACGGCCTGCTGGGCGCTGCGCTTCGGGCGGTAACCGTAGCTCGATTCGGAAAAACCCGGATCGAAGAGCGGCGTCAGCACCTGCAGCAGCGCCTGCTGGATCAGCCGGTCGGTGACCGTGGGGATGCCGAGCTGTCGCGTCCCGCCCTTGGGCTTGGGGATCTCGACGGCTCGGATCGGGCTGGGGTGGCACTCTCCGACCAGCAACCGCTCACGCAGCGTCGGCCAGTACTGTTTCAGGTGGTCGGCCAACGGGACCACCGTCATGCCGTCGGCACCCGGTGCGCCTTTGTTGGCGACCACCTTACGGTAAGCCCGCGCCATGTTGGCCTTCTCTACCGCGGCCTCCATGAGCGGGTCGGGCTCCGCTTTCGTCCACGATGACGACGCCGGAACCGTCTCGACGCCCACCGGCCGGGGCTCGGGGTTCCGCCCCTGCCCCTCTGGGTGGGTGGCGGTATCAGCGCCAGCTTCGGTCTTCATGATCGATCCTCGAGACGTCATCGCCTACTCGCGGTTCCTCATGTTCGGCCCTTGGTGCCGTGGTGAATCGGCACTTACTATGGCCTCTGCTGACGTCTGATAGCCCATCCCGTCGCCTCTCGACGCCGGTAGCACCGTGGCAGACCACCAGACCTCCCAGGGTAAGACGCGCGACCTTCCCGCTTATGCCTGTCGGATTTACGCCATGGCGTTCCGTGCAAGTATTGGGCTTTAGTGACTCTTGACACCTCACCCCGCCATGCCGCCTTGTATCCGCTTCCTGTTCGTCAGGCCAGCGTTTTGCCTCAGGCTTCCTTCAGATTCCCCCTCGCGGGAGACACCCTTGCCGTCGGCTAGCACTTCCCCTTGCCGGGCGTGCAGGGGGACTTTCACCCCCAAGTCATCCCGAGACACCACTCTCGGGAACAGCGCCAGTCAGGCGCTGCGCGCCATGCCTGGCGCACATGAAGAAAAGCCGACCCGCTATGGGTCGGCTTTCTTATAGGTCAAGAGCTTACGTGACAAAAAGGTGTTTCACGTGAAACACCGCGTCCTCTAGACGTCCAGATTAGCTACCAGGGCATTGCTCTCGATAAAGGCGCGGCGCGGTTCGACCTCATCACCCATCAGGGTGTTGAACATCATGTCGGCAGCCACCGCATCCTCGATCGACACTCGTAGTAAACGACGTGTTTCGGGGTCCATGGTCGTTTCCCATAGCTGGTCCGGGTTCATCTCACCCAACCCCTTGTAGCGCTGCACCGAAAGGCCTCGCTGGGCTTCGGCCATCAACCATTCGAGCGCCTGATAGAAAGTGCCAACCGACTTCTTACGCTCGCCACGAGCGATATAGGCCCCCTCTTCGAGCAGGCCTTCCAATGTTTCTCCCAGCGCCGCCATGGCGCGATAATCAGCGCTGGTGAAGAAGTCGATCCCCCAGACGTAATCGGAACTGACACCATGCGCGGTGAGCGTTACCGCCGGCAGGAAGAGTTCACGCTCAGCGTCTTCCTCGAGGCGGAAGGTATAGCGTGGGCCGCCCTCATAGGCCACCAACGCGTCCATCTCCTCCTGCAGGTAGGCGATCCAGTTCTGCATGGTAACGCGATCCTTGAGACTCTCTTCGCCTTCGAGATGAGCAGCGTGCACTACCTTGCGCAGCACCTCGTTGGGATAGACCCTCGACAGACGATCGATACGCTTCATCACGTCGCGGTATTGTCCAACCAGCGATTCGAGCTGTGCCCCGGTGACCGGAGGTGCATCCGGGTTGACGTAGAGCCTGGCACTATCCATGGCCGTCGTGGTCAGGTAATCGATCAGTGCCTGCTCATCCTTGAGGTACGTTTCCTGCTTGCCACGCTTGATCTTGTACAGTGGCGGTTGGGCAATGAAGACGTGACCACGCTCGATCAGCTGCGACATCTGGCGGAAGAAGAAAGTCAGCAGCAACGTGCGAATATGCGAACCGTCAACGTCGGCATCGGTCATGATGATGATCGAGTGGTAGCGCAGCTTGTCGGGGTTGAACTCCTCGCGGCCGATACCACAGCCGAGAGCAGTAATGAGCGTGCCCACCTCGGCGGAAGAGAGCATCTTGTCGAAGCGCGCCTTCTCGACGTTAAGAATCTTGCCTTTGAGCGGAAGAATCGCCTGGGTGCGACGGTCCCTGCCCTGCTTGGCGCTTCCACCGGCCGAGTCGCCCTCGACTAGGAACAACTCGGAAAGACTGGGATCCTTCTCCTGGCAGTCGGCAAGCTTGCCCGGCAGGCCAGCGATGTCCAAGGCTCCCTTGCGCCGAGTCATGTCGCGCGCCTTGCGCGCCGCCTCGCGAGCGCGTGCGGCGTCGAGCATCTTGTTGACGATCGCCTTCGCCTCGTTAGGCTTTTCGATCAGGTAGTCAGAAAACAGTCGCCCCATCTCCTGCTCGACCGCGGTCTTGACCTCTGAGGAGACCAGCTTGTCCTTGGTCTGGGAGGAGAACTTGGGATCCGGAACCTTCACCGAGATGATGGCCGTAAGGCCTTCACGGGCATCGTCGCCCGACGTTGCCACTTTGGTCTTCTTCAGCAACCCCTCGGCTTCGATGTATCCGTTCATCGTCCGTGTCAGGGCGGCACGAAAACCGGCCAGGTGGGTACCGCCATCCCGCTGCGGAATATTATTGGTGTAGCAGTAGATGTTCTCGGTAAACGAATCGCTCCACTGCATGGCCACTTCGACCACTACACCGTCCTCGCGCTCGGCCTCGAAGTGGAACACCGGGTTGAGTACGGTCTTGTTAGTGTTAAGGTGGTCGACGAATGCCTTGAGGCCGCCCTCGTAGTGAAACAATTCCTCCTTCCCGCTGCGCTCGTCCATCAGGCGAATCGCCACACCGGAGTTGAGAAACGAGAGCTCGCGCAAGCGCTTGGCCAAGATGTCGTAGTGGAACTCTATATTGGCGAAGGTATTCGATGACGGCTTGAAATGGACGCGGGTGCCGGTCTTTTCGGTTTTCCCCACCACGCCAAGCGGTGCCTGAGGCACGCCATGACGGTAAATCTGTTCATGGACTTGTCCTGCCCGCCATATCGTCAGCTTGAGCTCTTCAGAAAGCGCATTGACGACCGACACGCCAACGCCATGCAAACCGCCCGACACCTTGTAGGAGTTGTCGTCGAATTTACCGCCAGCGTGAAGCACCGTCATGATGACTTCCGCCGCCGACACACCCTCCCCTTCATGAATGTCGGTGGGAACACCGCGGCCGTTGTCGCTGACAGTGATCGACTCGTCCGGATGAATGATCACTCGTATTTCGCTGCAGTGTCCGGCCAGGGCTTCATCGATGGAGTTGTCCACCAGCTCGAACACCATGTGGTGAAGACCTGTCCCGTCATCGGTATCGCCGATGTACATGCCGGGACGCTTGCGCACGGCATCCAGCCCCTTGAGGACCTTGATGCTCGATGAGTCGTAAGCTTGCTCGCTCATTGACTACTCCGTCGTGAAGTCTATCTGTGCCTGAGGCACTAGCTGCCCTGCTCCGGACGAGGCTTGTTTCACGTGAAACATCGTCATTGGCGTGTGGGATTGCCATGGTCCCACGAGGGCATCGTGTTCGACACTAGTGATGAAAGCCTGGCAGCGCATGGATTCCAGCAGTCGGCAAAATACACGACGATGCTCGGCATCCAGCTCTGCGGGTAAATCGTCTACCAAATAGAGACAGCTGCGCCCTGTCGATTGCTCTAGCAGTCGCCCCTGGGCCAGTTTTAGCGCACTGACTACCAGCTTTTGTTGGCCTCGCGACAGCACCTCAACGGCAGGGCGACGCCCCAGCCGGATGCGCATGTCGGCGCGCTGGGGGCCATTCTGGGTAAACCCCATCTGCTGGTCCGTCGTCCGGCCCTGTTCAAGCACCTCACGCAAGGAGCGCTGCTTGTCCCAGCCGCGAGAATAGCGCAGGCTCAAATCGGGCAAATCGATCAAGCGGCCGAGCGTCTCCTCGAATACGGGAACGAAGCTCACCATCCACTCGCGTCTCAGGATATCGATCCGTTCGCCCCAAAGTGCCAGCTCCTGCTCCCACGCAGCCAGGCTATTGGCATCCATTCTACCATGTCTGAGAAGCGCATTCCGATGCTTCAGCGCTCGCTTGACGCGGCGCCAGGCATCGTAGAAGTCGTGTTTCACGTGAAACACCCCCCAGTCGAGGAACTCCCTTCGGCCGGCCGGAGCCCCCTCGAGAAGACGGAAGGCATCGGGATTGACCAGCTGCAAGGGAAGAGCTTCGATCAACTGCGCCAAGCGCGAAATCCGCTCTCCCTTCATGCGCATTTCCATCTCCGCCACATCGCGCGCACGACGAACCCCGACCGGCAGCGGAGGGTCGCCGGCCAGGCGAGCAAACAGCGTCATTTCCTCGGCGTCATGGGAGATGGCATGTTTTAGCTGCCGTGTGCGGAAGGAGCGCCCCATGCCAAGGATGTGAAGCCCCTCGAGCAGGCTGGTCTTGCCGCTGCCATTGCGCCCCACGATCAGGTTTATACCGGGGCTCGGTGTAAAATCGAGCATGCCGAGATTTCTCAGGCCGGTAAAAGCGAGACGGTCGATCAGCATACAGCGAGATGCACAGCTAGGTGACACCCGGCCGGGTCACGATCGTGGTACGGCCAGGTGTGATGGAAGGCAAGCAGAACGGTCGCCTCACAGGCGCATCGGCATGACGACATACAGGGCATCGCCCCCGCCGGGCTCTTCCAACAAGGCGCTACTGTTCGAATCGGCGAGAGTCATCTGCACCCTATCCTCTCCAATAACACTAAGAACATCAATAAGATAGCCAACATTAAAGCCGATCTCGAGAGAGTCGCCACCGTACTCTACGGCTACGTTCTCCTCAGCCTCCTCCTGCTCGGGATTGTTCGCCATTACCTGAAGGTTGCCCTCCTGGAGATGCAGACGGACACCACGATACTTCTCATTCGAGAGAATGGACGTGCGTGATAGCACCTGACGCAGTTCGGCACGCTCGGCAATGAAGACCTTGTCGCCTCCACGCGGTACTACCCGCTCGTAGTCGGGGAACTTGCCGTCGACTAGCTTGGAAGTGAAGGTGAAATCGCCGGTATGGGCACGCACATGACTGGCACTGAGCGTCAATGTCACCGGCTCGTCGCTGTCATCCAACAGGCGTACCAGCTCGAGTACGCCCTTGCGCGGTATGATCAGCTTGCGCGCTGGCTCCACTTGGATCTCTGCCGGGCGAGAACATACGGCCAGCCGGTGACCGTCGGTGGCCACGGTACGCACCAGGTTGGAACGCAGCTCAAGCAGCATACCATTCAGGTAGTAGCGCACGTCCTGCTGGGCCATGGCAAAGGAGGTGGCATCGATGAGATGCTTGAGCGTCCCGCGTGGCAGGCTAAGCTCAACATCGCCCGCACTATCTTCAATATTCGGGAATTCAGCGACCGGCAGGGTCGAAAGGGTAAAGCGGGAACGCCCGCTACGCAGCACGGCGCGTCCTTCCTCCAGGCTGAACTGCAGTTCGGCCTGGTCGGGCAGCGACTTGCAGATGTCCATCAACTTGCGGGCCGGCACGGTAACGGCACCCGGTGCATCGACCTGTGATGCTACCGTGCGTCCGATCAGTTCGACCTCGAGGTCGGTGCCGGTAAGGGCTACCTCGTCCTGATCGACCTGGATCAGCACGTTGGACAGCACCGGCAGGGTCTGGCGTCGCTCCACCACGCCAGCCACCAGTGCCAGCGGCCGTAGCAGCGCTTCGCGGGTAATGGAAAATCTCATGTCGGCTCCACGTCTAGTCCTGTAGATGGGTGTCGGGCATTGATGTCAGACGTCAAGGCGAACGAGCCGTCAACTGGTCAACAGCCGCAGCAGGTTCTTGTAATCCTCACGGATATCAGCGCTCTCTTCCTGCAGAGCCTGCACCTTGCGACAGGCATGCAGTACCGTGGTGTGGTCTCGCCCACCGAAGGCATCGCCGATTTCAGGCAGGCTGTGATTGGTCAGCTCCTTGGCCAGCGCCATGGCGACCTGACGCGGTCGCGCCACCGAGCGCGAACGCCGCTTGGAGAGCAGGTCGGCCAGCTTGATCTTGTAGTACTCGGCAACGGTGCGCTGAATGTTGTCCACGCCCACCTGCTTGTCCTGCAGCGCCAGCAGATCCTTCAACGACTCGCGAATGAAGTCCTGGGTGATCGGCTTGCCCATGAAGTGAGAATCGGCAATGACCTTCTTGAGCGCCCCCTCCAGCTCGCGCACGTTGGAGCGAATCTTCTGGGCAATGAAGAAGGCGGCATCGTGCGGCAGGTCCACCTTGGCCTGGTCTGCCTTCTTCATCAGAATGGCGACACGGGTTTCCAGCTCGGGCGGCTCGATGGCAACGGTCAACCCCCAGCCGAAGCGCGACTTGAGACGCTCCTCGACACCGCTGATCTCCTTGGGATAGCGATCAGAGGTGAGGATCATCTGCTGGCCACCCTCGAGCAGTGCATTGAAGGTATGAAAGAACTCCTCCTGGGAGCGCTCCTTGCCGGCAAAGAACTGGATATCGTCGATCAACAGCGCGTCCACGCTGCGGTAGAAACGCTTGAAGTCGTTGATGGCGTTGAGCTGCAGCGCCTTGACCATGTCGGCCACGAAACGTTCGGAGTGCAGGTAGACGACGCGTGCATTCTCGCGCCGGGTTGCCAGCGCGTTGCCCACCGCGTGCATCAGGTGGGTCTTGCCCAGACCGACGCCGCCATACAGGAACAGTGGGTTGTAGGCGCCTCCCGGGTTCTCGGAAACCTGCCGCGAGGCGGCCCGCGCCAACTGGTTCGACTTGCCCTCGACAAAGGTCTCGAAGGTAAACGTAGGATTGAGGCCGCTGTTGTGTTTCAGGCTGCCTTCGACCTGTACTTCGCGATCCCCGCTCGGACGACGCCCCGAGCCGAGCCCCTCTTCACGCAGCTGGTCAATTTCACGCTCGTCGCCGATATCTCCTCGCGGTGGAACTTGCACGGCCGGCGCCAGGGGAGAGTGAGGGTTGGCCGATACCGGGGCTCCCAGGTCTCGTGGCTGTGGCTTGACCGCTGCCGCCCTGCGGCTTCCGACTGTCAGCACTACCCTTGGCGGTTTGGCTGGGGCCAGATCCCGGAGCAGTTCGTTGATGCGCTTGGCATACTTGTCGCCAACCCAATCACGAACGAAGCGATTGGGTGCCAGCAGGCGCAGCTCGTTGGCTTCCCCCTCTTCGGCTTGAAGCGGGCGAATCCAGGTATTGAACTGCTGTGCATTCAGCTCGTCCTGCAGGTAATCCAGACACTGTTGCCAGAGAGCAAGAGACACTCGACCTCACCATACCCGTTGATGCATGACCGGCCATTGTATCCTTCGCCTGGCGGGTTATCCACATGCGGTTCGACACCAGACAACCCTGTGGAAAAGCGGCTCTGCAGCAGGCTCTCGACAGTCTGGCTGCGTGCCTTGGATTCGCTTCTTCAACCGCCCCTGATGCGCAGGACTTACCAAACGCTTTTCCACAGATCATGCCCCAACCTATGTCTTTGATCTTTCATTAATCAAATAACTT